>CAYWRQ010000008.1:0-36521 GCA_964460915.1 uncultured Oscillospiraceae bacterium
CAGAAAGACTGTTTGGATTGAATGGTGACCCGTGCGAGAATCGAACTCGCGTTACAGCCGTGAAAGGGCCGTGTCTTAACCTCTTGACCAACGGGCCATATGGTAGCGGTAACTGGATTCGAACCGGTGACACTTCGGGTATGAACCGAATGCTCTAGCCAACTGAGCTATACCGCCATATAAACGTCCCGGTGAGGACAAGCCTTATGTCCCGCGGAACGTTTATTATGATACCACAGCTTTATAGATTTGTCAACACTTTTTTAAAAAAAATCTATTTTGACGGCCTGCAATTTCTCCGCAATCCGCCATGCCTTATATGCGGATACGAAACTCCGGGAAAGAAAACGCACCGTTCCCCTGTTTGAGCTTTCCCTGTTCATACAGTCCCCGAAATCCTTCGTCGATTTTTTGGATCAGTTCCGGCCGGATGTCCAGCCCATGATGTCCCGGCAAGACCCTTTGGACCGGCAGCCCCGCCATCCGGTGCACCGACTTCATGAACAGTACCGGATCCGTCGTCGGATAAAAGGCATACAACGTCCCTTGATAGATCAGATCCCCGGCAAACAGGTATTCCCTCTCCGGCTCGTAAAAGCAGCAGTGCCCCGGCGAATGTCCGGGCGTATGGAAAACGGTGAGGACCCGCCCGCCCAGGTCGATCCGGTCCCCGTCCCGCAAAATCCGCGCAGGCGTCCCCTGAAAAATACGGTACCCTTCCGGGTCAAAGCCTTCCGGGAAGGGACACGGCTCCCGCAGAAGATCTCTTTTGACCGCCTGGAGCGGCAGCGGGAACTTTTCCGAAATCCACTCCTTTTCCGCTTCATGGACTGCAAACTCCGGGAAATACCGATGTCCGCCGATATGGTCCCAATGGACATGGGTAGTCAGCACGAAAACCGGAAGCTTAGTTAGCGTATGTACAACTTCCCGGATATTCGCAACCCCAAGCCCCGTATCAATCAAAACGGCCCGCTCCTCCCCGCACAGCAGATAGCAGTGGGTTTCCTCCCTGTGAAGGTACTCGCTGATAACGAAGGTATCGCGGTCTATCCGCTCGACTGTAAACCAGCTCATACATTATCCTGTTCCGAAAAGCACACCGGAATCGGGAACCAGGCTCTTTCCAGTTCAGGCTGTTTTCCCTGCACCCCCGCTGTCCCGGTCGGCGCAAAGAGGAAGTCCATCATCTGCAGATGGGGCAACCTGATATCCGCCTCTGCATCTGCCGGAGCAGCCTTCGCCGAAACTTGTCCGCCTTGCACGGTAATTTCGGTCTTTTCCTTTTCGATGACGTCGATGACATAATGTCCGTCCGGAACCGGGAAGATGTCCGATTTCATCTGCAGATATCCCTCGATAACAGAGGCATAGTTAAGCACATTGATCCCTTGGCAGCTGGAAACGCTCCCTTTTTCAGCAATCAGCGTCAGCGCGTGGATCAGCTCCTGTTGGAACGGCATGGCGATAAACTCCGCCGATTCTACCCCCGCCGCGTCAAACAGCGCCAACACGGCCGGGACCGTATCCGTCCAGTCGTTTAAAACAAACTCGTTGACAGCGCAGGCGCCGTATCCTTTGCTGATCGCTCCATAGCCGAGAAACGCGCCGTTTTTGAGGATCACCTTCACTTCCGAGAGCCAGCTGCGCGCGACCTCATCAAAATTTTCCCGCTCGGCGTGGACCGGCTGGGACGCATACAGCCTCCCGCACTGCTGCGCATAATTTTTGCTCTCCGCGGCGGGCAGAACGGTAAAAGCCCCGGTCGAAACCTTCTCACAGATTCCCTCGACCCCATATTTCTGCAGCTGCTCGGAAACCGAACGCCGCAATTCAAATTCATATTGGGTCGCGCATTTTTCAAAGCCGTAGTGCTGGTACCGCTGTTTCCTGCCGGAGAGCGCGATCAGATCGGCGCCTTCCGCCTCCGCGTCCTCGATTATCCTGTGCATAGCCAGCTTCATGTACCCTTTCCCGCGGTCGTAAGGATGGACCGACACCGTCCCGATCCCTCGCATCAGCAGCTTCTTTCCCGCTGCCGTCAGCGGGATTTTAAAGCCGCCTACCATTGACCTGATCCGCTCGCCCGTTTCATGCTCCTCGGTCACGAGGACATGGTCGGCCGCCAGTTCCGGATGGTTTTCGTACAGCTTCGGAAGCAGCGCCTTAAAGTCAATCTGGAACACATAATTTCCGAAATCGAGGATATCCGCATAGTCCTCCGGTGTCCCGCGTCTGATTACATAATCCGCCATTTTAAAACTCCTTTCAGGGGTCCAATACTCATAACAGAATTTTGATTTATTTTCTTGGTGTCACCTTGTGGTAGGGGCCGATGGCCACATCGGCCCGCCCTTCATATCCACCATCATCAACTTGCTTTTATGGTTGCATATTGCCACTTTTCAGAAATCTTCTCGAAATCTGCCGGAACAGACAAGCCTTTTTCCTACAAAATATGATCTGATCAAGATGTGTACCGGAAACGGTTCCGCCTTATACCTACCGAAAATATCGATTGTGGCTGGTTTTACCATATACCTGCCGAAAACATCGATTGTGGCCGGTTTTACCATATATCTTCCGGAAATCTCTGTAGGGAACGGTCTTGACCGTTCCGCCGATTCAGAGCGAGCTTTCCAATCTATGCTGTAGGGATACAAACCCATCTTTATCCATTATGGCAGCACCTCCGCCAGCCGGATAAACTCCTCCAGCGACAGTTCCTCCGCCCTTGCCGTCTGTTTCTGCCCGATCTGCTCCAGCGCCACCGCAACCTCCGCTTTCGGCACCCCAAGCACCGAACCGAGGGTATTCTGCAAGGTTTTGCGCCTTTGGGAGAACGCGCCCTTGATCACCGCAAAGAGCTTTTTTTCCTCCTCCCCGGACAGCGGCAGTTCCTTTTTCACATCCAGCCGGATTACACAGGAATCGACGTTCGGGGCCGGCATAAAGCTGCCCCGGCTGACCGGGAAAAGGACGCGCGGCTCACTGTAATACCGCACCGCCGCCGTTACGGCCCCGCAGTCCCGCGACGGCATCGCCGCGCAGAGCCGGGCAGCCGCCTCCTTTTGCACCATGACCGTAATTGCCTTAACCGGCAGCCGCTGTTCCAGCAGCGCCATAATAATCGGCGAGGTGATATAGTAGGGGAGATTTGCGCAGACCACGACCTCCATCCCCGCAAATTCTTCCCGAATGAGCGCCCCGAGATCGACTTTCAGGACATCGGCGTTGATCACCTTCACGTTTTTGTGTTCCGAAAGGGTATATTCCAAAACAGGTAGCAGCCGCGCGTCCAGTTCAATCGCGACGACCTTTTCCGCCCTTTTCGCCAGCTCATGGGTCAGTACCCCGAACCCGGTTCCGACCTCAATTACGCCAACGCCCTTCCCCGCGCCGCCCATCTCGGCAATCCGTGGGCAGACGCTGGGATTGATCAGAAAATTCTGTCCCAGGGATTTGGAAAACGAAAATCCAAACCGCTGGCAGATATCCTTGATAACCGAAATATTGCTGAGATTTTCCACGTCCTGCTCCTTTACGATATGTATATTTTAAGACAGATAATCCGAAAAGTATTCTTCCAAACTGCCGTCGTTGGGCCGCAGAATCCGCGTCATCCCAAAAAGGCTCTGATGGTCGGAGACGCTGTTCCAGATACTGCCGTCCGTTTTTTCCAGTGCATCCGGCGAAATCCCTTCCGCCATCGTAACGGATACACCGGCGTCCTCCAGAGAAGCATCGACCTCCGCGTCATGGCATCCGGCCGGGAGCAGAAAAGCGTCCGCTTCATGATACAGCATCTCCCGTATTTTCTCCCCCATTGTCAGCGCGTCCTTCCGCACCGCCGCGCGGTACAGCATCCGGTTTTCTTCCGAAATCGGCGTCTCGGCTTCCTTCCGGTCCTTCATGCCCAGCAAACGAAAAATGGAGGACAGCCGGCCTCCCCCGGAGGTCTGTTTCGAAGCCGCATCCTTTTGCCACTGCTGCACATCCAGGCAGAGATCATATCCCATACTGGCGATCTCTGCGCTGTCCGACTGATCCATCTGCCGGATCTGGTTCCAGCTTAGCCGTGAGGTCGCGATCTCTTTGGCAACACTGCCGGAATAAAGGTCGGCTTCGCTGCCGATGACCCCGACGCAGCCCTTTGCGCCGCTTTCCCGCAGCTGCGGCCAGACAACCGTATAAAAGCTCTCGTACCCGCCGTCAAAGGTCAGCAGCACCGCCTTTTCCGGCAGGCTCCCGATCCCCTGCACCGCTTTCTTGAGCTCAGAGGGCAGCACAAAGACAAATCCCTGCCCGCTCAGCCATTTCAGGTCTTCTTTAAAGGCGGAAAGCGGAATTGCCGCATCCTCTCCGGACTCCATCGCCTTCTGCACATCCTCATCGGTGGGCAGCACCTGATGGTAATCCAAAATCAGCAGCCCTTTCTCTCCTTCCGCCGGAAGGTCCGCCCCGCCGCTTTCTGCCAGGACCGCTACGCTTGTTTCCGCCTTTCGATCCCCGGTATAGTGCTCCGCTAGCAGGCAGCACCCGATCGTCAAGACCGTTCCCGTCGCAATGGTCAGCACCTTTTGCCCCCTGCGCCCGATTTTGAGCCACCTGCGCCCCGCCTTTTCCGCATCCGCGCCGTCTTTTCTTTTCCCCGGAAAAGAGATGCCTGCCAGCGCCGCAGAAAAACGGGACAAAATTTTCTTCCCGTTATGCCCATCCCTGCCCGCTCGTTTCAGAATACCCATTTATGACGCCCCTTTCGATCCGCTCCATCCGCGCCGGGCGGGACGAAACGGAAATTGCAAAGCTGCAAGAATCGGGATATCATATGCGGGAAAAACGCGGGAAATGTATTCCGCGAGCAAAATGGGCAAAAGATTTTCTCATGGGGATCGGAGGGAAAACGCGTCTGCCCTCTGCAGAAACCGGCGGGCCGGCATGGAATCAGCCCCTACGAATCGAAATGTGTAGGGGACGATGACCACACCGGCCCGCAGTCTAGATATATATTGCAGTTATATGCAGAAAACGCTCAATCGGGCAAGATCCCGCGAAGATTACGCCTCCGGATCCGTCGTTTCCTCCGAAACAGCCTCGTTTTCTTCTTCCGCTTCTGTCTGTTGCTCAGCGTCCGCAGGCTCCACCTTTTCGGTTTCTTCTTCCACGTGCTCAGCCACCGCAAAAGCTACGACACGGTCGTTCTCCGAAAGCCGCATGACCCGCACGCCGGTCGCATAGCGGGACATGATGTTGACGTCCGCCGCCGCAATGCGGATGATGATGCCGTCGTTGCTGATCAGGATCAGATCTTCATTCTCCCGGACGACCTTGATGCCGCAGACATAGCCCTTTACATCGCTCGTTTTATAGTTGATCTTGCCCATGCCGTTTCGGCCCTGGATCGGGTAATCGGAAACCGGCGTACGGCGGCCCTGGCCCTTGTCGGTGACCGTCATAATGCAGGCGTCCTCGCGGGCCGCGACCATCCCGACAACCTCGTCTCCGAGCTTTAGGCTGATTGCCTTTACGCCCATCGCCGTCCTGCTCATCGGGCGGACGGTGCTTTCGTGGAAGCGGATCGCCATGCCGTTCCGTGTCGCAATCACGAGTTCATCCGAGCCGTCGGTCAGCCGGACCCAAGCCAGTTCGTCTTCCTCGTTAAGCCCGATGGCAATCAGGCCGGACTTGCGGATATTTTTATAGGCGTCCAGCTGGGTGCGTTTGATCAGACCGTTCTTGGTGACCATGACCAGGTAATGATCGGGGTCAAAGTCATCGATCCGCATCATCGAGGTGACCTTTTCCTCCGGCCCGAGCGCCAAAAGGTTAACCATATTGGTGCCCCGTGCGGTGCGGCTCCCTTCCGGAATCTCGTAGCACTTCAGGCTGAACATCCGCCCTTTGTTCGTAAAGAACAGAAGCTTGTCGTGGCTGGAGGTGATAAACATCTCCTCGACAAAGTCCTCGTCCCGCTGCTTCATGCCGGAAATGCCCTTGCCGCCGCGCTTTTGAATCTTATAAGCGGTGCTGGCCTGCCGTTTGGCGTAGCCGAAATGGGTCAAGGTCACGACGCAGTCTTCTTCGGGAATCAAATCCTCGATATCGACGTCCCCTTCGACCGCGCGGATTTCCGTCCGGCGGGGGTCGCTGTATTTCTCGCGGATTTCTCTGAGTTCCTTACGGAAGACTTCCATAACCTTGCTGTAATCGTGCAGCAAATCCTGATACTCATGGATCTTCGCGTGCAGCTCGTCCAATTCCTCCTCGATTTTGAGGATTTCCAGCCCGGCCAGACGGCCCAGCTGATAAGCGACAATGGCGCTGGCCTGCGGGTCGTCAAAGCCGAATTTGTCCATGATGGCTGTTTTAGCTTCCGCCATACCGCCCTTACAGCCGCGGATCGTCGTGATGATCTCGTCGACAATATCGACCGCCCGGCGCAGGCCCTCCAGGACATGGGCACGGTCAGACGCCTTTTTGAGGTCGTACTGCGTCCTGCGGGTGATAACCTCTCCCTGGAATTTGATGTAATATTCCAGCATTTCCTTCAGCGTCAAGATTCTCGGCTGATCGTCGACCAGCGCCAGCATAATAACCCCGAAGGTATCCTGGAGCAGCGAGTAGTGGTAAAGCTGATTGAGGACGATCTGAGGAGACGCGTCCCGTTTGATTTCAAAGACAATCCGCATCCCGTCCCGGTCGGACTCGTCGCGGATATAGGAAATGCCCTCAATCCGTTTTTCTTTGACCAGATCGGCGATTCCTTCGATAATCCGGGTCTTATTGACCATATACGGGATCTCGGTGACGACAATCGCGCTGCGCCCGCGGGAATCCTCCTCGATTTCCGCCTTTGCGCGGACGGTGAGCTTTCCTCTGCCGGTGCCGTAGGCGCTGCGGATCCCGCTCCTGCCCATAATAATCCCGCCGGTCGGGAAATCCGGGCCTTTGATATATTTCATCAGCCCGTCCAAATCCAAATCTGGGTTATCAATGAGTGCATCAATCGCGTCGCAGACCTCGCCCATATTGTGCGGCGGGATATTGGTCGCCATACCGACCGCGATGCCGGAGGAACCGTTTACCAAAAGGTTTGGATACCGCGAAGGCAGCACCTTCGGCTCCTTCCGGGTATCGTCGAAGTTGGAAGACCAATCGATTGTATCCTTGCCGATATCAGCCACCATATACTGCGCAATTTTGCTCATTCTCGCTTCGGTATAACGGTAAGCAGCAGGCGGGTCGCCGTCAATAGAGCCAAAGTTGCCGTGGCCGTCGACCAGCACATACCGCATTGAGAAGCTCTGCGCCAGCCGGACCAGCGCGTCATAAACCGACGCGTCGCCGTGAGGATGGTACCGGCCAAGCACGTCGCCGACCGCCGTAGCGCACTTACGGAAAGGCTTATCCGGCGTCAAACCGTCCTCATGCATTGTATAAATGATTCTTCTATGGACAGGCTTTAATCCGTCCCTTACATCCGGAAGGGCACGCTGTACAATAACCGACATCGAATAGTCAATGAACGATTTCCGCATTTCTTTATTCAGATCGGCAATCTTTACAACCGTACCCTCCAGATTTATTACCTCATTCTCCATATTTTCTCCCTTCCCAAGCTTTTTGAAAAAAGCTTGGCAAAAACTTTTAGTTCGCCGCGGCCGTGTCTCACGCGGGATAACGCTTGAGACTGTTCGACAGGCTCACAGTCTTCGATGCCTTATTCCCCGCGGGTAAAATTTGTAACTAGCTTAGCAAAAACTTTTGGTTCGCGTTGGTCGTCCGCGTGCCGACGGACTCTTTCGTGAAACTCATAACCTGAGTGATTGCGCCGGGCAGCGAAATGATAAAACTATTCTGCCGTTATGATCTGGACAAAGAAATTCTTATCCGCCGCAGCCATGTCTCACACGGAATAATATGTGAAGCTGCCTGATTCTTGTAGGGGCCGATGACCACATCGGCCCGCTTTAGATTTCCGAAACAGTTTTCGTACTCTGTTTTGGCTCTTATCCCGCCGTCCCTCATTGTCATTCTAAAGCGCAGCCGAAGAATCCTGCCAGCGAATCTATAGGCGCCCCTTGCGGCCGCCCGGGACTACATTGCCTTTTTATCCGGGTTTATATTGCTTTTTCCCGGCTATCCGTCCCTTTCGATTCTTTCCTTCGTTCAGGGCGGCACAAGAAAACAGCCTTATTGGTCTTTCACAACATACCGGTCCCGAAGCCCTTCCTGCATCCGTCTCCTTACCTCATCCATCTGGTCCTCTGGGACACAGCGCTTCGGGATGATAAACACCTTTTCCTTGCTGACGCAGACGGTAAAGACGTTCGGCAGCTCGATCACCGACACAGACTGGGTCGAATACCGCACCAGATATTTCCCGCCGTTTTCCAAAATCAGGATTCCCACATCCGAGATTTCCAGCCGGTAGGTCATCGGGTCGCTCTCAATCGCCTGCACGGTAGATTTAATATGCCGACCGGGCAGATACCAGATCAGCAATATCACCAGCAGACAAAGGCTGCCCAAAACCTTTCCCAAATCATAGTCCGGCCGATTCCATACCTGGTAATAGTACAATACCGCCAAGGCCGTCAAAACGACCGTATACAGCATATTTTTGCGGAAAGAGACTTTCTTCTGAAACGCCTTCATCGCCGGGACGATTTCTTCCCGCTTCATATCGTACTCAATCAGAATACCGGAAAGCTCATCTTCTTCCTCTTCGGAGAGGCGTTTGGAATCGATCCACGGATCCGACACGCTGTACTCATCCGCCGTCAGCCCCTGATCCGTCACCAGGCGGGTCTTGCCTGTCGGCGCATCGGAATTTTCGGTTGGTTCAGCCCTTTCCGCCTGGGGGTCGGATGTATGCTCTGCTGCAAAGGCTTTTTCTGCCTTCTCACGCTCGTTAAAATGATCTTGTCTTTCGTTTTGCTGTTCGTTCAAGGTTACACTTCCTTTGCAGTGAAATGAACATTAAGGTATGCGTATGTTTTAAAAAAATGTATGTGTACCGCGTGCAAATTATTATACATCCAGCCTTGCATCGCGGGCGTGTCTTTCGATGAACTCCTTACGGGGTTCGACCTTATCGCCCATCAGCATCGTAATGGTCGCGTCCGCCTGAGCGGCATCCACCAGTTCGACCTTTACGATCGTCCGGTTGTTGGGATCCATCGTTGTCTCCCACAACTGGATCGGGTCCATCTCGCCCAGGCCTTTATACCGCTGGATATCGACTTTATACTTGCCGCTCTCCGACATTTCTTCGAGGACCTTGATCTGCTGCCCCTCGACATAGACATATTCCACCCGTTTGCCGCGGGAAAGCTTATACAGCGGCGGCTGGGCGAAGTAGACGTGGCCTTCTTCGATCAGCGGGCGCATAAACCGGAAGAAGAAGGTCAAAAGCAGCATCCGGATATGGGAGCCGTCGACATCGGCATCGGCCATGATGATAACCTTGCCGTACCGCAGCTTAGAAAGATCGATATCCTTTCCGATCCCGCAGCCCAGGGCTGTGACGACCGGCATCAGCTTTTCATTGCCGTATACCTTTTCTTCTCTTGCCTTTTCGACGTTGAGCATCTTGCCCCACAGCGGCAGAATTGCCTGGAACCGTCTGTCCCGCCCTTCTTTAGCGGAACCGCCTGCGGAGTCGCCCTCGACGATATAAATTTCGGTAATCGTATTATCTTTAAAGGTGCAGTCCGCAAGCTTTCCGGGAAGGCCGACCGATTCCAGAACCGATTTTCTCCGGGTCAGGTCGCGGGCGCGTCTGGCCGCCTCTCTTGCCTTTTGGGCGGCGATTGCCTTTTCAAAGATTGCCTTTGCAACCGCCGGGTTTTCTTCGAAGTAGGTAAACAACCCCTCATAGACCATCTTATCGGTAAGGGTTCTAGCCTCGGTATTGCCGAGCTTGGTCTTTGTCTGCCCTTCAAATTCACATTCCGGCAGCTTTACGCTGAGGATAGCGGTCATGCCCTCCCGGACATCGTCCCCGGTCAGGCTCAAATCGCCGTCCTTCATCAGCTTTTTTTCTTTCCCGTAGTCGTTAAAGACACGGGTCAAGGCGTTTTTAAACCCGGTTTCATGGGTGCCGCCGTCCATCGTATGGACGTTATTGGCGAAGGATTTGACGATTTCCGTATACGAGTCGGTATACTGCAGCGCCACCTCTGCGATCATCCCTTTTTCCTCACGGGTTAAGTGGATGGGCTTTTCGTGGAGCGGGTTCTTAGACTGGTTCAGATGCTCAACGAAGGAACTGATACCGCCCTCATACCGCATATCATCCTGTCGGATCGGCTTGCCGTCTTCTTCTTCCCGCAGGTCAGTCAGGATAATGCGCACACCGGCATTTAGGAAAGCCTGCTCCCGCAGATCGGTCAGCAGCGTTTCATAATCGTACTCGGTGTCCGGGAAAATTGTCGGATCCGGTTTAAAGACAACCGTGGTACCGGTCGATTCTCCCTCTTTCATTTCACCGATAACTTTCATTTCTTCGTCATATTTGCCGCCGTCGTGGAAATGCTGATAATATACGCTGCCGTTCTCGCGGATTGTCAGGTCCAGCCATTCGGACAGCGCGTTGACAACCGACGCGCCGACGCCGTGCAGCCCGCCGGAGACCTTATAGCCGCCTCCTCCGAATTTACCGCCGGCGTGCAGGATGGTATACGCGACCGTTGCCGCCGAGATTCCTTCTTTGGGGTGGATGCCGACCGGGATACCGCGTCCGTTATCCACAACCCGGATGGCGTTTTCCGGCAGGATATCCACGACAATCCGGTCGCAGTAACCGGCGAGGGCCTCGTCGATGGCGTTGTCGACGATTTCCTTGACCAGATGATGCAGACCGCTGGAGCTGGTCGAGCCGATATACATACCCGGACGTTTGCGGACTGCCTCCAAGCCCTCCAGCACCTGAATTTGGGTTTCATCGTATTGATTTTCATTGATCTTTTGTTCTTGTGCCATAATTCCTCCGTACCAGAAAAAGGGTGGGCGGACGAAAAAATTCCACCCTGTTTTTATGATAAGCATCGTACACGTGTCCGCATCAAAGGCCCATTGTTTCGGCCTGCAGTCTTCAGCGCCCGAGCAGTTTTTCTATGCGGACAAAGTGCGGCGATCTCTGCGCCTGCGGCAATACGTTTTGTAAAAGCCGTACGCGCAAAGGCCGCCTGTTCAGCCGGATCAGTCCTCCGGCAGGCTGCCCGCGTTTTGTCCGGCTCTCCTCCGGAGGGTCGATGCGGCCAGCTGGGAAAGGTAGATGGTTTCTCTTGCGGACAAAAGCCCGTTTATCTTTCCCTTCCCGTTTTGCGGCCCGTGCAGCAGCCCGTTAGTCGGCGGCACGCAGACCACAAAAGATTTCGGAATGTCTTCCGCCACCGTAATAACAGCGCCCTTTTGCTGCCGGCTGCGCAGAAACTCCCGTGTAAACTTAGAAACAGACGTATTGTCCAAATCAAAGATGCCGATCAGGTTTTTCTTGGAAACAATCGTCTCACTTCCGATATGTAAATACATGAAGCACCTCCTGTCGGCCTTTGAAAAGGCCTGGCGAAACTTTCTTGTCCTGCTTTCCGTCAGCTGCCCAAAAGTCATTGCCCGGACGCTCTGCGCGTCCGTCGACTCTCCGGGAAGATTTTCATCATGATTCCTGTCGGCCTTTGAAAAGGCCTGGCGAAACTTTCCTGTCACGCTCTCCGTCAGCTGTCCAAAAGTCATTGCCCGGACGCTCTGCGCGTCCGTCAACTCTCCGTAAAGGTTTTCATCATGATTCCTGTTGGGGAGGGGTTTCGGTAAACGTGTTTTTCTGCTCCAGTTCTTCTCTGGTGACAGGGGTAAACCGCCCCGCTTCGACCTCGAAGATCCTGCCCCCCGCCATCCGCAGCGAACTCGCCGCATCGCAGCAGGTGATAAAAACCTGGAACCCCTGGATCCGGTTGAGGAGGTAATCCTGCCTTCCGGGGTCCAGTTCGCTCATGACGTCGTCTAAAAGGATCACCGGATTTTCCCCGGTCACCCCTTTCAGCAGCATCGCTTCCCCGATCTTCAGGGCGATCGCACAGCTGCGCTGCTGTCCCTGGGATCCGTACAGCCTGGCCGAAATCCCGTTTACCGCGATATCCAGGTCGTCCCGGTGGATTCCGACCCCGGTAAAATGCAGCCGGATATCATCTTCCAGATGGCCGGCAAGCTTTTCCCGGTAAAGGCAGATCAGCTCTTCTGAATAAACCTGCAGCGGCACACCCTTTGGAAATACCGAGGATTCATACGAAAGAGAAAAGGTTTCCCGATCCCCGGTAAAGCCGCGGTATACCGTTTCGGATAAAGCGGAAAGCTTGCTCAGGTAATCCTGCCGCAGGATCGCGATTGCCGTGCCGATTTTACACAGCTGTTCATCCCAGATCGAAAGCATATCCTGGGCCGTCCGCAGAGAAGTCCCGTTTTTTCCAATCTGCTTCAGCAAAGCGTTTCGCTGCTCCAACACGCCCTCATACTGGGAAATATACCGGCCATAAACCGGCTTAATCTGGCTGATGGCAATATCCAGAAACCCCCGCCGGTCGGCAGGGCCTTCTTTTACCAGAGACAGGTCTTCCGGATGGAATACAACGCAGGTAAATTCCCCCGTCAGCTCCGATGCGCTCCGCAGCGGCATCCGGTTGAGCAGGATCCTTCTTTTGTCGCCCCCGGAATCATAGGTGATCCGCTGCTCCCGTTCCCGGTCGGCAAAGGACAGCCGTACCCGGAAAATCTTCTCGCCAAACCGGGCCATCTGGTTTTCTCTGGCCCCGCGAAAGCTGCGGTTGCCGCTGCAAAGCCAGATTGCCTCCAAAAGGTTGGTTTTTCCTTGGGCATTGGCGCCGTAAATGACGTTTACGCCTTCACAGGGCGAAAGCTGCGCGGCGGCGATATTCCGGAAATTTTCCAGTTCCAGCTGGGTAATCCGCATATTTCTCTTACCCTTTTACAATTATTTCGACCCCGGACAGGGTTACGATATCCCCGGGAAAAATCTTTTTTCCCCGGCTCAGGCAAAGCTCCCCGTTTAACCGGACCTCCTCGCCGAGAATCATCTCTTTGGCCTGTCCTCCGCTTTCGGCCAGTCCCGCGTATTTGAGCAGCTGGTCCAGCCGAATCCACAAGGTTTTCAGTTTTACGTACTTAACGGTCATCTTTAAGCCTCATCGGCATGACGAGGAAGGTAAAGCTGTCGCCTTCCAACGGCATGATCTTAATCGGAGAGAGGGTTGAACCCAGCTCCAGCAGGACCTGGTCTTCCCCGCTGGCCTTCAGGGCGTCAATCATATACCGGTCGTTAAAGCCAATCCGGATTGTATTTCCGCTGATATCAGCCGGGATCTGGTCGTCTATCTTGCCGAGACTGGTTTCACAGGCGACCTGGATCGTCTTTGTATCTGCGTCGAAGGTTGTCCGGATCGGATTTTTGACCTTTTCGCTGATGATAATTGATGCGCGGGAAATGCTGTCCATAAAAGCCCTGGTCGAGACAATCGCGGTCGTCGTCCCTTTTCCGGGAATCGCAACGCCGTAATCGATGAAATCCCCTTCCAAAAGCCTGGAAATCATCGTGAACCCGCAGCAGGAGAAAAGAATATGGCGGCTTCCAACCCCGATGGATACCGGCAGGCTGCCGTCTTCCTGATCGGAAGTAAACCGGGCGGAAAGCTTCATGAATTCCGACAAGGTCTTCCCGGGCACAATAAACTTGAAGTTTTCGATGCGCCCGGCATTTTCCTTGCGCAGGGCCAAACGTTTGCCGTCGACCGAAACGAGGTACAATACCCCGTCCTTCCCTTCAAACAGCGTACCGGTTAAGGCCGGGAAAGCGGTATCCTGGGATACGGCAAACAGGGTTTCGGAAATCATGCTGCGCAGCATGCTGTTTTCGATTTCAAAGCTGCGCTCCGAATCAATTGCTGGGATTTCCGGATATTCCTCCGCGCTCATCCCGATAATTGTAAACTGTGCGCTGCCGCCGGTAATCATGATCAACAGCTTTTCATCCACCGACAGATGGAGCGGTCCCGCCGGCATTTTATTGATAATCTCGCTGAATAACCGGGCGTTGATGAGAACGCTTCCGTTTTCGGCAGCGGAAACGTCTACCGTTTTGGTGATGCCTAGTTCGGTATTATATCCTACCACCGTCAGGGTTTCGCCCTGAACGGTAAGGAGAATACATTCCAAAGCTACCAGGGTGGATTTTGCCGATACAGCGGGAGATACGCTGTTCACAGCTTCGCAAAGGGCAGCTTTATCGCAGGTAAATTTCATAGCAGATCCTTTCTATCGCCTACTGTAACGTTTTGTGTCGTACTTGCAAGTCTGCAGAAGTAAATTGCAATTCTGTTCGTTTGCTCGTAAGGAGGGCGTGTATATTTATATTATAGAAAAAACAAATAGAAATAATAGAAATAAATAGTAGTCGTAGTAGGGGGCGTGAAAAAGTGAGTTTGCCGGAATTCTCTCCTTTTTTTACAGCTTTGTCAAGGCCGCGAAGGCCCAAAATGCTTGGGTTTTCGGGTACATCTCAGGAAATATCCGGAAACGGGATTTTATTCCAGTGCCCGGCCTTAAATAAAATTGGAAAAGTTGAGAACAAAAAGGCTTCCGGTTTTAAGCTGTCGAAAAAGGTGCACAGATGTGGAAATGAAAACCAATGCTTTTTCACAAAGTGTGGACGGAAAATTGTCTTTCTATACGGCGCCCTCGTTTAAAATGATCCAGCCTCTTATTTTAACAGGAAAACCGAAAAAGACAGGCTGTGAATTTGAGGGAATAGAGAAAAATAGTTCGGTTTTTCTCAAGCCACAGCCCATTCTTTTTTCACCGGCACGCTGTTGAAAATTGTCATTTTGCGCGGATATTGCGGATCAGGTCTTCGATGATGCCGCGCTCATGCGGATTGGTCTTCATCGTCTCCTGCACCTTTTTGAGGGTATACACAATCGTCGTATGGTCGCGGTTGCCGAATTCTTGTCCGATTTGCTTCATCGGGATTTGCGTAATTTCCCTTACAATATAAATCGCAATTTGGCGGGCGTTGGAGATCGGGCCGCTGCGTTTGTTGGAGCGGATATCCTCCGGCGATACGTCGAAGGTGCGCCCGACCTCTTCGATAATCTTTTCGACGGTGACCGGAAGCGGCTGCTCGTCGTTGAGGATTTCGCGGATCACGCTCTGGGCGTGGGGCATGGTAATCGGCTCATGGGTCAGCATTTTATTGACGTTGAGTTTCTTAACCGCGCCCTCCAGCTGCCGGATATTGCTTTTCAGCTTATTGGCGATGTAATTGACGATATCGTCCGGGATATCCAGTCCCAAAAGCTCGGCTTTCCGTTTGATAATCGCAATCCTGGTTTCGATATCTGGCGGCGAGATGTCCGCCAGCAGTCCCGATTCGAAACGGGTTTTTAAACGGTCAGTAATGATCTGGATGTCTTTCGGCGGACGGTCGGAAGTAATGACGATTTGCTTATTATGTTGATATAAATCGTTAAAAGTGTGGAAGAATTCTTCCTGCGTGGAATCCTTGCCGGATAGGAATTGGATATCGTCAATCAGCAGAAAATCCGCATTCCGGTATGCCTTCCGCAGGTCCTCCATACTCTTATTGGGGGCCAGATGGGAAATGACGTCGTTGGTGAAATTTTCGCTGTTCGTAAAAACGATATTGAGATTGGGGTTACGCTTTTCGACCTCATATTTGATGGCCATCAGCAGATGCGTCTTCCCCAGCCCGCTTGGCCCATAGATAAACAGGGGATTATACGGTTTGGGCGCGTTAAAATTGGCGGTTGCAATGGATTTGCAGGCTGTATAGGCAAATTCATTGCGGCTGCCGACGATAAAGTTTTCAAATGTATAGGCGTAGTCCCCGTTTTGATTGGTCTGTTCCAGGATTCGATCCGTTTTTGCCGGCGGCTCCTTTTCCGGTACAGCCGGGGCGCTGCCGGAAACCGCGCGGTCCCCAAAATCGGGGGCGGTTTCGGAAGAAAAGGCAGCTTCATCGGCCTTTTGAACGGGTTTCCTTGGCTCCTCCATCTGGTCCGCGGAGATAAAACGGATTTCGACGTCAAAACCCATCACTTCGTCCAGCGCGTCTTTGATACGGGTTTGGTAATTATGCTGTAAGGTGCTGCAATGGAAAGCGGTCGGCGCCATCAGCGTTACCACATTATCCTGCAAGCCAACCGCTTGGATCGGTTCGATCCAGAGCTTGTACGCAGCGTCCGAAAGGTTTTCATGGATACTGCTTTTGACAATGTTAAACACTTCGGAGAAGGACTCCATTGGGAAAACGTCCCTCCTTTGACATAAAAGCTTCTACCGTCTGTGTGGAAAATAGATAGAAAAGAAAATGGACTCCGCGAACTGACCATTCGCCGCAGCCGGCAGTTGATTCAAATGTGAAAAAAATACGGCGGAAGGTATATTTTTCCTGCGTTTACCGAGATGTCTCGTCTTCACATCCGGTGAAAAGCGGGTGCCTGCGCATCAGGTGGGAAAGTGAAACGGCGCCGTAAGCTTTCTTTATTTCACAGGATAGTGAAAAATATATTCACCGCAATCTAAAAAACATTATAGCACAAATTTATTTTGCAAGCAAGTTTTCCACATTACTTTAAGTGAAAAAATCGTATGACTTGACGTCCCAAATGTACGCGCGCTGCACACAATTCTCCTTTGACCCAAATGGGAAAAGGACAGACTATATAACATTACGCATATCTAATAAAGCATTTATCATAAATAAAGACAATTTAATTGAATATATTTTCCATCAGCCGGCTGGAATCCTCCAGCAGGAAAACGGCGACAAAGACTTATCGGGACCTTTTTTTGCCCTTTGAAAGAAGAATTTACGAAAAAACAGTTGACAAGCTCCCACTTTATCCATTATACTATCAAATTGAGAGTTTTCGCTTTTGTAGCCCTTGTAAACCGTATTTCGAGGCAAAGTGCGGAATACCTGGGCGCGGTGCTGCGACGTACCACTTATACTTCTGAATCGTCATGGCCGGAGCTTGCGGCCGGCAGCGCGGAAACTGGAATTATCGATCAGCTAAAAGGAGGCATATGCAATGAAGAGAACGTACCAGCCTAAGAAACTGCACAGAAAAAAAGTCCATGGCTTTAGAAAGAGAATGGCGACTGCAAACGGCCGCAAGGTTCTGAAGCGCAGACGTGACCGCGGCAGAGCAAGACTGACCTACTGATACAGGATCAGCGGTTTCTGTCCGTCCCCTGTTGTATCTGTTTTTTCTGTAATAAAAACACTTGCCGCGCTCTGCTGGCGCTTCAAAACGGGCGCTGCGGAGGCGGCAGTTTGTTTTCACGGGAAAAATGAAGGGATGGTCATTGATTATGAACAAAGATCGGACTCTGAACGAGTCGTCCCCAAAAGAGCCGCAGACGCTGACCCTGAATAAGGAGTTCCGGCACGCGTATTATCAGGGCAAAAGTAAGGCGGCCCCTTACTTTATCTGTTATATGGTGCGCGGTCAGCGCGGCCTTGTCCGCTACGGCATTACGACATCCAAGAAGCTGGGCAACGCGGTTCACCGCAACCGCGCGCGCAGGCTTTTGCGGGCAGCCTTCCGGTCGGTACAGGCGGATGTCCTTCCCGGGAAGGATTACGTATTTGTAGCCCGCGAAAAAATCCTGACAGCCAAATCTTACCAGGTCGCTGCCGTGATGAGAAAGTGCCTGAAGGGGCTTTCTTCTTCTCCGGCCGTCCGCACGCCCGGCAGTTTCCCGTCTAAGCCTAAGCAGGAAACGGAAAACGGATAAGCAGCGGATTTATTGTAGTCCCATCATGCCCAGCATATCGGCCGTTTTTAGGAAGGGGCAGCGATGAAATGATCAAACATCTTGCGGTATCTTTCATCCGGTTTTATCAAAGGCATCTGTCGAAGCTGAAGGGAAAGCCTTGCTGCCGTTTTTATCCGACCTGTTCCAGCTATACGCTGGGGGCGGTGGAACGTTTTGGCGCGGTAAAGGGGCTTTGGCTTGGGCTATTGCGGATTTTGCGCTGCAACCCGCTGTTTCAGGGCGGGATTGACCCGGTTCCGGAAAGGTTTACGCTTTTTCCGCGCCGCGCAAAGGGCGCACCGCGTCAAAACAGGCCGGTAAAACCGTTTGTAGATATAGACGGAATGGAGTGACGTACCTTATCGGTACGGGATTTGGCACCATCGGGCGTTCAGAAGCATGCTGCCCCGGACGCCTTACAATTGCATATCAACTGGGGCAGCAAGGGCTTTGAGAAAGGAATCACCCTAATGAGTATACTTGGCTATCCCCTTGGATGGATCATGTGGCTGATTTACAAAGTCGTGAAAAACTACGGCGTCGCGTTGGTCTTGTTTACGGTTTTGGTGCGCGTTGCGGTTTTCCCGCTTTCGATCAAACAGCAGAAATCCAGCGCGAAGATGCAGGTCTTTCAGCCGAAGATCCAGGAAATTCAGAATAAATACGCCAATAATAAGGAAAAGCAGCAGGAAGAACTGATGAAGCTGTACGAGCAGCACGGCTATAACCCGATGGGAGGATGCGGTGGCTCGATTATCCAGATGATCTTGCTGTTCGGCATCATCTACGTTGTCTATGAGCCGCTGACCCATATTCTGCGGCTGGACAGCGCGACGATTACGGCCTTGACGGATATTGTAAAGGCCAACGCGGAAAGCCTTGGAAACGTAGGACAGGCGCAGCTGGCCGCCATTGCGGCAATCCAGAATCCGGAAACAGTCGGCTTGTTCAGTTCGATTTCCTCGGATATTATTACGCAGATTCAAAACTTTGACTATACCCTGTTCGGGCTTTATCTCGGTGCAATTCCTACTTGGAACAGCATCCTGGTCATTATCCCGATTCTGTCCGGTGTAACGGCGCTGGCGACTACTCTTGTTTCGATGAAGCTGACTCCTGGTATGGATCAGCAGAAGGGCGCAATGAAATACATGATGTATTTGATGCCGGTCATGTCCTTGTGGATTGCCTTCTCGGTTCCCTGCGGCGTCGGTATCTACTGGATTATCAGCAACCTGTTTGCGATTGTTCAGACGATTATCCTGAACACATTCTACTCTCCCGCCAAATACAAAGCGGAGTACGAAGAACAGGTCCGTCAGGTCGAGGAACAGAAGAAACGGGAACGTGAGGAGCGCAAGAAACGCAACGGCGGCAAGAAACTCCCCGAGGAAATTGAGGAGGAGAGGGCAGCGGCGGCTGAAGCCAAACGGAAGCAGCCTGCAACGCCCGATGCGCAGAAGGCAGCGGAGGCCTATATGACCTCTAAGGAACTGAACCGGAAGCGCCTTGCCGAAGCCAGGAAACGAGACGCGGAAAAATACGGTGAAGAATACATCGAAGTGACCGATCAGGATCTGATGTAAGCTGCCGGATAGCTTGGCAGGATCCTGTACAAGCCCTCTGCTCTTTGTTAGGGGACAGTGGGCGCAGACAATGTTTCTGATGGTTGAAACGAATCAGGAGGTTAAATATCATGACTCGTGAATATATTGCATCGGCCAATACGGTCGAGGAAGCTTTCGAGCTTGCTTGCCAGGAGCTTGGCGTTGCCCCCGACGAGATATCATCCCGTGAAGTATTAAAGCTTCCCAAAAAAGGACTTTTCGGCAAGATCAAGCAGCAGGCCCAGGTGAAGGTTACGGTAGAGGATCCGGAACCGGTTGTAAAGCCTGCTCCCCCGGCCCCGGTGCCCCGGACGCCTGCTCCGAAAAAGCCGGCCGCTCCGGAAAAGCCTGCTCTCAAGAAAGAGGCGGCCAAACCGGTTCCCCCGGCAGCACCGAAGGCAACGGCCCCTGTTGTACAGGAAGCGGCTCCTTCCGTTCCGGCTGCTCCCGCTGCTCCGGCTGCTCCTGCGGCGCCTGCTGCTGCGGAACAGCCTGTTGAACCGCAGCTCAGTGCGGAGGAACTGGAAGATATCGAGCCGAAGATTGAGATTGCAAGAGCCTACCTTACCGAGATCTTTGAAAAGATGGGTGCAGGGGACGTTACGATGGAGTTTACCAAGGCGGAGGACCGCACGGTGATTATCCATTTGAACGGCGAGTCGATCGGTTCTGTAATCGGCAAGCGCGGCGAGACGCTGGATTCCCTCCAGTATCTGGTCTGCCTGGTTGCCAACCGTCTCAGACGGCGGGAAGGTGATTATGTCCGCTTTACAATGAACGCCGGCAATTACCGTGAGAAACGGGAAGAAACCCTGCGTGCGCTGGCAGCCCGGATGGCCAAGAAAGCGCTCAAGACCGGACGTCCCGTAGCGCTGGAGCCGATGAACCCCTACGAAAGAAGGATTATCCATGCGGTAATCACCGACATTGAGGGCGTTACTTCCAAGTCTACCGGCGAGGAACCCAACCGCAAGGTTATCATCAAGCCCACCAGAGTAGAAGGCACTGACCGTGGACGCGGACGCGGTGGCCGTCCTCCCAGACGGGATGGCAGAGGCCCCAGGCGGGACCGCTCCGATCGTCCGGAACGCAGCGAGCATTACACTCGTTCCGAAGGCGAAGACGCAGCCCCCAAGGAAACCGCTCCCAAAGAGCCTGTCCGTCGTGAAGCCAAGAAGCTGGACGATGAGTTTAAGCTCTACGGCAAAATTGAGCTGTAATCTCATACAGCCCCATACTTCTCAAATAACAGCCCGTTCTTCCTTTAGAAACGGGCTGTTTCCCGCTTTTCAAGCTTTTTGAAAAAAGCTTGGCAAAAACTTTTTTGTCCGCCGCGGCCGTGTCTCACGCGGGATAACGCGTGAGACTGTTCGACAGGCTCACAGTCTTCGATACTTTGTTCCCCGCGGGAGAGGTTTGTTACTAGCTTGGCAAAATTTTTTGTCCGCGTTGGTCGTTCGCGTGCCGACGAACTCTTTCGTTAAATTCGGTAACTGAGTGGTCGCGCCGGGCAGCAGAGTGAAAAACCTGTTCTGCCGTTTTTTCCGTAGGAAAACGTCCGCACGCCGTATGCGGACGCGGCAAAACGAAGCTCAACAGTCTTCGATACTTTGTTCCCTGCGGGAGAGGTTTGTTACTAGCTTGGCAAAATTTTTTGTCCGTGTTGGTCGTCCGCGTGCCGACGAACTCTTTTGTGAAAATCATAAACTGAGTAGTCGCGCCGGGGCAAGCACAGCCTGCACTGATTTCGCGTTGGTCGTTCGCGTGCCGACAAACTCTTTCGTTAAATTCGGTAACTGAGTGGTCGCGCCGGGGCAGCGGAGCGCGAAAACTGTTCAGCCGTTTTTGCAGTAATATGCTTGTTTGCCATATGAGGTGCGGCAAAATAACGTTCCATATCTTGATATTCTCTCCTGTCAGTTGTTAACCGACCCTCCGATCTGTCATTCTGAGGCGCAGCCGAAGAATCTCATCATCCCCGTTTTCATCTATCCTCCCCTCTGTTCAAAAACCGAATTATGCGTTATAATAACAGAAAACGTTTCAGCTTATCTGTCCCATCCAAAGGATTTTGATCCATCCGGCACATTTTATGGTTCCCTGTTTTGTGCCCCTTGTATGAGAATCTTTGTCAAAAGAAGGAGTGATCCCATGCGGGAGACGATTGCAGCCATCGCAACCCCGAACGCAGTCGGCGGCATCAGCATCATCCGCCTGTCCGGCAGCGAAGCCTTTTCCATAGCCGACCGGATTTTCACGCCGGTTTCCGGAAAGGCAATTTCTTCCTACAAAGGATATACCGCCGCCTATGGCCATATCCGCTGCGGCAACGCAGCAGAAACCTTAGATGACGGCGTTGCAACCGTTTTCCGTGCGCCCCACAGCTATACCGGCGAGGATGTTGTCGAGATATCCTGTCATGGAGGCCTATTGGTGACACGGAAGGTGCTCCGGGCCGTCCTGGACAGCGGTGCCCGGCTGGCCGGGCCGGGTGAATTTACCCGTCGTGCGTTCCTGAACGGGAAAATGTCCCTAACCCAGGCCGAAGCGGTGGCGGATCTGATCAGCGCCGGTTCTGAGCACAGCCTTCGCACTGCCAAAAGCGCCATGGACGGCGCCCTGTACCGCAAGATCAAGGGAATTACCGAGGATCTGTTGGCGGTCAGCGCCCATCTGGCGGCCTATATTGATTACCCGGAGGAGGATGTCGACGAGCTGACCGAGGATGATATTCTGCGCATATGCAAAGAGAGCCTTGGAAAACTGAGCAGCCTGCTGCAAAACTTTGATCGTGGCCGGCTGATCCGGGAAGGGGTCGACACGGTGATCATCGGTAAACCGAATGTCGGGAAATCGACGCTGATGAACCTGCTTTCCGGCTGTTCCCGCAGCATCGTAACGAATATTCCCGGTACGACCCGCGATATTGTCGAAGAAACGGTAAACCTTGGAGACGTGGTGCTGCGGCTGGCGGATACGGCGGGAATTCGGGAAACGGACAACCCGGTCGAGAAGATCGGCGTGGATATCGCGCTGGAACGGCTGGAAGGAGCGGGATTGGCGCTGGCGGTATTTGACCTGTCGGAGACGCTGACCGAGGAGGACGAAAAGATTATCGGGCGGCTGGCGCAGCTGCCGCAGCTTCCGGTGGTCGCGGTGCTGAACAAGACCGACCTTCCCCCGGCCTTGGATGTCGGGAAGGTGCAGGCGCACTTTGCCCATGTGGTACAGCTGTCTGCGGGCGGCAGCCCGGAGGAGCAGGAAGCGGCCATTGACCTGCTCAATCAGACGATTACCGATGTTTTGATGCTGGAAGGGATTGACCCCCAGGAGGCGGTGCTGGCCAACGAACGGCAGCGGGAATGTGCGGCCGAGGCGGAAAAGCTCCTGCAGGAGGTCTGTGAGACGATTGAAAGCGGCTATACGCTGGACGCGGTTGACGTAGCGCTGGAGAGCGCCCTTTCCGCCCTGTTCAGTCTCAGCGGCGAAAAGGTCAGCGATACGGTGATCGACGAGGTGTTTTCGAAATTCTGCGTCGGGAAATGACAGTTTAGGAGATGAATATGGATTTTCAGTATCGGGCGATTGCCCTTAAAGAGGTTACGCCTTCTCTTTTTGCCCATTTTATCCGTTATCAACCGGTGAATCTCTGCTGGCGGCGGGGAAACGGCAGTAAGGGCCTTGCCGGAAACGGCCCCTGGACCATCCGGCCCGACCCGTTTATCGACGACTGGTCGCCGGAGGAGTACCGGTTTCTGGTTTCCTGCCTGCAAAATACCTTGCAAACAGGCGGAGCTTTGTTTGGCGCGTTTGCAGATGGGCAGCTGAAAGGCTTTGCTTCAGTCGAGCCGGAACCGTTCGGCCCGGAAAAGGCGTATCTGGATCTGTCTTCTCTCCATGTATCGAGCGACTTCCGCCGGCAGGGAGCGGGAAAGAGGCTCTTTCAGATGGCGGCAGACTGGGCCAAAAGCCGCGGCGCAAAGAAGCTTTATATCTCGTCCCATTCCGCCGATGAAACCCAGCGCTTTTACCGGTCGCTTGGCTGCGTCGACGCGGTATATATAGACCCGCATCACGCGGAAACGGAGCCTTATGACTGCCAGCTGGAATTTCCGCTGACAGAACCGGAGAAGGGTACGCTCTGCTGGGGTGAACCGGAAGATATTGATCGCTGGATGGAACTGGTAAGGAGCGTCAGCTGGAATTTCCCGGGACTGGAAACGGATGCGTCCATTTGTGAACATCAGTGTACCGTCCTCAAATTCATGAACAAAAGACAGGCACTCTGTGTAAAGGACGGGCAAAAGATCGTCGGGGTTTTGCTGTTTTCCAGGGCGCGCAGTATGATCTGCTGTCTCGCCGTCTCTCCGGATTATAGGAAAAGAGGGATTGGGTCGATGCTGCTGAGGGAGGCTCTGACCCATCTGGACCAAACAAAGGACGTTACGGTTTCGACCTTTCGGAAGGATGATCCCAAAGGCACTGCCCCGCGCGCCTTGTACCGGAAATTCGGATTTCGCCCGGCGCAGCTGACAGTAGAGTTTGACTATCCCAATCAGATTTTTGTTTTGCATAGATAAATTACAGACTCGGTTTCCAAAATGCAGGATTATCAGGAGGATGCCCTATGATGACCACCGTATACTTTGTCCGCCATGCGGAGCCTAACTATCAAAATCATGATGACCGTCTCCGGGAGCTGACTGAAAAAGGGCTGCGGGATCGGAAACTGGTGACCGAGTATCTGTCTGGGATACCGGTTGATGTTGTCGTTTCAAGCCCATATAAGCGAGCTGTAGATACCGTGTCCGATTTTGCCGGGCACTATGGATATCATATTGAAATGGTCGAGGATTTTCGGGAACGCAGGGTCGACAGCGGCTGGATAGAAGATTTCCGCGCGTTTTCCCAAAAGCAGTGGGAGGATTTTGACTATAAGCGCTCGGATGGTGAAACCCTGCGCGAGGTTCAGGCGCGGAATATACGCGCCCTGATGGATCTGCTCAGGCGCTATCCCGGTAAAACGATTGTCGTAGGCTCCCACGGAACCGCGCTCAGCACCATTATCCAGTATTTCCGCAGGGATTTTGGCTTTGCGGATTTTGAGAATATCTGGGCGCTGATGCCCTGGATCGTATGCTTTTCTTTTGCGGGAGAACGGTGTACGAATATTTATCAGTATGATGTTTTTACGAAACAATCTAAAGAACTTTACCATGCGGATGTGATTGGATGAGCTTTTTAGAGCGCATGACTGTTCATCATGATGTCGTCAATCGAGTTTTTCCTTTGACGATTATTTTCAAAACATATCTCTCCTGTGTGTCATTCTGAACGAAGTGAAGAATCTTACAGTATCGTAGGATTCTTCGGCTGCACCTCAGAATGACATCCGGGTATATCGTATTAAAAACCGAGTAGAAAACAATTCATTGAAGAATGTGGAGCTTTGTTTTGCCGCATCCGCATACGGTTTGCGGACGTTTTCATGCGGAAAATAAACAGCAAAACAGGTTTGCTGTGCCTGCATATATCTGGTTATTAAGTATTTTCCAGTGAGGAAAAGCGGCAGAACATTTTTTTACTCTGCTGCCCGGCGCGACCACTCAGGTTATGATTTTCACGAAAGAGTCCGTCGGCACGTGGACGATCAACGCGAAATCAGTGCAGGCCGTGCTTGCTTCGCCCAGCAAGTAATAAAATTTCTCCCGCGTGGAACAAAGTATAGAAGACGGCGACGCCCTCGAGCCGTCTCATACGTTATCCCGCGTGAGACACGGCCGCGGCGGACATAAAATTTTTTGCCAAGTTTTTTCAAAAAGCTTGGGAAAGGAGAAATGAAGATGGGGTATTTGATGGAGGAATATGATGTGGCGGTCGTCGGCGGGGGGCACGCGGGCGTTGAGGCGGCGATGGCGGCGGCAAGGCTTGGGGCTAAGACGGTCCTGTTTACGCTGACGCTGGATGCGATTGCGAACCTGCCCTGTAATCCGTCGATCGGCGGTACAGCGAAGGGACACCTGGTGCGTGAGATCGATGCGCTCGGCGGCGTCATGGGCATTGCGGCGGACCACTGCTTTATCCAAAGCCGGATGCTCAACCGCGGCAAAGGCCCCGCCGTCCATAGCCTGCGGGTACAGGCGGACCGGTCGAAATACCACCTGTATGTAAAGAAAATGCTGGAAGAACAGGAAAATTTGTATATCCGGCAGGGCGAAGTGACCGAGGTAGTGACGGAAAATGGGACTGTGAAAGCGGTCCGCACCAAGCTCGGCGCGGAATACCCGGTAAAGGCCTGTATTATCGCGACCGGCACCTATCTCGGCGGCATGATCCATGTAGGCGAGGTGTCCTATTCCTCCGGGCCGGACGGCGTTGCGGCGGCAATCGGGCTGACAGACAGCTTGAAAGCAAACGGCCTTCATATGCGCCGCTTTAAGACCGGCACCCCATCCCGTGTCCACCGGCGCAGCATTGATTTTTCCAAGTTTGAGCGCCAGCCGGGCGACGAGGAGATCACCCCGTTCAGTTTTACGACCGATCCAGCCGGGCTGAAGAATCAGGTTGACTGCTATATTGCCTATACCAACGAAAAGACCCATCAGGTGATTATGGATAATATCGACCGCTCCCCGATCTACGGCGGCCGTATTCACGCCATCGGCCCGCGGTATTGTCCGTCCCTTGAAGACAAGGTGATGCGATTTTCCGACAAATCCCGCCATCAGTTTTTTATCGAACCGATGGGACTCGACACGGAAGAAATCTATTTACAGGGCCTTTCCTCCTCCCTGCCGGAGGATGTCCAGATCGCGTTTCTGCGCACCATTCCCGGTTTTGAGAAGCTGGAGGTCATGCGCAATGCCTATGCGATTGAGTACGACTGCGTAGATCCGATGGATCTGCGCCCGACCTTGGAGACAAAGGCTGTTTCCGGCCTGTATGGAGCCGGTCAGTTCAACGGCACCTCCGGGTATGAAGAAGCGGCGGCGCAGGGGCTGATCGCCGGCATCAACGCGGCCCGGAAGGTGCTGGGAAAAGAACCGTTGGTGCTGGACCGCTCTACCTCGTATATCGGGACGTTGATTGACGACCTGGTCACCAAAGGGTGCAGCGACCCGTACCGGATGATGACCTCCCGCAGCGAGTTCCGGTTGGTCCTGCGGCAGGATAACGCGGATGAGCGGCTGACGCCGATTGGCTATCAAATCGGCCTGATCGGTGAAAACCGCTATCAGGCTTTGCTCCAAAAGCTGGGTCTTATCAAGGCGGAGCGGGAACGGATTGAGCACACCAATATTGCCCCGTCTGAGGAGCTAAATCGCCTGCTGGAAGAAAAGGGCACTGCGCTGATGCATACCGGCTGTAAGCTGGCGGATCTGGTGCGCCGTCCGCAGCTGGGGTATGATGAGATGGTTCCCTTTGACCCGGAGCGTCCGGTGCTCCCTCGCGCGGTTACCGAGCAGGTCGAAATCCAGACCAAATATGAGGGCTATATCCATAAGCAGATGCTGGAGGTTGCCGAGATGCGGCGGTTGGAGGCAAAGAAGCTGCCGGGGGGGATCGCTTATGACCGGGTCGACGGCCTGCGGCTGGAAGCGCGCGAAAAGCTGGCCCGCGTGCAGCCGGAGAATATCGGCCAGGCTTCCCGCATTTCCGGGGTCAATCCGGCGGATATTTCGGCCCTGCTGATCTATCTCGAAGTCCTGCAAAACGGCGATGCGGATTGATTTTTTTCAGCTGATTTATAATACTGCCCGAAAGGAATGACCAACATGATTCGTAAAGGCTTTTTGATGCAAAACCTGGCTGCGGAAGGTTTCTCCTGCCCGGATGATCTGGCGGAACGTTTTGGTGCATACGCAGAGCTTTTAGTAGAGTGGAACGAGAAGATGAACCTCACCGCGATCACCGAACCGGACGATATCGTCATCAAGCATTTCCTGGACAGTCTCCTGCTGCTCAAAGCGTATTCTCTTCCCACCGGAAGCTCCCTTATCGACGTCGGTACCGGAGCGGGTTTTCCATCGGTCCCGGTCGCGCTGATGCGGCCGGATATTCATCTGACTTTGATGGATAGCTTAAATAAACGGATTACTTTTTTGCAGACGGTCTGTCATCAGCTGGACATCCCGGCAGCCTGTGTCCATGCCCGCGCGGAAGAAGTTGGCGGTAAACCGGAATACCGCGAGCAGTATGACGCTGCCTGTGCCCGGGCGGTCGCCCATCTGCGGGAACTGTCGGAATACTGCCTTCCCTATGTCAAAATAGGCGGTGTGTTTATCGCGCTCAAAGGCTATGAGATTGAACAGGAACTGGAAGAAGCAAAGTATGCGATCAAGCAGCTGGGCGGAAAGGTCGAGAAGGTCACCAAATTTACCCTCCCCGGCGATAATCGCCGCGCAATCGTTGTAATCCGCAAGGAACGTCCGACTCCGAGCAGATTCCCCCGCCCTTCCGGTAAAATCAAGAAATCCCCGCTGAATCCGCCGCATCAAGCATAAACCCCTAAAAGACAGCAAAATCCCGCCGACAGGCTTTTCTGGAAATAATTTCCCGCGCGCGTTATACTTTCCTTGTCCAATAAAAAGACAGGAGGTAAAACAATGGGAATTTTTATTCGGAACAAAAATCAAAATTTTGGCCAGCTTGACCAGCATAAAACCGTCGGCAAAGTGATTCTTCTCAGCACCGACGAAATCGCGCCGAACCCCGCCCAGCCCCGGCAGGAGTTTGACCTGGACGCACTGAAAGGGCTGGCAGATTCCATTCAACTGAACGGCGTTTTACAGCCGATTTTGGTGCGCAGGACGGATCCGACTAAATCGGACAAGCCCTATGAACTGATATCCGGGGAACGGCGGCTGCGGGCAATGAAGCTTTGCGGCAAGGATTCGATTCCTGCGATCGTGATGGACTCTACGTCCGCCCGTCAATCGGCTGTCTACGCGATCCTCGAAAATATTCAGCGCAAGGATTTAAACCTGTTTGAGGAAGCGGCGGCCCTGCGGACACTGGTGGTCGAATGGGGCGTGACGCAGGAAGAAGCCGCTGCCAAGCTCGGGATGGCGCAGTCAACCATCGCCAATAAAATACGGCTATTAGCCCTCTCTCCCGCTGAACAGCAGATTATTCTGGAAAACCGGATGACCGAACGGCATGGACGCGCTTTGCTCCGCCTGACCAGCGGGGAGAACCGAGAGGTTGTGACAAAGCTGGTCGGGGAAAGGCATCTGACGGTGCGGGAAACAGAGGAACTGATCGAACGGCTGCTTGCAGGTGAAACATTGCAGTCTATTGAGCAAAAGGAGCGTGAAACCTCTGTGCCGGAACAGCTGCAGGAACAACCCGTTCCTCCTCCGACTGAGGTTGTTGCGCCGCGCAAACGGGGCCGCTCCCGTAAGGTCATGCTGGTGAAAGATGTGCGGATTTTCCTCAACACCGTCAACCAGGCGATCGACGCGATGAAGCACGCGGGGATCCCCGCTGAATCGCGGCAAGAAGACCATGGGGAATACATCGAATATCTGGTGCGGATCCCGACCAGTAAGGTGCAGAGTGTCCGCAGCCGCGTTCCGAAAAACGGCTGACAGCTGTTTCACAGGAAAATGTTCCACGTGAAACATCCAAAAAAGACTGTCATCCGCAAAAAATCGACCGCTGATGTTTGGAAAAGGAACGAACATCAGCGGTTTTGCTGTTTTTCCAGCTCCGAAATTCTATAATTGGTCGCAATGACCGTTGTTTTTCCTATATTTTTGTGCTATAATAATCAATACGATGCGAAAAGCGCACGGATTGGACTGCATAAACAGGCAAAAGGCCTGTTTTGGTTTTATGAGGAAATTTTTATGGGAAAAATGATCGCGGTTGCCAACCAGAAAGGCGGCGTTGGCAAGACAACAACCGCAGTAAATCTGGCGGCCTGCCTGGGTCACCTGAAAAACAAGGTGCTGCTGGTGGATATTGACCCGCAGGGCAACGCGACCAGCGGCTTCGGAATCGAAAAGCGCCGGGTTTCGGCCACATCTTATGAAATGCTGATCGGTGAAGCGACGGCCGAAGAAGTCATTGTACACACAGAATTTCAGGGCGTAGATATCATTCCTTCCAGCATCTCGATGGCGGGAGCCGAGGTCGAGCTGGTCGATATGGAAAACCGGATCGAACGGCTGCGTATAGCACTCGCCCCGGTGCGGGAAAAATATGACTATATTCTAATTGACTGTCCACCTTCTTTGGGCATGATCACCTTAAACGCCTTTACCGCCGTAGATACTGTATTGATTCCGACACAGTGTGAATACTATTCCCTGGAGGGCCTGTCCCAGCTGATGGCGACGGTACGGCAGGTCAAGAGAAAGTATAATCCGGGTGTGCAGATCGAAGGGGTACTGATGACCATGTACGATGCGCGGCTGAACCTAACCAATCAGGTAGTCGCAGAGATCAAGCGGTTCTTCCCGGACAAGGTTTACCGGACGACGATTCCCCGTAATGTGCGGTTGTCGGAAGCGCCCAGCTTCGGCGAACCGGTCATTTATTACGATAAAGGCTCCCGTGGCTCCCATGCTTATTCCGAATTTACCCGGGAATTTTTAAAAGCCAACCGTAAGAAGTAATGTACATTGATGGATGCTATTCCAAAACCTTATGAACGGGCGACAGCCGCGCAGAGCGGCTGGGCAATGTTTTTAACACTCTGACGGAAAGCGTAATTCGTTTGGGGGTCAAGCCCCTTTTTGCAAAGGGGCTTGCGGATTCCAAAGGCAGAGCCTTTGGTGTCAGGAAACCCATGGGAAAGAAAGGATGGGGATGATGGCAAAACAGAAACGTTCCGGTCTCGGAAGGGGGCTGGATGCGCTCTATGAAGATAACAGCGCGGCCTTTTCGCTGGAAGACGACGCCGGGAACGGGACGCTCAGTGTGCGGATCAGCAGTATTGAGCCGAACCGGAACCAGCCGCGTAAGGACTTTGACGCGGTTTCCCTCGGGGAACTGGCGGAGTCGATCCGGGACCACGGCATTTTGCAGCCGCTTTTGGTCCGCAGGATCCCCGGTTCCTCTCTGGACGGAGATTCGTACCAGCTGGTAGCCGGTGAACGGCGCTGGCGGGCGGCACGGATGGCGGGGCTGAGCGAGGTCCCGGTTGTTGTGCGGGATATGACCGAAGCGGAGGTCATGGAGTTCGGACTGATCGAAAACCTGCAGCGGGAGGATTTAAATCCCCTGGAAGAAGCGGGCGGTTATCAGGAACTGATCGAAACCTATGGCCTGACCCAGGAGGCCGTGGCCCGGAAGGTGGGCCGCTCCCGGAGCGCTGTTGCCAACGCGCTGCGGATTTTGAAGCTGCCCATAGAGGTCCGTCCCTATTTGGTAAACGGGGATCTCAGTATGGGCCATGCCAAGGCACTGGTTACGATTTCCAATAAAGCACAGCTGTGTAAGCTGGCGGATCTGGCAGTGGAAAAAGGCCTTTCTGTCCGGGAAGTGGAGCGGCTGGCCGCAAAGCTGAAGGAGCAGGAAGAACTGGGCGAGGAAGAACCTTCCCGCAGGAACACAGTCGATCATTACTATCGCGAAATGCAGATCGCGCTGAACCAGGAACTGGGGCGCAAGGTGAAAATCAACATGCGCGGCGGTGAGGATATCGGCGTTTTGGAAATCACGTTCTACTCCAAAGAGGATTTACAGACCCTTGCCAATCTGCTCAGCGGCCTAAACGCCGGGCAGGATGATACAAAATAACAATAAACAGAGTTTTCTGTGGAGATAAGGAGAAAAAAATATGCTGGATATTAAATTTGTCCGGGCAAACCCCGACGCAGTCAAGGAAAATATCAAGAAAAAGTTCCAGGACTATAAGCTGCCGATGGTCGACGAGGTCATCGAACTGGACGCAAATAGCCGCGCCGTACAGCAGGAAGCCAGTGCCCTCCGCTCGGAGCGCAACAAGATTTCCAAGCAGATCGGCGGCCTGATGGCCAAGGGCATGAAGGAAGAAGCCGAAGCAATGAAGAAAAAAGTTGCTGAGGAAGCCGCCCGCCTGGAGGAGCTGGAGGTTCAGGAAAAGGAACTGGCCGACAAGGTCACGAACATCATGATGAACATCCCGCAGATGATCGACGATTCCGTGCCGATCGGCAAGGACGACAGCTGCAACGTCGAGGTCCAGCGGTACGGTGAGCCGGTTGTCCCCGATTTTGATATCCCCTACCATACCGATATCATGGAATCCTTCCACGGCATCGACTTGGACGCCGCCCGTAAGGTCGCCGGAAACGGCTTCTACTACCTGATGGGCGATATCGCAAGGCTTCATTCCGCTGTCCTGGCGTATGCCCGCGATTTTATGATCGACCGCGGCTTTACCTATGTCATCCCGCCCTTCATGATCCATTCCAATGTCGTCACCGGCGTTATGTCCTTCCCGGAGATGGACGCGATGATGTATAAGATCGAGGGCGAGGATTTGTACCTGATCGGTACCTCCGAACACTCGATGATCGGCCGTTTCATCGATGAGATCGTCGACGAGAAGCAGCTCCCCATCACCCTGACCAGCTACTCTCCCTGCTTCCGCAAGGAGAAAGGCGCCCACGGCATCGAGGAGAGAGGCGTTTACCGTATCCATCAGTTTGAGAAACAGGAAATGATCGTTGTCTGCAAGCCTGAGGACAGCATGATGTGGTTTGATAAGCTCTGGCAGAACACCGTTGATTTGTTCCGCTCGATGGATATCCCGGTCCGAACGCTGGAATGCTGCTCCGGCGACCTGGCTGATTTGAAGGTTAAGTCGGTCGATGTCGAGGCGTGGTCGCCCCGTCAGAAGAAGTACTTTGAGGTCGGTAGCTGTTCCAACCTGGGCGATGCGCAGGCAAGACGCCTGAAAATCCGCGTAAACGGCGCAGACGGCAAGAAGTATCTGGCCCATACGCTGAACAACACGGTTGTTGCTCCGCCCAGAATGCTGATCGCGTTCCTCGAAAACAACCTGCAGGCAGACGGCACTGTAAAGATTCCGGAAGTCCTCCGTCCGTATATGGGCGGCAAGGAACTGCTGGTACCCTGATTTGGATGATGACAACGCCGGTTTGTGTATCAAGCCGGCGTTTCTGATTTTGGAAAGGAAGATCATATGGAATTTCTGCCGGTTGAAAACCGTACCGATTCAAGCTTTTATCAGGAACAGATGGAAGTCCGTTTCTGCCATTGCGACCCGTCCCATCGGATGAAAATGTCCGAGCTTTTCCGGGTGCTGACCAATATGGCGGACATGGCCTTTGAGTTCCGCGGGATGGACCATCAGTACCTAATGGAACGGGGGATCGTTTTCCTGATTTCACAGGTCAGCGTTCGGGTATATAAAATGCCGGTCCAAACCGATCTGATCCAGGTCGCGACTTGGGAGGAGAAGATCGAAAAGGCAAGATTCATCCGTAATTTCTGCGTTTGGAACGCGAAAACCGGCGCGGTTTTGGTCGAGGCCAGTTCCACCTGGATGCTGGTCAACCCGGTTACCCGCTTAATCCTGCGCCCGGCTCAGTTTACCGGCTCCCTCTACCCGATGCCGGAAAAGACCTCCGGCGCTCCGGCTTTTGTCCGGCTGCGGCTGTCGGAAACGGAAGAAGGCGTCCAGAAGGCTGGGGAGCGGACGCTTGTTTACTCTGATTTGGACGGGAACGGGCACGTGGATAACGCGCGTTTTATAGAGATTGCGGCGGATGTCCTTGGCCAGCGGATGGTTGATCTGCCGCTGGAAACGCTTCAGGTTGTCTTCAATAAAGAAGCCATGCTGGGTGAAACGATGGAATTGTATGTCAAAGAGACACAGAACGGTGCGACGATAAAGGGAATGACGGACGGAAAGGACAATTTCGTCTGCACCCTTTGCTTTGCAGAGGAGGATGGCCATGCATAAGCCGGTCGGTGTGATCGATACCGGTTCCAATACGGTGCTGGGCGTTGTCTTTCATTGGGACGAGCGGAGAAAAAGCTATATCTGTCGTTCACTGGCGGACGGGATTGTCATCCATGCCGGGCTGATCGGCTATGTGGAGGATGGAAAGCTGTCGGATAAAGGGCTGGATGTGTTATCCGACGCGCTCCGGCAGATCCGTGACTTTTTTGCCCGGTGGGATATCCCGGCTTCGGAAGCTTTCTGCTTTGCGACGGCGTCCCTGCGGGGAATTGAAAACTTCCCGGTTGCGGCGGAGAGGGCGGCTTTAGAAGGATTCAAGCTGGAGCTTCTTTCCGGCGAAGAAGAAGCAAAGTGTGATTTTGCCGGGATGCTGCAGGAAATGGCCTGGATGGAAGAAGACAGCGCCGGTGCGAGATTTCCGGAAACAGGGGTCGCCCTGGATATGGGCGGCGGCAGCGGGCAGCTGCTTTGCTTTAGCAGCCGCGAGAAAGAAGAGCTGTCGGCTTTTCAGTCCTTCCCGATCGGCTGCCTGGCACTCAAAAAGCGGTTTGTCGCCGGTGACGGCCTTTCTCCGACTGATACGGAGCTTTCTGATGCTGCGCAGTTTGTCCTGTCCCAAATCGAGCAGATCCCGATGATCGCGGCTTTGCAGCCTGAGTCTGGCACAGAACCGCTTGCCTTTTTTGTAATGGGCGGGACGGTCAAGGCGATTGTGCGGCTGTTTGACCGGCTGGGCTGGCAGACGGTCCATCCGGATTTCCCGGGCGCGGTTTCCCTGTCCGCCGCTGACTTACAAAAAGCAGTCGCCTACTTCCGCAGTCCTGAAGGAAACGCGCTTGTTTGTGCGCAGGAGCCGGGGCGGAAGGAAACGCTCGTCACCGGGCTTGCGACCCTGCTGGCGATCTGCCGCCGGGTTGGCGCAGAGCGGATGACGGTGCTGCAGGGCGGCGTCCGGGAAGGGTACGTTGTACGGCATATCAATCCCATGGCATAACAGAATCGCTTTTTCATCCGGTTTATTCGTCTAAACCGCCTGATATTGTCCAGACTAATGGGCAGTATCGGGCGGTTTTGCGCTTTTTGTCAGACCGCCACTTTGGTATCGCCAAGCCTTTCAATGATGCGAAGAAGGTGCTGCATAATGAAAAAATATACAAATAGTATAAATTGTCGGGTAATCGGGTGTTTTTCGCTGTTCTGCCTGTTGATGCTTGCGCTGGTCGGGAGACTGTGCAATGTGGTCATGTCGGGCAGTTTGCAGGAGACTGCCCAGACCCAGAGCAGCTATACCCTGCGCGTAGCCGATCAGCGGGGAATGATCTATGATTGCCGGATGAATCCGCTGGTATGCGGTGAAGAACGCTGGCTGACAGCGGTTTTTCCGACGCCGCAGAACCAGCAGCGGGTGTTGGAAGCCGTTTCGCCGGATCGGAGGAGCAATGTGGCGGAGTTGCTGGAAACGGGGACCCCCTTTGTATTGGAAACGGACAGGGCGGTTGAAGCGGAGCTGGTCTATAGCTTTTCAGTCCCCGAAAGGTACAGCGAAGGCCAGCCGGCCGCCCACCTGATCGGGTATCTGGACTATACGGGGACGGGCATTACAGGGATTGAAAAGAGCTTTGATGCATTTCTTTCCGCCCATGGGCAGAAAATCGAGGTTTCCGGGACGCTGAACGCGCTGCAGCAGACAATAGCCGGGATTGAACCGGAAGTGCGGATCAGCGAGGACGCGGGAGCAGGCGTTATTCTGACCATCGACAGCGGGATTCAGCAGATCGTAGAGGAAATCGGCGGCGAAATGCTGGAAAAAGGCGCGATTGTCGTCATGGATCCGTATACAGGGCAGATCAAGGCTTCCGCCAGCTTTCCGGGCTACTCTCCGCTGGATTTACAGCCGGCTGTCAGCGACACGGAAGGCTCCCCGATGCTGAATCGGGCGTTTCTTCCCTACAGCGTCGGCTCGACATTTAAGATTGTGACATCCGCCGCCGCTCTGGAAACGCTGGGGGAACAGCTTCCTACGGAACGGGTATTTTCTTGTACAGGTATACTAGATGTATACGGACAGAATTTCCGCTGCCATAAACGGGAAGGGCATGGGGAACTGGATATGTTTGACGCCCTGCGGGAATCCTGCAACCCGTGGTTTATCAGCCTGGGGCTGGAAGTCGGCGGCAGTCCCCTATTGGACATGACAAAGCGGCTGGGGTTTGGGGCGGATATTCCGCTGGCCGACGGGATCACGGTTCAAGGCGGAGATATCCCGTCAGAATCAGATCTTTCAACCCCGGCCGCTGTTGCCAACCTCAGTTTCGGGCAGGGCAGGCTGTCCGCGTCTCCCGTGCAGATCGCCCGGATGGTCAGCGCGGTTGTAAACGGAGGAAAGCTGGTCTATCCTTCCCTCGTGATCGGCACCACCGAGGATGGAAAGGTTATCCAGCGGGACGTGAGGCCGCTGGAGCCAGTCGTATTCAGCCGGGATACGGCGGCCCAGCTGCAGATGCTTCTAAACTATGCGATTATGTCGGATGATTCCCAGAACGGAAAACCCACCCGCACCACTGCCGGCGGCAAAACGGCTACGGCCCAGACCGGGCGGTTCGACGACGATGGAAACGAGCTGGAACAGGGTTGGTTCGCCGGCTATTTCCCTGCCCGTAATCCGGAATACGTGGTCGTTGTGCTGGCAGAAAATGAAGGCTTTGGCAATGTGACCGCTGCGCCGATATTTGCTGCTTTGGCTGACGCGATTATTGGCTGACACCAGAGGCTCTGCCTTTGGAATCCGCAAACCCCTTTGCAAAAAGGGGTTTGATCCCTAAACGGTTCCCCCTTTCCGGAAGATTGTGGAAGAAATTGGCCCGATGCTCTGCGCATCGGTTTCGCTTTCGGAGAGATTTATGGGAAAGAGCTGCTTTTTAAATCAAAAGTGGTAATGAATCGGTCAATGCGGCAGTATGTTATATTTATAAATGTGGCCTTTATCGATAGATGGACGGGCCATGTGGCCGCATATTAAATACGACCATCGCGCAGAGTGATGGGGTATGTATTTTGCTGTTTGGCGGAAACAACGACTCGAAAGGGCCGTGGCCGTATAATGGTGTAAATTGAAAAATGAATGAGCCAAAGGCTCA
>CAYWRQ010000009.1:0-2389 GCA_964460915.1 uncultured Oscillospiraceae bacterium
TGGCGGTATACCGTCCGCCGATATCGGTCGGGAACGGGATAAAGGTATAGCCGTGATCCCGGCAGAGCTTCTCCAAGCTGCTGCCGATGGTACCGGTCGCAACAATCCTCCTTGCAGCCTCTTTTTCTCCATAACGGGAAACCAGCAGCTGCCGCAGCACCCGGAAGGACGCGCCCGGTTCCAGCGTCTCAAAGTTTTTCGCGATGTAGTCGATACAGAAATCCTTTCCCTCCAGCATCGAAAGCATCCGGTTCATCGCGGCGGGCGAAAGGGTGTTGCCGGCCCAGATGATCTCGGTGCCGTCCTTTGTCTTTAATGCCTCGACCACCGACCGCGCAGCGTTGTTGGAACCGCCGACACCGATGATGACAAAGGCGTCTGCCTTCCTTTGCACATCGGCAGCGATCTCCTCCAGCCGGGAGAGGGTATCCTCTCCGGCCCATTTCTCGATATCCATCCAGCCGGTCGAATCCGCCGCCAGCCCTTCCCCGGCCTTGACCTTTTCCAGCACGGGCGCGTATTCCGCCATTGCGGCGGCAATCCGCCCCTCGCTTAAATGGCCGGTACCATCCAAAAATTCCAGTTTTAGCATCTTATTCCTCCCATCATCCGCAGCAGCCGGGGCGATGGCCGTAGGCATCCATGCAGTCCTCCGCCGGGTTTTTCATGCAAAGATGCACCGACACCGTCTTAAAGGTCAGCGGCAGCGCTAAAATATTCGGGTTTTCCCCCACATACTTCTTTTTCGCGTCCGCCAGCGCTTCCTCAAAGGTCGCGCGGGTTTTCAGGCCCATCCCTCTGGCATAGCCCGGCTCCTGCGCACCGACAATATAAATGGCGGCGGTATTCTCCTCGGCGATATGGCCGCAGCTCATCATCGAGAAACCGTGGAAAGGGTGGAAAGCGTTTGCAAAGCGGTATTTGCGGACATATTCTGTATTCGTCGCAAAATATTCGCCGTACCGGTTCATGTCGGGCAGGGTCTGCATATAATCGTGCTGGAACATATCGTAAAGCTCCCACAGATACGGCCATTTTTCATCGTGGAAAAAGCCGTTGCAAAGGGACGAGCAGATAATCACACAGTGATCGCTCATAATCCGCTTGAAGCGCAGCACCTGTGCCGAAAGAGCCTGCATCATCATGATCGGGTTGGTGCCCATGCCGTCGCCGTAATGGAATTTCTGCGGCATCCCGAAAACCAGGACATCGTATTTTTTCTCTGCTCAGTGCACATAGGTACGCTGATCGGCGATCTTCCAGGAAAGCGGCATCATTTCCGCCGCATAGCCGGAGAAGATCGCAATCTGGCAGGACTTGGAATCCAGCACCGCGTCGCAGCAGAAAAAGGGACGGCCCATCTTTTCCTCCATCTTCATGCTGATCTCGTTGAATTTATCCCGCATCAGGCTGCCGCCGTTGACCGGGGTGAAATCCGGGCGGTGCATGACCGCGGGGACATGATGGGAGGCAATCGAACGCCAGTTGGTTATGCCGGTGGCACTGTGCTTATAGCCCCCTGAATAGCCGCCGTACGGGTTGCCCTGGACATGGCCGATCAGGATCGGCAGGTCACATTCAAATACATAGCGGTTCATCCAAACCGGGTCGCCGCGGTCGGTCATCCCCAGATCGACCATATGCTCCGCGTCCTCGGAATCATGGCTGATAATCTGCCCGGTTGGCCAAAAAGCATGATACAGTTCCGGACCGAAGATTGCCAGGGCGTCCTGTTCGGTGCTGCGGAGATGCAGGCCGTTGGAAATGATAAACAAGATATTTTTTTCTCAACACCGGCGCTGTATAATTCCCGCAGGAGATACTTGATCGACAGCTTGCGGTGGCTGGTGGGCTGCTCGCCGCCCTTTACGCGGTCCGGGACGACGAAGCGACCTTGCTTTCTTTATGGACCAGCTTCGTAACCGGCTGCATACCAATTGGATTGTGCAGGCTCTCCATATACGCCGCCTCCAGCTGATCCTCCGGAATATAGGCCGGATCGGGGACGGTCACGCCCGGGATAAATTCGTCCGTAGAGTCGGGAAGGTCCGCGCCCATGGTTCCCGCGCCGTATTCAAATTCAAAATGCTTCATATAAAAAGCTCCTTTCTTACTTTCCCAGATACAGGCGGATGATTTCCAGATATTCCTCCGGATAAAAGCCGATCTTCCCCTGAAAACGGGTGAGGGCGATCAGACCGCCGTCGATTTCTTCAATGGAGGCCAGCATCCGCGCATTGTCCCGCTTGAGCCCGCCGCCGTAAATCACGTCCATCCCGCCGGTCACTTCTTTGATAAAACGGGCGATCTTTGTAATGTAAGGTTTATCCGCCGGGGTCTTGCCGGGACCAATCGACCAGACCGGTTCATAGCCGATCACAACCTTCGA
>CAYWRQ010000009.1:2489-35514 GCA_964460915.1 uncultured Oscillospiraceae bacterium
ACCCCCTGGCTGCCCAGCTTAACCGGCGAACCGGCAGTCCGGGCCGCCGCCGCCGAAAGCAGATGCGCTTCCGGAAGATACATGATAAACTCAGTCTCAGCCGGGTTATATGCCCGCAGCTCCTCCTGGGTTCGGGAAACAATCGTACTCCCCCATTCCGCCACCGGAGCCAGGCGGTTGACGCCGCCATATTCCACCGGCACATCAAAGCGTTTGAGATTTAGAAAAATATGCTTCATTTTATTCTCCCTTTCTTTTAATCGCCGCGGAAGGATATCATCTGCGGTAAAGGCTCCCCGATCAGCGGCGCCGCCCACTTTACAAAGGCCTCGGTTACATCGTGGCCGTTGGGCGCAATAAATCCATCCGGCAGCTTCTTTTCTTCCAGCATAACCTGTTCAATCGGTGCAAGAAACGGCGTAACCTTATAGCTGTCCCCCTCCTCCCGTTTAAAGGCAACCATTTTACCGGTTTCGCCCGCCAAGACCGCTTTGCAGGCCACCTCTCCCGCCAGACGCGCTTCTTCCCGGTCAACCGGGCTTTGATACGCAATCGACGCGCGGCCGAGAAGGCCCGGTTTTTCCGCCCTCGCCTTATAGCCCAGCTTCTTTTGAACCAGCGCGGCCAGATGCCCGCCGACGTCACCGAAGTAAACATCCCGCCCGCTGGTAAAAAGCGGCTCCGCAACCGGCTCTCCCTTTTCATCCCGCAGGCCTTCGCTGACCACCACAACTACGCCTTTTTTCTCCTCGATCAGCCGGGAGACGTCCTGCAAAAACGCTTCTTCGGAAAAAGGCCGCTCCGGAAGATAGATCAAATCCGGGCCGTCGCCGGGACACGTCCTTGCAAGGGCCGACGCCGCCGTAACCCAGCCGGCATTGCGCCCCGAGGCTTCGATCACCACCACATGGATCGGCAGCGATTTTACGTCCGCACACACCTCCTGCACCGAAGCTGCCAGAAAACGGGCGGCGCTCCCGTACCCCGGCGCATGATCGGTCACGGCAATATCGTTGTCCATCGTTTTCGGGATCCCCATCACCCGGATATCCAAGCCGTCGGCCCGGCACCGGCGGTACAGCTTGCCGCAGGTGTCCATCGTCCCGTTGCCGCCGTTCATTAAAACACAGTCGATCTCGTATTTCCGCAGCACGGCCGATATACGCCGGTATTCATCCTCCCGCAGCCGGTCGCGGGAGGTTCCAATCGCCGATCCCGGGGTCGACAGCAGCAGCTCCAGCCGATCCTCCGGGATCTCCCGCAGGTCACGCAGCTGTTCGTGCAGCAGTCCTCCGCTGCCACCGACAGCAGTGTAAATATGCCCGACATCCCGATGTTTTTTTGCCTCCGTAATGGCCCCATAAAGCGATGCATTGAGCACGGCCGTAGGCCCGCCGCCGTGTATGATGAGTAAATTCTGCATAAAGCCTGTCATTTCTTAAAATATTTAAGAAACTATCTATAAAAAACTGCCCGAAAGCAGTTTTTTATTTTTGAATACAAAACTGGTTCAATACGGCGGCAGCGGCTCCCACCGCCCCGCCAAACCGGTTGAACGGGAGAAAACGGATATGCACCTCCTGCGCGTTTAGGCCATAAAACCGCTGGCCGGCAGCTTCCAAAAGCCGCTCCCGGTTCTGCTCGTCCTGCATAATATATCCATCCACCAGCACAACGCCGGGGCTGATCAGATTGACGACATTGGCCAGCGCCAACCCGAGGTATTCCATCGACTGCTGCATGACTTCGCGTACGTCGGGATCCCCGCTCCGATCCGCCTGCAGGATCTGCTTCATATCCGGCCTTTCCGTCCCGCACAGCTTTCGCAGGACCGGCGCCCTGCCGAACTGTAACAGCATCTCACAATCTCTCCGGATTGCGGTTTCCCCCGCAACTGCCTCAAGGCAGCCCCTTTTCCCGCAGGTCGGGCAGATCGGGCCGTCCGGCCGCATCACCATATGGCCGATCTCACTGGCGCCGGAAGTAAAGCCCGATAAAACACGGTTTTTTACAATCAACGGGCAGGCAATGCCTTTCGAAACAAAGAAATACGCGAAAAGGTCCGGCAGGCCGTTTCCATGAAGAAGATCCTGCCCCAGCGCCCGCATCCGGACATTGTTGTCAATCAGCACGGGAAGGCCTATCCGCTTTGACAGCGCATCGGCCAACGGTTTCTCATTCCAGCCTGCCCACAGCGAAGCCCGGACAATACCGTCCTCCCGATTTACGAACCCGGGGGTGCCGATCCCAATTCCCAAAGGCCGCCCAGGGGCCTGCTGCAAGATCTCCCCAAGCTGCTCCTCTAAAGCATCCAGCATTCGGTCATACTCCTGCGGGGCCTGTGGAAAGATCTTGCTGACCAAAGGGGTGCCCGCCAAATCAAGCAGCGTAATGGCCGTCTCATAAGGGCCTAGCTCGACGCCGACTGCCCATCCTGCCGAGGGATTGAACCGCAAAACAAGCGGTTTCCTTCCGTTCCCGCTATATTCCTCTGAAACCGGTTCCTCTATCAGCAGGCCCTCCTCCAGCATCTGCGCGACGCTGGTCGTAATCGTCGGCAGGGTCAATCCCAGCTCGTCCGCGATTTCGGTGCGGGTAACCGGAGCTTTCCGATAGATCAGCTCCTTGATACAGACGCGGTTTCGCCGGCGCACCTCCGGAAGGCTGCGCCCTTTCTTCCTTTCCATGAGTCCTCCCTATTTATTAAAGATTTTAAGTATCTGGTTTCAGTATACAGGATTCGCCGCCGTTTTTCAACTATTTATCTGCACAAAAAGCTTCTTAGAGTCTGTGCAAAAGCGATATTCTCCAGCCGTACAGTGCCTCCATCATCCCAAATATAAACTTTTCCTTGATCCATGATCAAGCTTTTCAAAAGATTGAATCGATATACTTCATTGCTGCGCAGGCTATCTTTCATATTTTTCATGAATACCTTTCCGGTAAGTATTTGGGCTGACTCCATATACCCTTTTAAACGCCTTATAAAAAGAATTGCTGCTTGAATAGCCGCATTTCATACATATCCCCGCGATGGGCAAATCCGTTTCCTTCATATACCGGATAACCTCTTCCATACGTATCTTTTCAACCGCCGAGGAAAAATTGATTTTCCCAACCTCTTTGAAAAAATGAGAAAGATACTTTTCGTTCATACGAAAATGGTCGGCAGTACTCGTCAAGGTCAGGTCGGGGTCAGCATAATGCTCCCTGATATATGCTTCAATGGTAAAATAAAACAAATCCCGCTTAGAATCCGCTTCATGCCGAACCAATTCGCAAATTGTACGGAAAATACGCATTACGACATTTCTCAGTTCTTCCCCCCGTTCTGACAAGAGGTAAGATGGCGCGAATCAGACGCCACTATACTAATATCCTCTCCGGTCACCTCCGTTAAGACGCGCAGTATTGTTGCCCGAAAGCTATAAATCAACTGGGTTAAATCAGTCGCATTTATTTCAGCCGTGTTTTGAAAAATATGATCCAAGATTTCTAAGGTCCGCTCCGAATCACCCGACAGGCAGCTGCGGATCAGCGTATTTTCCATCGCTGCCGAATATTCTATCGGCTCATTCATAAATTGGTTTTCCTGGGCAAGCAGCACGACCTCCTCCCCATTGGGGAATGTTCCATTTTATATTTTGCAGCCAAATACGATCCTGAAATCATGCCAAGCCGTTTGCACGGGACACCAATTGTACAATAAAGGCGAATATGATACTCTTTCCATAGGAGCATAAAAACCTGCTCCATCAGTTCCTCTATTTCCTGGCGGTTCGGCTGATCCAGCCCGATGATCAAAATACCGTTTTGGCTCATCTGCGGACGGTAAAAACCTGCCATCTGCGGGATCAGTGTATACAAGGTACGGTTGAGAATAGCGCTTTTTATCAGTATGCTGCCGTCATCCTGTATATCCTGATCGTCCGGCAGCAGCTCACAATGATCATAAACCACCGTGTAATAAGCATAATCTGCGGAAATATTTAAAGAACGCGCCCGTTCCTGCACAAACTGATCGGAAACCACAACCCCGCTGAATAAAAGGGCGCTGAAGAACTCGTCTTTACGCAGTATTTTCTCCTCATTGAGCGCCTGTTGGATCTGGGCTTCGTTTTTTACCAATTCCTGGACAGAATAATAAATCGCGTTCAACCCCTTTTCCGTTTGGACAGAGGATACATCGCCAATATGCAGGCTGTCAACAGTTTTTTGCAGCGGCAGCGCATACCGGTATGACCAGAAAAAGGAGAAGCCGACGCCGAACAGCAGCAGAATCCCCATCGGTATAAAAAGGTACCACTGAAGCTGCCGGACTTCGTTATCAATATACGATTTAGGAATCAACACCTGACATGAAAAAGATGTGCTGTCCCGGTACAGCAGCAAATTCTCGTTTATGTATGTATTTTTTTCCGGAATATCTTCTGTAAATAATGCCTCCGTATTTTGATAGAGCACTTCGCCGTTTGCATTCAGCAGCCGCACGCTGCAGCCCGCATCGTCAGAAAAAAACGTAAATAATTTTTCTAAATCGGCACTGTTGATCTCATAAAATGCGCAAATCTGATCATTTTAGCGGCCAAAATATCCAAATTACGCAATAAAAGATTTTGGTATCTTGCGATGTGCCATTTTTTACCTGTACACACTCCAACCGTTCCATTTGGCCAGACTGGTAAAAGGCATCGAAATACTCGTCATATCCCATTGTGCCAAAGCGGTAATTTTCCTTATAGCTGCTGTGCTCGGCAGAACTGATAGTGGAGTTGCCAAGGTGTACAATTCCGTTTTTCCCGAACCAGAGATTAATCCCTTTTGTATTCTCATTGAAGATATAATACCGTTTCAAGGTGTCATTCAATTCAATCAGATGGATATAATCGGATGGGCTTAGGTCTTTTTCAAGCCCGGCAACCGTCTGGACGGCGGAATCCTCTGACAGCATACAGCTTATATCCTGCAGCTCCTTGATCTGCTGCAAAAACATAGTAGAGGCCTTTTCCATCTCGTTAAGCCCTATTTCTTCCTGCCGTTCTCTGGACGTATGCAAAAGATAAACGCTGACAATCATTACTGCGGAAAACAAAACCGTAAGTAAAATCAGATATGTTCTTACAAACAGGAATAAAAAGCTGTTTTTCCTTTGGCTTTTTCTACTCTTCTTATAAACCAGCATTTCTAGTCCCTCCGTTTTCCCTGTCGTTCAGCAAAATTTGTTTTTATATCATTATACATGAAAAATTCCTGAGCGGGAAGTATATGGATAAGGAAAAACGTGGAAAAAGCGAATAAATCATCTTTTCGGAAAAAATCCATATGGCAAAATACCTAAAATATAGACAAATTCACGCTCGTTTTCGGGCGTTTCCAATTTACCTTATGAAAAATATATGTTAAAATGCGGTTACAGCCACATATAAGCCCATTGTTTTCCATTAAGCCTCCTATGGCTAAACGGGAAAATAAATGTATTCTAATGAATACGCCACTAAGGAAAGAAGGTACTTTTATGAAAACATCTGCCTTAAAACGTTCCGCCGCTATCCTGCTTACCGCTATCCTAGCTGCACAGCTGGTTTCCTGCGGAAACGGAAACAGCACCGGATCTTCCACTGCCGCATCTGGTACGGATCAAGAAAAATCTCCCTCCTCTGAAGCCAGCCAGGCCGGCGAAAGCTCTGAAAGCACTTCTTCAGGATTTATCTGTGCGGATTACGATAACCTGAACTTTGACGGAGACTATATCACCTGCAAGGAGACGGCCACATTAAGAATCGGCGCTTATCAAAGCCCGCTGATTACCGATTACGACGACAACAAGCTGACCAAATACCTCGAGGAACTGCTCAATATCGATATCCAGTGGGAACTTTATCCCGCTTCCGACGCGCTTTCTAAAGTGCGGGTCATGATTTCGTCTGGGACAGAACTTCCGGATATCCTAGGAATGAACGGCTTCTCCACCATCGACGTATACGAATGGGGTTCCGAAGGAGCAATTGTCCCCATTGAAGATTACGTCGAAAATTATTCAAAATTCTATAAAAATATCATTGATGAAACCCCCGCTTACCGGGCACAGCTGACGATGCCCGACGGGCATATCTACGCTTTCCCCAATATCATTGAGTCTCTCCCCAACAGCTACTCCCAGCGCGCCTGGATCAATAAAAAATGGCTGGACAACCTCGGGCTGGAAATCCCAACTACGACGGAGGAACTGGAAAACGTCCTGAAAGTCTTTGTAGAACAGGATCCAAACGGAAATGGGAAAAAGGATGAAATCGGCGTCGCCGGCTCGACAAACGGTGTTAATACACGCGCCTATGATTGGATCATGAACGCGTTTATTTACAACGGACGCGTTTCGCTTGCTGCAAACGCCATCCGGATGAACGTGGATGAAGACGGCAAAACCCTTTACTGTCCCATTATCACTGATGAATGGCGGGAAGGGCTTCAGTATATGAACCGGCTGTGTGAAGAGGGCGTTTATGACCCGGTTGCCTTTACACAGGATAATAATGGATATATCTCGATGATCGCCACAGAGGAAGGCAGCCTGGTCGGCCTGATTACCGGCATGAGCATGAATATCCAAACGGACGAGGCGGCCGACTACGTCCCGCTTGCCCCTGTCTCTGGTCCGGAAGGGGTCGCATGGGCAAGCTGTTGGCCTACCGGTGCGAGCGCACATATGCTGATGACCGATTCCTGTCAAAACCCTGGCGCAGCCTTTGCTCTCTGTGATGCGCTACTGTCCTATGACGTTTCTGTCCGCGCCCGTTTTGGCGAACCCGGTGTCGACTGCATTATGAACGACGACGGCACGCAGGTTTCGATGCTGGAAGGCCACGACGCCGTTTTGACACCATTGGTCAACTGGTCCGAGCAAACCAACTGTTGGTGGAACGGATGCTATCCGACCTATGCGCCGAAAGCCTTGATCGTCGGTCAGGCATGGGACGGAAATCTTGGTAATACCCAGTATCAGGTCACCTCCGCTGTTCCCTATTATATGGGGAAAGAACCGGAAAAGGTCGTTGCCAACCTTGTCTTCACGCAAGAAGAAACAGACGCAAATTCCGATTCTTCTACCACGATCCCGGATTATATCAATGAAGGCACAGCAAGGTTTATCACAGGGGATCTCGACATTGACGACGATAATGCCTGGAATAGTTGTATCTCTGAATTGGATAAAATGGGGCTGGCAGAACTGACTGCAGTTTACCAATCGGCAAATGATCGAATGTACGCCGAGTAATTTCCGCCATAAGCTCTTCCGCTGAACCCAATTCCGGCGGGAGAGCCTTTCATAACATTCCAACCATAAAGGAGGGCTTATCCTTGACGAATACAAACGCTCTTTCTAAGGAACAGGCAAAGCTCCGGAAAAAGACCCGGTTTCGGAAGGAATACCTGAACAACTGGCAATTGTACCTCATGCTGCTGCCGGTAATCTGGCTTCTCATCTTCTGCTATTTTCCGATGGCCGGCCTACAGATCGCCTTTAAGGACTTTAAGATCCGCCAAGGCATCTGGGGCAGCGAGTGGATTGGCTTTGCGAATTTTGAGCGCTTTTTTGAATCCTATCAATTTGTCCGCGTCCTAAAAAATACTTTGACGGTTTCTTTTTACTCGCTGATCGCCAGCTTCCCTCTGCCGATTGTCCTGGCACTTTCCCTCAACGTTGTGCGCAGGGCCGCGTATAAGAAATTTGTCCAGATGGTAACCTATATTCTGCACTTTATCTCGGTTATTGTTATTGTCGGCATCCTCTTGCAGATGTTCAATTCCCGCATCGGCCTGTACGGATCCGCTTACCAGGCCCTGACCGGCCAGCAAGCTCCTGATATCCTCTCCAAGGCCTCGGCTTTCCCGCATATGTACGTCTGGTCAGGCGTCTGGCAGGAGGTCGGCTGGGGATCGATTATTTGTCGGCCTTGTCCGCTGTTGATCCCGCGCTGCACGAAGCGGCCATTGTCGACGGGGCTTCCCGCTTCAAACAGGTGCTTGTGCTGGATCTGCCAACCATCATCCCAACGGCAACCATCATGTTAATTATGAATGCCGGCCGTATTATGAGTATTGGATTTGAAAAAGTATACTTAATGCAGAACGATTTGAATTTGACAACCTCTGAAATCATCTCAACTTATGTTTACAAGGTTTCCCTTGGACCGACCGGCGGCGATTTTTCCCTCGGCGCTGCAATCGGCCTGTTCAATTCGCTGATTAACCTCATCCTTATCCTGAGTGTCAACTTTATCACCCGGCGGATGGGCGGCACCAGTCTGTGGTAAAAGGAGGACAAATAGTATGACAAACGCTTCAGCCCGCAGGACAAAGGTGCGCGACCCGCTGGATGACCGCATATTTTATATCGTTGTGTATATTATTTTAGCGGTCTTGACGCTCATCACCCTTTATCCGCTGATTTTTATTGTCAGCGCTTCTTTTTCCGACCCGTTCGCCGTTCTTTCCGGTAAGGTCTTCTTTCTCCCGGTCGGGTTTTCACTGGAAGGCTACCGCCGTATTTTCTCCAACGACCGGGTACTGCTCGGGTTCGCCAATTCCATTTTTTATACCCTTGCCGGTACGCTGATCAACATTATCATGACTGTCCTAGCTGCCTATCCGCTTTCCCGAAAAGACCTGAAAGGCGGCAATATTGTCATGGTTTTGTTTACCTTTACGATGATTTTCAACGCGGGAATGATTCCCAATTATATGCTCATGCGGGATCTCGGCATTTTGAATACCCGCATTGTTATGCTGCTGCCTGCCGCGATTTCGGCCTATAATATGATTATAGCCCGGACTTTCTTTTCCAGCAACATCCCGCGGGAGCTGCTGGAAGCGGCACAGATCGACGGATGCTCCGACGCAAGGTTTCTGGTGTCTATTGTAATCCCTCTGTCCAAGGCAATCCTCGCGGTTCTGGTAATGTTTTACGCGACCGTACACTGGAACAGTTATTTTAACGCATTTCTGTATCTGAGCAACGACAGGCTTTACCCGCTGCAGATCGTGCTGCGTGATATCCTGATCCAGGCGCAAACGGCGGCTTCCGATGTTGCGGACGCTGAAAACGCGTTGGAAATCCAGGGATTAGCCGAGTCGATGAAATACTTCCTGATGATTGTATCTACAATCCCCATGATGATCATTTATCCGTTCGCACAGAAGTATTTTACACAGGGTGTCATGATCGGCTCCATCAAAGGCTGATCGTCCCTTTTGATCTAAAGCCTGGCTGTACATGACTCTATACGCGCTGGGCTTTTGATATATTTATATGAATATTCTCCCATTACTTGCAAATTATAGAGCAGAATTATATAATAAAAGTACCAAAATACAGTGAGAAAGGAAGGACACCCCTATTATGAAAACAATACTCATCCTCATGGACACCCTGCAGCGGAAGATGGTTCATGCCTATCAGCCGGATTGCCCCGTGATCACGCCGAATATCGACCGTTTAGCGGAAAAATCCACCGCTTTTGACCAGCATTATATCGGTTCCGCCCCCTGTATGCCCGCAAGGCGGGACATCCTTACGGGAAGGCTGAATTTTCTGGAACGGAACTGGGGGCCGATCGAACCATTTGACGTAACGATGCCCTCCCTGCTGAAGCGCCGCGGCGTTTTCAGCCATATTGCAACCGACCACTGCCACTATGCCGAGCTGGGCGGGGAAGGGTATCTGCAGCAATACAATACCTGGGATCTGATCCGCGGCCAGGAAACCGATGTCTGGGCCTCCCAGGTCCGGGACCCGGAAATGCCGGAGCAGTTCATCGGCCGAGTCGGGCGCCAATATCAGTGCAACCGCCAGTACTTCAAGACCGACGCCGACTACCCGACGCCGAAGACCTTTGCCGCCGCCGCCAAATGGCTGAAGGACAACGAGGGCGCAGACGACTTCTTCCTGCAGGTTGAGGTCTTCGATCCCCACGAGCCCTTTGACGCCGCAGAGCAGTTTAAGGCGCTTTATCCGGATGATTTCGACAAGGTATACGAATGGCCGCGGTACGCCGAGATCGGCGAAGACGAGACGCCCGAAGCAATCCGGCACCTGCGCAACCTGTATATGGCTACCCTCACGATGGCGGACAAGTGGCTTGGCGTTTTTCTGGATGAGATGGACCGGCAAAACCTCTGGGAGGATACGCTGGTCATCTTCACCTCCGACCACGGCCATATGCTGGGTGAGCATCACCGCACCGGCAAGAATATGTTCCACGCCTGGAACGAGATGGCCCAGATCCCGCTGTTTATCCACCGCCCCGGCGAAAAGGGTGGAGGGCGGATCCGCGCGGTTACGCAGAACATCGACCTGTTCCCGACGGTTTTGGACTGGTTCGGGGCGGATGATTATAAAAAGGAAGGGTTTTACCCGATCCACGGCCGCTCCCTTCTGCCGCTGCTGGCCGGGGAAACCGATCATGTCCGGGACTATGCCATCTACGGCTGGTACGGCCAGCCGGTCAACATCACCGACGGCCATTACACCTATTTCCGGGCGGCCAATGAACAAAACGCCCCTCTTTACTGGTACGGCTCGATGCTGACGACCTATCCCCGCTATCTGGGCGCCGGGCTGCCGGAGGAGATTCTCACGACCGGCCGTTTCCTCCCCTGGGCGGGGATGCCGGTGTACCGTCTGGATCAGGCGGCGATGAACCGGACAATGGCCGGAATGATGGCGAAGCTCGGCATGAAACCCGACCTCGACCTCAAGGAGTCCAAGCTATTCGATATTGAAGCGGACAATGACCAGCTGCATCCGCTGAACGACCCCGCTTTAGAGGAAACCTTCTGCCGGGCGCTTGCCGAAGCGCTGCACTGCCACCAAGCCCCGGAGGAACAGCTGACCCGGCTGGGACTGGAAAGGTTCCGGCAGACAGAATAATTAAAATTCGAGAATTTTTCTCTCCATAATTTCAAACGACGCCCCATTTGTTTATTAAGTGTATCTTGATTAACAAATGAGGCGTTCTATTTTTTTTACGCATTATCATATATTTTTTGTCCGATAAAATCATTTTTCCTCGCCTCAAAAGACCGTTTATTTCGTTTAAAATTTGAATGTGATTTCTTTAATTTTCGCTGTCTAAAATGGGCTCATGTCATGCAAAGCAGGAAAAACCTTTCGCCACGGGCATTTTTCTGACAGATTTTTTGAAAAAATTTCTGTCAAATGTATTGCATTTCAGATCGTTTTGTGCTATATTGAAATAGAATGGAAGAAAGAACCTAGCGCTATTTGATAAATAGCATCACAAATTCTGATTTAATTTCGCGAATTTCGTGAAACAGCCGCGTGAAAGCCGCGCAATTACCACCAATTGCCCAGCATTTTGTACCCAGATTGCTTTTACAATGAAAAGGAGATGTCAGCAGGAAAAATGTTCGTAAAACGGGCAGCCGCCCTGTTCGTGGCTATGTCTGTATGGTCTGGCGCTATGCAGGTTACCGCTTTCGCGGCAGATGAACCCTCGGCCACTGAGGAAAGCGCCAATCCTCCTGTTATCGTCAATGTGATGAACAGCACCGCTCAGAGCAGTACTATCCAAAACAGCGCACCCGCCGAACAATCGGATGCTCAGCCGCTCGAATATTTGGCGAAAACCACATCTGCGGGAAATAATACCCTTGCGGTGGCTTTGCTTGATGAAGATGAAAATACCCCCCACCGGGGCCGGGACTGAGGAGAACGGGAGTGCGAAAACGGCGTCCCCGGATGAAGAAGTCCAGGTTGAAGCAGCTATTCCGGCGGCCCAAAGTGATGAATCTGGCGGTGAAATTGACTCCACGAACGATGGTAAACAAAACTCCACGGAGACTGATGAGGATAACCCTGCGGACAACGAGGAAGGTGACCCCACGGAAACTAATCCTGACTCTGCAACAACACCAGAACTCTCACTCGAAGTAAAACCTGGCGAGACTATCGGCGGAACCATCTCGCCTGAAATTCCAGATGATGTTATCAACCCAGAAACCGACCCGACAACTGGCAATGTCTCTTGGACAGTGACAACGGATGAAGGCGGAACCGAAACCATTAAGGAAAATGTACAGCTTCCTGATACAAGCAAAATGACCCTCACAAAATCGACAGAGGATACCGTCACTAAAGACGGGAAAAAATACTTAATGACTGTCGAAACATATGAAAGCGAAAACGAAGACGGCAAAACGACCTATACGAAAACCACTTACGAATGTATCGATACTGAGGGGGAAAAGGACGAAAGCGCCAAGCCTGCTACCACCGCCACCCAGACTAACATAACTAAGCCAACAACCGAAACTACTACTGTAGAACCCGGTACGGTAACAGTACAGATGAATCCGGTAGAAAACATACCCGTAAGTAACGGCGGAATCGACCCAAGTGATTTTAAACTTACCGGCGCTACCGTAACCATTAAAGGCAATGCTAAGGATGGCTATGCGGCCGATATTCAGCTTAACTTAACCAGTAACCTCGGAAAAGACGGTTCAATGACTGTTATTTTAACCGATGAAGCTGGTAAAGAATATGCGGTTAATTTGGACCATTTTAACGAGGAAGGTCACTATACTCTAACTGGTATCCCACTGGGTACGGAGTCTGGTGAAAAACAAATTTCCCTGACCTTGACCGGTAAACAGCTTAAAGAAATTGCCGATAGCACTTCCTCTGGCGGCTCTACCGATTCTGGAGAAACAGGCGGCGAAACTTCTGGAGAGAAGCATTTCTATAATATGGATAGCGGCACTGAAACTAACCCTGTGAAAACAGAACTGAGCCCTGACAAGGCACAACAAGTTCAGGCTTTCTTGGATTCTTTAAAAATTACGGAAGATTTCGTTGTTTATGCAGATGTCTATGCTCCTACAAACCAAAATATAAATCATATTGACGGCAATATTTGCGTAAACGAAATGAATAAACTTGGCGACTACACATGTATTGAACTAAATCACGATTATGGTCCAGGAAACTCTTCTGATTGTAAAGAAGATTATGTTCTTAATGGATATTCTTATATCGGACAATTAAATGACGGTGCTAAAATCGCGGTAGGTAACAATACTTTCAAAACCAATGAAGATACCCATCAGCAGGAGCTCGCCACTCTTGTATTAGGCAATAGTGTGAGCACAGAAAATGCATTCGGTTACTTGAATAATGCCGATTATGTGCAACTAGATCCGGAAGGTAATTTGAAAGCTGATGATTTGGAAAAACATCCTGAGCTTGCCAGTCTGCAACAAGCTATGCAGATTGATACCAATCTAACTAATATTGCAAGAACTGGTCAAGCACTAATTGACGAAGAATATAACAGCACATATGATAAAGACACAGCCAAACTTGAAGCTGCTAAACAATTGCTGATAGATAAAGCTTTAGGTAAGGATGATGTGATGTCAATTACCATTGGAATTGGCACCTTAACATCTAATAATGATGATTTTAACCATACTGACTATATATCGAATTTGATAAATGCCAATACAAATGGTGCGACCATCATTATCAATGTAGATATGTCATCTATAAGTCCAGATACGATGATTGTAGAGATCGATAAAAAGATGAATGGAGTAAGCGCATACGATGGGTTAGCTGCTCACGTAATATGGAACTTTGGCGAATACGATGGAACACTTCACTTCCAAGATGGCACACCTTTTGCTGGCAAAGTCATTGCTCCAAAAGTTACATTGGAATTAAATGAGATCAGATCCGGAAGTGCAGTTGGTCGGAACGTCTTCCATAACAATGAACTCCATATGGCCGTACCGGGTAACCCCACTATTCCCACCCCAACGACTCCCGAACCGAAATATGAAGAAGTTGAAACCACTTTGAAAACCAACCTCATCATCAACATCATCAACGGTAAGGAGACTACCTCGATAGGGGTCGGCGATTCCATCACCCGCTTCGAAAGCGAAACGATAGAGCATTATACGACCCCGGATAATCCTTCTGAGGAGCCTGAAACCCCGAATACTCCTTCTGAATAACCTGATAACCCGGATAATCCGGATAACCCCGATACCCCTGATAACCCGGATAACCCGGATACTCCAGATAACCCCGACACCCCGAATAACCCGGATACTCCTGACAACCCCGAACCTTCAACTGAAATTTCCGATGAACCCACACCTCAGCCGGAAACTCCGGAACCCGAAGTGACCGAAGACATTACGATCAAAGACGATGAAGTTCCCCTTATCGGAAACGTCCTCGGCGAGAACGTACCCCTTGAAGAAATCTTCGAAGAGGAAGTCCCGCTGGCCGGCGTCCCCCAGACCGGGGTCGCGTCCGGCAGCCTGCAGGATACCGTCCTGATAGTGTCCGCGCTCTGCCTGGCCGTGCTGGCTCTCCTCAAAAAGCGCCGCGAGAATCATTAATCGGGCGTTATATCCCCTATTGGAAAGGGGGCTGGGATCAAACCCGGCCCCCTTTTCGCGGCAAAGCAAAAGAGCTGTACGCCCCAGCTCTTTTTCTGTACGGTTGATTATCGATAGGTAACCGGCTCCCCGGACGGGATAAAGACAATCGGGATATCCCCGACCAGCGGCTGCAGCCAGTCGCCGAAGTGCTTCATGCCCGCCTCTTCGGTGCGGTTATGGCCCAGGATGATCATGCCCTTGTCCATGCCCATCATCGCCGCGTCGCGGACGTAGGAAATACTCGTCCACTCGGTTGTCTCGCCGCAGACAAGGGTGTCGATGTTGTTTTCAAACATATCCCGCATCGGCATCATCTCGTCCCCCAGCCCCAGCGAGCCACCGCCGACCAGGACGGAGATGTGGTGGGATTTCTGGTCCGGGTTTCCGATCAGCTGGACCGCGTTCATGCCGAGCTTTTCCTTAAAGAAATCCGCCAGCCCGCCCAGCGTCGTCTCCGGGATATCGTAGTGCCACATCATCTCGCCGGGAACCAGGTACTCCTCCCAGCCCATTTCCTTGATCCAGCCCTGGTAAATCAGGTCGGGTTTATGGAAATGCATCCGGTCGTGGCAGCGCCAGATCGTGATCCCGTTTTCGTCCAGCAGCTTTTTCTTTTCCAGGTAGGTCGGGTCCTTCATCGTCCAGGCCCCCGCGCTTTTGTCCATCCAGGCCGGCAGGGCAATCCCCGCGTGCCAGGTAGGCTCGTGGGTGATGATCAGGTCCACGCCCTGTTTGATCGCCTCCCGGATGACGGCGACGTCCGCCATAAATACCGAAGCGATCTTCGTGACCTCCGCTTCCGGATTGCCGCAGTGATAGATATCACAGGTCTTCGGGAAGGGCAGCGGCACCGCGTTCTCGATCGCGGCTACGACTTCTTTTACTTTCATATGTACGCTCCTCTTTTATTCTATAACAGCTGTAACTGGGGCGGAAGCGGTCTGCATAAACCCGCCGACCGTCTCGTTTTCGGTTATTTCACAGTGGCTCCCGTCAAACCGGAAGACCAGTTCCTTTTCAAAGCAGGTTTCAATCCAGCGGAACCGGACCGCGAAGGTGTCCTCCGATTTCCAGTACCCGGACAGATAAACCTGCGAAACAAGCCCCATCGGGAGGATGTTCAGCATCCGCCTTCCATCCGTCGCGGCGCGCAGCGTATAGGTGGCCCCGTTCACGACTGCTTTCAGGTTTACAATCCCGTCCCCGGAGCAGGCGGTAAACGAAAAATCCGTCATTCCGGCCGTATCCGCTTCGCCGGACATCCGCCCGAGGAAGATATTTTCCGGATGGACACCTCCGCCGGCCACATGGTACTTTTCCCCCGGGTGCGGGAAAGCGCCAAAGGGTGCGTAAGGGGGGTTCGGGATCGAGAGCATCTTCATGCGGGTGCACAGGGCGGAGGAAAGCGGCTCATTTTCCGGCATCATCGCTGTTTCAGGATCGATTTCGTCCAAAAACTCCCAGCAGACATTGAGCGTTTCCTGGGCCCAATGGGCGCCGGTGGCCGTCTCGTTGATTGCGATGATCAGGTCCCTGGACGGGTCGACAATGGTAAACTGTCCCATCGCGCCGTCTGCGCGGTAAAGGCCGGCCGGGCGGCACATCCAGATCTGGTACCCGTACCCCACAAAGTTGTCCAGGGCAGGCGGGTTGTTGCGCGCTTCAGACGCGGAGTCGTTTTGATTGGTGGTGGCGAGCTTTACATACTCCGGCGTCAGGATCTGCTCCCCTTCCCAGACACCGCCATTTGCGTACAGCTTCATCAGGCGGAGGTTGTCCTCGGTCGTGGCCAGCATCCCGCCGCCGCCGACCGCGCAGCCGTCCGGCATCAGGGCGCAGCGGAGGTTTTCGGCGTCAATCCCGATCTTATCAAACAGCCGGGGCTTTAGGTACTCCATCATCCCCTCCCCGCTCCTCTTGCGGACAATGGCCGAAAGGAGGGTGGAGCCGGTGCTGTTGTACATATAAGCCGTACCGGGTTCATGGACGACCGGCGTCGCCAGAAAATCCCGGATCCAGTTTTCGGTCGGCGCAGGCATTTTTTCCATCCCGCAGCCCATCGAAAGGACATGATGAACCGTCAGCTTTTGCAGGTTTTCACTGGGGTTTTCCGGTGCAAACTCCGGGAAGATATTGATGACCCGCTCATCCAGCCGGACAAGGCCTTCTTTGACGGCAATGCCGACCGCGGTGGCCGCGTAGGTCTTGGTATGGGACTGAAGGCCGTGCCGCAGACCGGGCGCATAGGGTGCCCACCAGCCCTCGGCGCAGATCTTGCCCCGGCGCATAATCATCAGACCGTGCATTTCGGTAAAGCCGCTTTCCAGCTTATCCAGGAAGCGGTCAATGGCTGCGCTGGAGATGCCGACAGCTTCGGGTGTGCAGCGCGGAAACTCTTTTCGGTTCATGATGAACTCCTCCTTTACGAGATAATCGTATTGTTAAGTTAAATGAAAATTGAGGCACCGAACCTTTCTACGATATAATGTCTCTGCCAAGAAACCAAACTTAGAAAGGGCGATGCCTCATACGAAAAATTATACCAGTTAAATATCCAAAATACAACAATAATCCATAATTTTACCAGGCAGAGCCGGGATAATAGATCGGACAATCGGATTTTATCCCTTAACGGCGCCTACGACAACACCCTTGATAAAGTATTTCTGGATAAAGGGGAAGATGATGATAATCGGCAGGACCGCAACAACCGCGATGGCCATTCTCATAGAGGTTGTCGGCATACTCGACGTATCGATATTGCCGACCGCGCCGGAAATGCTCGTGCCGGACTTTAGGTACTCGATATTCTGCATCAAGCGGTTGAGCAGGTTCTGAATCGAATAAAGATTGGTATCGGTGATGTAGTAAAGGCCGTTGGTCCAGTCATTCCAATAGGCAAGGCCGACAAACAGCCCAACCGTTGCGAGGACCGGGGTCGACAGCGGCAGCATGATCTTAAAGAAGATCGTCAGTTCCTTTGCGCCGTCGAGCTGCGCCGATTCAATCAGCGATACGGGGATATTGTTGGTAAAGTAGTTGCGGAGCAGGAAGATGTTGAACGCGCCCATCAGGTAATTCGGGATAATCAGCGCAAAAATGCTGTTCTTGATCTGGAAGACACGGGTCCACATCATATAGGACGGAACGATACCGCCGGAGAAAATCATTGTAAAGAATACGAAGAATGCGAGGAAATTGCGGTAGCGGAAGTCCCTTCTGGACATCGGGTAGGCCAGCATCGGGGAGAGCACAAGGCTTGCGACCGTACCGGCTACCGTAACGATCATCGAAATCCCATAGGCCTTTAAAATCGTCTGGGACTTGGTCACCAGGTACTGATAGGCGGCGGCGCTGAACTCCTTCGGCCAGAACTGGTACCCGCTGACGGCCAGCGTGTTTTCCTCGGTCAGGGAGGCGGAGATAATCAGCACAAAGGGCGCCAGTGCGAAGATCGTCATCAGGGTCAGGAAGATAAACGCAAAGATCTGAAAGGCTTTTTCGCCGCGAGTCTTAATTTCATGCATAACGCAAAATCCTTTCTTTAGAAGAGTGCATTATCCGGGTCAAGCCGCCGAACCGTAAGGTTGGCCGTAAGGACCAGAATAAAGCCTACAATCGACTGTAAGAAGCCTGCTGCCGCAGACATACCGACGTCATTGTTTTCCATCAACGCGCGGTAAACATAGGTATCGATCGTCTGGGTGGTCGGATACAGGGTGCCGGAGTTCATAGGAACCTGATAGAACAGGCCGAAATCCGAGTTGAAGATCTTACCGACCGCCATCAGGGCCATGATAATGATCGTCGGGCGGAGCATCGGGAGGGTGATATTGACGATCTGCCGGAACTTCCCGGCGCCGTCAATCTTCGCGGCCTCATAGATCCCTTTATCGATACCGGCGATGTTGGAGATGTAGATAATCGAGGAGTAGCCGACGCCCTTCCAGATATGGACGATCAACAGGATAACCGGCCAGTATTCCGGCTTGGAATACCAGGAAATCCCTTCGATATTCATCGCCTTCAGGATAGTCATATTAATAAAGCCGGAGGTAGAGTTTAAAAACGCGTATCCGATATACGCTACGATAACCATCGAAACCAGGTTCGGGAAAACCATACCGGCCTGATAAATCTTTGCAAAGATATTGGCCCCCATCTCGCTGAACAGGATGGCGACAAAGACCGCCAGCACAGTGCCGATGACGATAAACGCGATGTTATACAGCAGGGTGTTCCGGATCATGATCACCGCGTCATTTGTCTTAAACAGGAACTTAAAATTATTAAAGCCGCACCAGTCGCTGCCAAAAAGCCCTTTGGCATAGTTGACGTCTTTAAAGGCGATAAACAGGCCGAACATCGGGATATAGTTGTTGATAATCAGGTAAATAACTCCGGGAAGCGCCAGAAAGATCAGCGGAATGTCTTTCTTTAGCTGTATAGAGCCTTTCGCTTTTTCCATAGCCAAGATCCTTTCCTCATGGATAGGGTGCTTACGGGACCCTATCGGATATTATTTGGGCATAATTTCCGGCGCCTGGAACTTCCGAAGGGTACATTCCCCACAGGGCTCCAGGATCGTCCAGATAAACCGGAAAATTTCCTTTTCCTGCTCGGTGGGCAGGTGGATTTCTTTGCCCAAGTCCAGGTAATCAAACAGGCCTTTACTCGGTTCCCATTCGACCGGCACCAGCTCACCGTTATTGGGGTTCCCGGTCTTGATAAAGTTAACCCAATAGCTGCGCAGTGCTTCGCCGAACGCGATATCGGCCCCGTCCATCCCCTCGGGATTGATGATGCATTTCTCGGAGCGCCCGAAAAGGAAGGGCAGCTCGGAGGAATGGGTCGAGCCGAGGATTTCGCCCCGTGTCCCGGAATCCGGACGGGTCTTATAGTACACATAACAGGTCCTGCCGGAGTCGGCGGCCAGCTTGCCAAAGAGAAACGGCCCGAAGGTATGGATATCGCTTTGCAGCCGCAGGGCCGAAAGGGTCGCCTCCCGGTTGGTTTCATGGGGATAACGCTTCCTAAACACTTCCTGCTGCGCAGGCGTATACATCTTTTCCAGGTAGGCTTCAAAAAGCGCGCCCGTCACCGTGTTTTCATCGTACCGGCCAAGGGAGCCGAACTCCTCGCTGGTCGAACCGACCAAAAGAGCCGCGTCGTTTAGCTGCCCTGTATGCAGCATATTCCAGGGTGTATCCGGGAGCACATACCCGTCTACACAGAAATTTGGGACAAAGCGCTTTTCGGTATAGGCAATCCTTGTCAGATCGCAGCCGTCCATCGCGCGCAGGTCGGCCAGAGTCAGAGCGCCGATGCTCTCCCCAAAGGCTTTTCCTTCCTGTTCCAGCTGCTTTCCGTCGGCCGCCTGCATAAACCCGTACAGCGGACAGCCGCTTTCCATAATATACCCCTGGCAAAGGCCCTTCATCAGCGGGGAAAGCGCAAGGCTGGTCGTGCCGACGCTGCCGCCGGACTGGCCGCCGACCGTAATACGGTCCGGATCTCCCCCGAAGGACGCGGCGTTTTCTTTGAGCCACAGAACCGCCTGGCGGATATCCAACAGGGCGTAGTTGCCGCTGGTATGGTGCGGGGATTCGGCCGACAGCTCCGGATGGCAGAAAAAGCCGAACAGGCCGAGCCGGTAGTTGATCACCGCGACGATTACGCCTTTTTTCGCGATCTGCTCCCCTTCAAAAAAGCTCGCCATACCGGAACCGGCTACCATGCCGCCGCCATGTACCCAGACAAAGATCGGGAGCTTTTCATCCTTTGACTTCGCCGGGGTAAAAAGATTGAGATAGAGACAGTCCTCGCTGTGCATCGGTGCGCCCAGTTCATACTCGGCGTACGGTTCATTTTCCAGGATATCCCATTGCAGTGCGCCCGCCGAATAACGGTCCGCCCTTCTCACCCCAAACCACTTGGCCGGCGGAACGGGATCCTTCCAGCGCAGCTCGCCGACCGGGGGCTTTGCATAGGGCACCCCGCGGAAAACCTTGATGCCGTCTTCAACCGTCCCGCGCAGAATTCCTTCCTTTACGGTCGTATATCCTTCTTCAAAAGTATGTTTATCCATTCAATATCTCCCCTAAAAACTCCCGCTGTGAAAATAGGCGGACACAGCGGGAGGTAAGATCAATCAGTTAGAAGCCTTCCAGGCATCCAGCTGTTTCTGCTTTTCGGCAATAATCGCGTCCAAACCGGCATCCTTCAGCTTGCCGTTAAACTCGTCGATATAGACATCCGGATCCAGCTCGCCGTTGGTCAGAGCGTTGAAATACTGGGTAATAACGTTGCTGACAGAAGAAACCTCAGTCTTCACGGGAGAGGAGTCGAAGACAAAGCCAAAGGCGGGAGACTGAACAGCGTTGTCGATATTGGACTGCATAAACTCGCGGTCCATCTTCAGCATCTCTTCGTCCTGGTCACGGCCCCACTGGATAAACTGGCTGCCGAGGACGCCGCAGGTGGTGATCGAATCGTATGCAACGGTCGTAGAATCGACGCCATCCGCAAAGGTGATGGTCTGGTCGGTTACCTTCTTATAGTCGCGGCCTTCGACACCGTACAGGATCGAGTTGCAGACAAACTCATCCGTATAGGTCAGGTCGAGGAAACGAAGCGCCGCTTCCGGATGCTTCGAGGTGATACCGACGACATAGTTCAGGCTGACAGAGGTGGTCGTCAGATAAGGCGCCTCAATCACATGGTAGTAAGCGGGCTCGCTGCCGCCGCCAAGAGAGTTGCTGCTCAAAACTTCGGGTGCGTTGCCGTAACCGCCAATCGTTGCGTATCCGCGCTTCGCAGCCATCAATGCACCGGCACCGTCGGGAGAGGTAGAGGTATCCGGCATCAGATAGCCCTTCGCCTGCCATTCATAGGCAAGGGCACAGGTGTCATGGAAAGCGTCGGTGTCATACAGGTTTACGACCGTCATATCATCCCCGACGATGCATCCGGTGCAGGCGTTCGAACGGTCGCCCAGCATATCGACCCGATAGCCGTTGGTCGAGCCGAGGAAGAAGTCCAAAATGCCGTAGGAGTTGGCGTTCAGCGGGACAAGCGGATATACATCGGGATACGCTTCTTTGATCTGATCAAATACGGCGGGCAGATCGTAAATCGAGGACAGCGGATCCAGATCAATGCCCAGTTCTTCGGTCATCGCCTTGGATGCGATAAAGTAGTTTTGCAGCATGATTCCCTTGTAAACCGGGATCCCGTACAGCTTGCCGTCTACGGTAGACGCTTTCAGCCAATCGTGGGTCAGTTCGAGGGCGCCGGGGCAGTTGGCCTCCGCGATATCGGTCAGGTCTTGGATCTGGCCTTTTGCGGCACAGTTGGATACACCGGCCAGCGGCAGGAAAAGGTCAACCTCTTCGCCGGAGGAGATCATCAGGTTCATCTGGTCGTTGTACGAAGCTGCGTCGTACATATGGAGATCGACCCGAACGTCTTTCCCCTCTTTTTCCAGGTAAGCGTTGATCGTATCATTGACGGGAGCGGTGTCCGACAGGGTGCCGAAGTTGATGTAGTTAAAACCGACCGTTGTGATTTCACCGGACGCGGAGCCGCTGTCCGAACCGGTGTCAGCAGAAGCAGAACTTCCGGAACTGCTTGGGGAAGTATTCCCGTTAGAATTACCGCCGCAGGCAGCAAGAGAAGCTGCCGTCATAGCCGCGAGCAGGCAAGCGAAGAGTCTCTTTTTCATGAATAATCCATTCCTTTCCTGTTACCGTCCGTTTGGACGGTAAAATGCGTCTGAAATCTCAGACAGGTTCACGTTTTTCTCGGTGATGGTTCCGAGCTCTTTTGATGAACTCATTATAATCGATTTATGAAAATTTTGCTTTTGATTTTGTGCAGCTATTTTTTGAAATTGTGCGATTCTCTATCCCGGAGTCCTTTTTTGAAAAACGAAAAAAACGAGAATTCCCGCGGCAGGCGTTTCTCCTGTCACGGGAATCCTCTTGTTTACCGGTTATTCCGTGTAGATACTTGCTTTGGTGACCGGGTCACGGCTGAAATGGGAGAAGAAATCAAAAATCTGGCGGGACATTTCCGGTGTCGGCCAGTGCGGCATATTCATCTCGCAGATAATCCGGATACGGGCTACCCCGTCCTCGCTCTTTAGATCGCCGATATAGTTGGTAAGCCCGTCGGCAACAACCGTCCTGCGGCAGTCCGGCGCCAGCGGCAGCCCGATATTTTTCTCTTCAATTGAAATACCGGGGTTATCTTTTAAGGCCATGACCTCTTCTACGGTAATCTCTCTGGCGTGGTTGACCCTGGCCCAGGAATTGATCCCGTCCAGCAGGTCCTGCGGCTTGCCGGCTGCCCGGAACCAGCCCTTGTAATCATAAATCGGGAAACGATGGCCGTCCAGGTTCCCGATTACGCTGATGACCGGCATATAGGTTCTCATCTCGATGGCGCGGGGCACCCCGTCAAAGGGCGTCTGCGGTTCGGGGCCGATGGCCTTGTCCACAAAGCCGTTCGAAATCGGTGCGCCGCAGGGAGCGACCGCCGCGTAGACATCCGGGCGTTTATTGCCCAAAAAGTTGGACATAAAGCCGCCGTAGGAAAAGCCCGCGGCATAAATCCGGCTCTCATCGACCGGGTAAAGGCGTTTTGCCTCCGCCAATATTTCGTCCAGCACATCATCCAGCTCGATCGAAGGCGCAATCACAATCCATTCCCGTTTTGCCGCCTCCTGTACGACGCCCCATCCGTCCACAATGCTGATCGGATTAAAGCCGCCGTGCAGCATGATCACCACCGGGTACTTCCGGCCGGTATTCTCCGGGGCAAAAGCGCTGACCGGTACAAACGAGTTCCAGCGCTTAAAGCGGTTCTGCGGCGCGCCTTCCTCCGGTTCTTCCCAGTGGTAGCCGGTCTTCCGCTCATATTTGCTCCAGCTCATCGGCGTGCTTTCCCCGTGGAATTCCTTGACCATCCCGTGCTTTGCCCAATACGCAAGCACCTCCGGGGAGTGGTCGTTTAAGCTCATCAGGATCGGCTCCATCATCTCTCCGACCGCTTCAATGTACCCGGACGCCTTCATCGCTTCCAGGTCAACCTCCGGGTTAAAGGTTGTGTAAAGGTCCCTTACCCGGTCAATCCGCCCAAGGTCTGTCATCACAAACTGGCGGTCCAAAATTTTTTCACTGTCCATTTTCCTGCCTGCCTTTCAAAATAGGGTATACAAGTAGTATAGCCGAAAGGAACAGCGGTTTCTTCCATTTTTGTGAGCAGGATTTCTGATTTTGTGTACAAACCCCTTACAGCTTTTCCTTCCGATACTGTACCGGCGTCAGTCCGGTCACCTTTTTAAATACCGTTGAAAAATAGGAAAAGCTGTCAAACCCGCTCTCCACCGCAATGTCGCTGATCGAGCGGTCGGTCGCCCGGAGCAGGGATTTGGCTTCTTCTATCCGGCACCGGGTCAAAAAGTCGGTGATTTTGGCCCCGGTCTCCTGATGGAAAATCCGGGAAAGGTAGCTGGAGGTCACAAAAACCGCCTCGGCCACATCGTCGCGGCTGATATTTTCGCGGAAATGCTCCCGGATATAGGCCATCGCCTTAAATACGACCGTCCCGGTCTGGCGGGTCTCCTCGATGCAGGCCAACGCCTTGGAGGTCACATAGGAAACCCACTTTACCATATCAAAGGAAGAAAGCTCCGCCGTCTCCTGCAGCTGCCTGGAAACCGGGTCCATATACAGCCTGTGCGCCTGGATCTCGTGCTTTTGCAGGTAGGAATAGAGGATTTGCAGGAAATCCTGGTGCAGCAGCCGCAGGACATGGCGGTCAATTCCGCTTTCTTGATTCAGGCTGTTTAAATAGGTACGGATATCGTTTAAGATCTCCATCCGGTTGCCCTGCTCCAAATGCTGTATCAGAATATCCGCGTCCAGCGGGCGATAGAGGGTATTCTGCCCGGGGGAGGAAATGCCTTCGACGAAAATCCCGCCGTTATCCAGGCAGTTTTGCAGCAGCAGCTCCAAATCCAGCCGTTTTTCCCCCAGGGCCGGCAGTAGCACCGGTTTCCCGATGCAGATGACCGGTTTCCCCCGGGAAGCCGGGATGTTGTCCGCACAGATATCGATCAAGGCCCCACAACCCTTCTTCAGCTCCTCTGTCCCTTTCCCCGATACGAGCGCGATATAGTCAAAGCCGGAGTCGGAATAATCCACTGCGTTCCCGACCGAAAATTCCTCCAGTATTGCTTCGCAGGCCAGCCGCTTGATCGCGAACTGGTAAGAAGGGCGGTTCCATCCCGCCGATTTTTCCGAAAGCTCCTCCTCACTCAGCTGCGGGATCCGGATCAAGACCAGCGTATAGATTTCATCCGCCCGCATACGGAACTGCTTCTTTTCCAGCTGCAGTCCGATATCCTCCTCGGAAAGGCGGAAAAAGAGAAGATCCCGCCAAAAGGCGCCCAGCAGCTCGTCTTTGCTGTCCATCCAGTATTCCCCGTATACGCTGTATTCCGTCAAATAGGCCCTGCGGCGGATGTTGAGCATGGCCTTTTGGATCGCAGCGGTCATCTTTTCAGAGTTAAAGGGCTTCACGATATAGCTCCCGGCACGGTACTCCAACGCCTCGGACGCGTATTGGAAGCTCTCATGGCAGGTCAAAAAGATAAACTCGCATTCGTACCCCTTTTTCCGCACCCACTTCAGCAGATCCAGCCCCGATCCCATCGGCATTTCGATATCGCATACAATCAGCTCCGGCGGCCCGGGCTGCGCCTCAATCTCCCGGATCGCCCCGGCTACGTTATACGCCGCCCTTGCTTTTTCAAAGCCGAACCGTCCCCACGGAATGGCGTCATGAATTGTCGTAACGGTCGCCAGGTCGTCATCCACGAGCAGTACCCACATAACCGTCTCCTCCCTTCTCTTTCCCGTCCAGCGGGATCAGCAGCTCCGTCCGCGAACCGTGCGGAACCGCCCGCGAAATCCGGACCAGATTCTCCCGTCCATAGCACAGCCGGAAGGTATCCCGAACATTCCGCAGGCCGACTCCCTTCCCTGCGGCGGGCGTTTGCTTTTCAAAACCGTCCAGGATCTCCTGCGGATACCCTTCCCCGTCGTCCTCGACAATGATCCGGATAAAGGTATCCTCCCCTTCCGTGTACCGGTCCACCCGCAGCAGCAGGTTCATCGCCTGGTATAGGGTCAAAGCGTATTTAAAGGAATTCTCGACGATCGTCAGGGCCATCAGCTTCGGCATTTCATGGGCCAGCAGTCCCCGGTCGGACACGTCGTCCATATAAAAGACGCACCCGGGGAAACACAGCTCATTCATCTCGACAAAGTTGCGGATATGCTCCAGCTCGTCCCCAATGGAGACCATCGCCATCGTGCCGGAAAGCATATACCGGATGTGGACGGACAAAATATCGATATACTTCCGGATGTCCTCGTTCCGGCTCTGCATACTCATCGAATGGATCGTCGTAAGGGCGTTCAGGTAAAAATGCGGGCGGATCTGCATCTGCAAATACCGGAGGTCGGCCTTTTGCAGCTCAATCTGGCGCTCGTACCGGTCGATGCGCAGATGCATCACCTCGCCGACCATCTTGTTGAATTCGTTGGTCAGGGTATCAAACTCCTGGAGCCGCTTTGCCTCCGGAATTTGATATTGGAAATTGCCCCTCTCCACTTCGCCGACCGCCGTCAGCATATCGGAAATCGGCCGGAGCATATTCCGCCGGATAAAGTATACCAACAGGATCATCGACAGGATCGCCAGCAAAAGGGAGGCCGGCACCGCGAGGGAAATCTGGCTGAAGTCCAGATGGATCTCATCCTTTTCCGCGACATACACGAGCCGCAGGCCGCCCTGGCCAAAATCCTTTTCAACCGTCAGGTACTGTCCCACGGTTTCTTCCTTCAGCGTACCCTCCTGATCGATTGTTTCCGCGATGGCCGCGGGCAGTACACCTTCCGAAGAAAAGAGCACATCCCCCTCTTTTGTCAGCAGCAGGTAATTTCCGGGGCCTGCATACTGATCCAATAGTTTAAAAAGGGTGTCGATCCGGACGATGGCCAATACCGTATGGGCGCCCGTCTGGCAGGCATTGATCAGATACCATTCATTCCCAATAAAGGCCGTCTGCCAAGCGTTTGCGTTGTTCTCCTGCCGGCTGACAGACGGTATCTCCGCCCCATGAAGCCCCATATAATCCAGAATATTCAGCCATTCCTTTTTCGGAACCCGGGAAGAAAAATTACGCAGGATCCCTTTGTCATATAAAATCATGATGCCGTCCAAGTCGCTGCTGTTATCCAGCTTTTCCTCCATATTTTCCATCAGGTTATACCGCGCCAGATAATCGATTTTCTGATCCGGATTCCCGAGATCGTTCAGGTTGTCAAAATCAATATAGATATCGTTTAACAGCACCCGGATTGTGTTGAGCCGCGCGTTAAAATCAGATAGGTAAATCTCTTCGGCGCGGTCAACGCCTTCGATAACGGCTGCCTCCGCGTCATCGTTCATGTCCACCAGGGCCGAAACAAAAATCGCCCCTAAAATCAGGAAAATCACGCCAAGATAAACCGTAAAGCGCGTGGTCAGCCGGTTCCAATATTTTTTCAGCATATTCCGATACCCCTTTCCCACCAAGGCTGCGGCTCCTTCACCTTCATTGCCGTTTTTTCCTTCTTATCATACCGCTTTTTGGAAAAAAAAGCTACCAATCCCGTACAATTCAAACACAAAATTTAAATATCCGTATACTTTTTTAAAAGAGCGTCCCAAAAAAATGGTGTAAAATAAAGATAAAAAGGAAAAGGACGGAACCAAAGATGAAGACAATCGACGTAAACGGCGTTACGCTGGCCTATGAGGAATACGGCAGCGGAGACGAATATCTGATCAGCACCCAGAACTTTTTCCTCAGCGGCTGTCATATGGAGCTTTTGGGGAAAGAGCCGTATCACTACCACACCTTCCTAATCTATATGCGCGGGTTTGGCCAATCCACCCACATCACCGACCCGGAGCCGAAAGACTATACGACCGTGTGGGGAGAAGACGTCATCGCGTTCGCTGAGGCAATGGGCATTGAGAAATTCTATTATACCGGCGTATCCCACGGCAACTGGGCCGGATGGTATATTGCCCTTCACCGTCCGGAACTGCTGCGCGGGTTTGCCTGCGTCGACGGGATTGCACAGTACCGTCCGGCAGGTCAAGCGCCTGCCATCCCCCGCCAGCAGCCGGATATTCTCGACATGGTCGGGAACCGAGAGAAGCTGGAAAAAATCGCCTGGATGGAAAACTGGCCGACAAAGAACCCCGCCCGCCTGGCCAAAAGGGCCGCCAACCATCAGGAGCACCTGGAAATCCTGGTCCGCCGCCAGAAAGAGGAGTTTACCGTGCGCAACATGAATATGACCTGCTGCGGCGCACAGTCGGAAGAAGAGTTTTTCCAGGCCGTGAGCAAAATCTCGGTGCCAATCATCCTGTTAAACGGCACCCTTGATCCCCTGGCAAAGGTCGAAGACGTATTAAGGCTCGCCAAGGTCATCCCCAGCGCGCAGATGAAAATCTATCAGCACTACGGCCACGGCGCGGCGGACGAATGTCCGGAGATCTTTGCCCGCGACTGTGACCGGTTCTTCCGGGATACCATCGGACAGATCCTATAAACGGCTGCCCCAAAGCAGACACGCAGTTTTAAGACATATCCATCGATTGGAGGAACCCCTATGTACAAAATCCTATATCCGGGCGGAAAACGGAAAGTCCTCACCTTTAGCTACGACGACGGCGCGATCCACGACCGGCGGCTCATTCAAATTTTCGACAAATACGGTCTGAAAGGGACCTTTCACCTCAATTCCGGACGGATGGACGTAGACGGCTACATCCGCTCGGACGAGGTCAAAACGCTCTATCAGGGCCACGAAATCGCCTGCCACGGCGTACACCATCTTTTCCTCAATCAGATCCCGGACGGCGAACTGGTGCGGGAGCTTTTAGACGACCGCCGCAGGCTGGAAGAACTGTCCGGCAGGGTTGTGACCGGCCTTTCCTATGCCTTTGGCATCACAAACGATAAGGTGATTGCGGCCGCGAAGATGCTCGGCATCCAATATTCCCGCACCGTCGCAGATACGGGCAGCTACTTTATGCCGGAAGACTTCATGCGCTGGAACCCGACCTGCCATCACCAAAAAGCCTTCGATTCTCCCGAGATTATCGATACCTTCTTAAACCCGCCGTCCTATATGGACCCGGAGCTGCTCTACATTTGGGGCCACAGCTATGAATTCGCCCGGGACGATAACTGGGAGCAGCTGGAGTCCCTTTGCGAAAAACTGTCCGGCCGCGACGATATCTGGTACGCAACCAATATCGAAATTTACCGTTACCGTAAGGCCGCGCAGCAGCTGGTCGAAAGCGTGGATGGCCGTACCATTGAAAACCCGACCGGCGTGAAAATCTGGATCGAACAAAACGGAACGGTTCGGGTCATCGAATAATTGCGAATAGAATAGGAGTGTAGAGAAATGATAGATGTTGTTGCCCTTGGAGAACTGCTGATCGATTTTACCTGCATCGGCAGTGATCCGGACGGATATCCGACCATGGCCGCCAACCCCGGTGGAGCACCGGGAAATTTCCTTGCGGCCCTGGAGGCATACGGGTACGGCACCGCCATGATCGGGAAAATCGGTACCGATTCCTTCGGCCGCCTGCTGCTGGACACGCTGAAAAAGCGCGGCATCGAAACCCGCGGGATCCTCGCGGACCCGGCCTATTTTACGACCCTTGCCTTTGTCACGCTGGACGTGGCCGGAAACCGGGAATTCAGCTTTGCCCGTAAGCCGGGCGCGGACACCTGCCTGCGTCCGGAAGAAATCCAATATTCTCTTATCGACGAGGCCCGTGTCTTCCATTTCGGGACCCTCAGCCTGACGGACGAACCAGCCCGATCCGCGACCCGGGCCGCCATCGCCTACGCCAAAAGGAAGGGAAAGCTGATCAGCCTCGACCCGAACCTGCGAAAGCCCCTTTGGCCCCATGAGGATGCGGCAAAGGAGCAGAGCCTTTGGAGCCTGCATCAGGCCGATATCGTAAAAATCAGCGACAACGAAGTCGAGTTTCTGTGGGGAGATACACCTCAGCAGGGCGCACAGCGGCTTTTGTCGGAATACGGCGTTTCGCTTGTTTACGTTACCCTTGGCCCGGAAGGCTGCTATTTTGCCAACGCGCAGGGAAGCGGCACCGTCCCGTCTCCCGATGTACCCGTCGTCGATACGACCGGGGCGGGGGATATTTTCGGCGGGAGTGCGATGAGCCGGTTTTTAAAGCTCAACAAAATGCCGTCTGCGCTGAGCGTAGAGGAGATGGCCGAAATCACGCGCTTTGCCTGCGCTGCCGCGGCCCTTTCCACCCAGACCCACGGCGGTATTTCCAGCATCGTCCCGGAGGAGAAGGTCCTAGCCCTTTTGCGCTGAGGAAACGGCCATGCGACATCCCCTTCCGCCGTCTGCGCTCCTTTTCCAAACAATCCATCGATCAATCGGCCGAGCGCTTATATTTTGATCCGGATAAAGCCCCGGAGTTGTCCAAACATCCCCCTGAAACCGCTGCCGGTTTTGGGAGGATGTTTTGCATTTTGCCTGGGGACGCCCCTTTCCCGCGCCGGTCAAAAATGACGCCTTATCCTATAGGGCACAAAAAGGCCACCCAATCTGCATAGGAATATAATCTAAAATATTTTGCTTTACTCCGTTAAAAATATAGGTTATCCCGAAAAAATTAAAAAACAGATTTTATTGGAAAAATATGGTTGACAAAGGGGCGAATCGGTGATATATTGCATATAAAACCTATGAAAATAATAGGTGATTGAATGGAGGGAATGTAATGTTCAAGAAAAAATCTGCTGTCATGTGTATGTGTGAGCGAATGTGTATGGGTATGGGAATGCCCATGCTTTGTCCTGCTGCCCTCCTGTCTGCATATCCCGCACAGCCAAGCCCGGCCCTCTTTTGGCGCCGGTAACTGTGAATATTGTGCATCCATCGGAAGGGAGCAGCAATGCTTCCCGTTTTTTTTGCCCACATTTTTTTGACATAAAGGAGAACTCAACATGAAAACTGTTTTGAAAAAATCGCTGATCGTTTTGCTTGCCGGACTAACCGCCCTTTCTGACGTAAGCTGCGGCAGCAGCCCTTCCCAGTCTTCCTCTTCAGCCGATTCCGCGTCGGCTGCGAGCACCGCCGATTCTACATCGGCTGCGGAATCAGCCGATGAACCGACCGCTGAGCATCCGCGCACCGTTTTAATTTCTGTCAACAAGGACTCCAACCCCGACTCTTTCCTGGGAGATGACGGAGAATATACCGGTTATGAACCGGAAATGCTCAAGCTGATCGACGAGCTGCTGCCGGAATATGAATTTGAATACACTTCCATTACCGGCACCGACGCTCTCCTCGCACTGGAAACCGATAAAATCGACGCTTCTCTCCAGAGATGGGAAGACAATGAAGAGCGGAGAAAGAAATATCTTTTTACAAACGAATATTACCTGACCTATACCCAGAATCTGACCACCTGGGACCACGCGGAGGGGATTGAATCGATCGACGATATCGCGGGGAAAACCGTCTGGGTGAAGGCGGCCGGCGGAAGCGATGACTTCTTCTGGCAGACCTACAACAATACCCATCCCGATGCACAGGTCAACCTGGTCTACGCAACCGGCGGCTACTCGGTCGTCATCCCGATGTTTGAAGACGGCGAACTGGACGCGGCTACCATGGTCCAGCGCAATGTCGATAAGATAAATGACAGCTACAACGCAAAGTTCACAACCGTCGGCGATACGATTATGTCCTCCGATACCTATATCCTGTTCAACTTGGATGAAACCCGGCTTCGTGACCGGGTAGACGAAGCCCTCAAGCAGCTCCGCGCAGACGGCAAGCTGGCCGAGCTTTCGGTCGAATGGTACGGGGCCGATTATTCTGTAGACCCCTATAAAGAAAACTGATCAAAATGAGCAGGCGTATAAGCGGTTCCTTATACGCCTGTACGATAAGATAAACGAGGTACATTGCATGGATTTCTTTCGTTTCAGCCGGTGCGTAGAATATTTCCCAAAAATTATCAAATATCTGCCGGTCACATTAAAAGTAGCTGCAGTTTCAGCAGTCTTCGGATTACTCCTGGGCATGATTTTAGCGATTATCCGTATTTATAAGATCCCGTTGCTGGAACAGATTGCCGTTGTCTTCACCTCTTTCCTGCGGGCGACACCTCCCAATGTCCTGCTGCTGGCGATTTTCTTTGCCATCCCTTTTCTTTTCCGGGATATCTGCCTGGCTCTTTTTCATTTCGATATCAACCGGATGGACCTGTTTATCTATGTAGCCGTCGCCTATTCGGTCATGAACTCGGCGTTTTTTGCGGAACTGATCCGCGCGTCGGTCCTTGGGGTCGAAAAAGGGCAGACAGAGGCGGCCTATTCGATCGGCATGAATAAGAAACAGACCTTTATCCGGATTATTCTGCCCCAGGCATTCCATATTGCCCTGCCCGAGCTGGGAAACATCATGGTGAATATCGTAAAAAATACCTCGCTGGCCTATCTGGTCGGTATTGTCGATCTGATGGGAGCCGTAAACCTCGCTTCTATTGAGAGCTTTCATCCGCTGGAGGGATATGTCGACGTAGCGCTGATCTATCTGGTGCTCTCGCTGGTGATTGAGCAATTCTTCAAACTTCTGTCGAGAAAAGTGATAAGGGGTGCATAACATGGGCTATATATTTGACATATCTGCAATGGGAGACATCTTATTAGAATGTCTGCATTATGTACCGGTTTGCTTCTTCGTTGCGACAGTCGCCATGGCAGTCGGCCTGATATTGGGAATCCTGTTAGCCGTACAGCGCAGCAGCAAGATAAAATTGGTAGCGCGTTTGGGCGATGCATATGTCATGATCGTACGGGGTATCCCCTCTATCCTATTGCTCCTTTTGGTATACTATTTTGTCAGAAACGGTTTTAAGGCCCTAATCGAAGCATTCGGCTGGGACATAAAAGCAAGCATCATCCCGCCGCTTGCGATCGCCATTGTGGCCCTTTCATTAAGCTCTGCCGCATTCCTTTCCAATACGGTTCGTTCCGCACTCAGCTCGGTCGACAAAGGGCAGAGGGAAGCCGGTCTCTCGATCGGTATGAAGCCCGCTGTCGTATTTACGCGCATTGTCCTCCCACAGGCCGTGCCGGTCGCATTGCCGCTGCTCGGCAACCAGTACATCTCAATGCTCCGCACAACCTCGCTCATCGGCTTTGTCGGTGTTATGGATATTGTGCAGGCCGGTAAAATCAAGGCAACCCTGGCATCCAATAATCTGGAGGCGTACTTTGCGGAAGCCCTGATTTATTGGGGCATGACCATCATCTTGGAACGGATCTTTGCATGGATTGCAAGGATCGCACATCGGAAAAACGGACTCGTGGAGGCTAAGTAAAAATGATCAAACTGGAACATATCAAAAAATC
>CAYWRQ010000010.1:0-4793 GCA_964460915.1 uncultured Oscillospiraceae bacterium
GGTGGAAATCACCAGCTGCGGCTTAAACGGCGGCCCGCTTACCGGGAAGGGCGTCTATCCGGCGTCGATTGCCTGCCACCTGACCAGCCCGACGACGACGGCGTCCATCAACTACAACAACCCCGTCATGAAGACCCAGACCCGGATCACCGAGTCCCAGAACGTCTCCTATGTGACCGCGGTCGCCAAAGGCACCAAGCTGGGGTACAAGTACTTTGACTGCAAAGATGTCCATGCGCTGGCGCTGGAGCTGCGCGGCAGCTTCACCGGCTCGGTCACGGTTTCCACCGACGAGGCAGGGGAGAAGGCGGTCGGGACTGCCGCTTTGTCGGTTTGGGACGATTGCTGGAGCCTGGCCGAGATCCCCGTTTCGATTCCGGACGGCGTCCATGCTTTGTACTTCTCTTTTGACGGGGAAGGGGAGCTGGACATCAAGAGCTTGGTTTTTGCCGGCTGAGGAAAAACGGCTGCCGAGCGGGATCAGCCTGCTGTGGGTAAAATAAAAATTCGAAGGCTTTTGCGGCCGCATCCTGATGAAACGGGTGCGGCCGTTTATTTTTTTCCAAATTCTTTCTATATTTCGTTCACTGCTCATCCATTGACATTTTCCCAAAAAGCGTATACAATGAAACAAATAGCAGCGCAACATGGAAAACGCAGAAAGACGAGGTATATCGATATGGATTTGGTCATCATGGCGGCCGGGATCGGTTCGCGTTTTGGCGGCGGTATCAAGCAGCTGACCCCGGTCGGCCCCCACGGGGAGGTAATCCTGGAATATTCGGTGCATGACGCGTTGGAAGCTGGTTTTGACCGGGTTGTCTTTATCACCCGCCGGGAGCTGGAGGAGACGTTCCACAAGATCGTCGGCGACCGAATCAGCGCGGTCTGTGAAACGGCCTATGCGTTTCAGGAACTGGATGACCTGCCGGAAGGCTTTACCCTGCCTGCCGGGCGGACGAAGCCCTGGGGGACCGGGCAGGCGGTCCTTTGCTGCAAGGAGATTTTAAACGGCCCGTTTGCGGTGATCAACGCGGACGATTATTACGGCAAGGAGGCCTTCCGGCTGCTGCATGATTACCTGCTGGCCCACGGGGAGGAAGAAAACGCCTACTGCATGGCGGGCTTTATCCTGGGCAACACCCTCTCCGACAACGGTTCGGTTACAAGGGGCGTCTGCCGGGTGGACGAAAATGGCCTGCTGACCGGCGTCACCGAAACCTCCGGCCTTGTCAAAACGGAAGACGGGGCGGCGGTCGAAGCGGGTGGCATCCGCACGCCGATTGACGTAAACAGCCACGTTTCGATGAACCTTTGGGGCCTGACGCCGAAGTTTTTGGATCAGCTGGAAAAGGGCTTTACCGAGTTTCTCTCCGGCCTGAAGGAGGGCGACGTCAAGAGCGAGTACCTGCTCCCCGGTGTGATCGATCAGATGATTCAGACCGGGAAGGCCGCCGTCCAGGTGCTGGAAACCCACGACAAGTGGTTTGGCGTGACCTATGCGGAGGACAAACAGACGGTAGTCGACGCGTTTCAGGCGCTGCATGACGCGGGCGTCTATCCGGATCAGTTGTTTTAAAAGAAGTGGTCAACAATGCAGAGAATACTAGGCTATATGCGCAAGGCAATCCAGGAATTTGACCTGATTTCCGACGGGGACAGGATTGCGGTCGGCGTTTCCGGCGGGAAGGATTCGGTTGTGCTGCTGACGGGCCTTGCGCGGCTGCGGCGGTTTATCGGGATCGAGTATACGATAGTCGGCATCACGCTGGATCCGCAGTTCGGCGGCGTCCCGGGGGATTACAGCGCGGTCGCGCGGCTGTGCGAGGAGCTGGACGTGGAGTATCATGTGATCCCGACTGAGATCGGCCAGATTGTTTTCGATATCCGCAAGGAGCCGAACCCCTGCAGCCTTTGCGCCCGGATGCGGCGGGGGGCGCTGCACGACAACGCCAAGCGGCTTGGCTGCAACAAGCTTGCCCTGGGGCATCATTATGACGATGTGGTGGAAACCTTTGTGATGAACCTGTTTATCGAAGGGCGGCTGGGCTGTTTTTCGCCGAAGACCTGGCTGTCCCGGAAAGAGCTTTGGATGATCCGGCCGCTGGTCTTTGCTCCGGAGGCGGATATCCGCCGGGCAGCGGCGCGGGAGCATCTCCCGATCGTCAAAAGCAAGTGTCCGGCCGACGGCCATACCTCCCGCGAGGATACGAAGCTTTTCCTTGCGCAGATGGAAAAGGAGCATGACGGCTTTAAGTACCGGCTGTTCGGCGCCCTCCGGCGCAGCGGCTTAGACGGGTGGGGATACACGGAGGAGGACCCCTCCCATCGCAGGAAAGACGGCAATCCGCCCGCAGAAGGTATGTTTCACAACCCTTGACAGAAAGGATGACTTGTATGATCAGTAAGGAAATTATGGACAAGGCTGCCTCTCAGGAAACACGTTCTTTTGTCACGATGGTTCTGGGAATCATGACGCTGATCAGCGCAGCCGCTTACCTCATTTACCGGTATAACAGCGAACGGCTCTATCGGGAAAAATGGAAGGATTACGACGATTGCGGTGTGGTATAAGGAAACGCCCGGCTTTTAAAAAAAGGCTGGGCGTTTTTCGTGGTTATGGGACAAATTGTGGCCGGGGATATTTCATGGGGCGGGGCAGGTAATGATGATGTGCGGCCACATCCGCTCGGCAACTTACCGTTTCGCACCCGTTCACATCATAACGTATCACCTACCGAATACTCCGTAGGGGCGCACCGGCGTGTGCGCCCGGGTTTACACCGCCAACCCACCGCCTACCGCAAACCTTCCCGCGTCTTCACCCGCGTCCGTCTGTCATTCTGAGCGCCAGCGAAGAATCTTCGCGTTTCCAATATCGGTACATTTTCCTACAGAATGGAAACGGTTCGTATACCGAGCCCATTCCCAAACCGTTGATCGGGACAAAAACGGTCCGTGACCGCCCAGCTTTTTTCAAAGGGCTGGAGGGAGTTATTTTACGTTGACGTTCTCGATTCCGGCGATTCGGCGGAGTTCCGAGAGCAGCCGCCCGTTTGCGTCGACCCCGCCGATGCCTTTGGGCAGGACAACCTTTTTCCGGTCGGCGAAGTATAGCCGGGCATCGTCCGTCCCCGGGAACCGCGCGAGGGTGCGCAGGATCTCCGGGATCAGCGGATCCTCCGCCGAACGGACCCGGATGTTTACGGTTTTTCCGGTTTTCGGCAGGGTGTCGGCGTCGAGGATACGGGTGGCAAGGATCTTGGGATCCTTTTCCTCCTCGATGGAAACCGTCCCTTCTATCAGGAGAACCCTTCCGGTGTGGAGCATCGGGGATACGGTTTCCAAAAGATCGGGGAAGATAACGGTTTCGATGGACGCGGTCGTGTCTTCAATCGTTGCGAACGCCATCGGCCGGCCCTTTTTGGTGCTGATGGTCCGGTGGGCCAAGACCCTTCCCAATATCCGCACCGGCTGCCGTTCCCGGATACCGGCCTCGGCCCCGCCGAGGATTCTTCCCGCTTTTGCGCACTGATACCGCCGGGCCAGGTCCTGATAGGGCTGGAGCGGGTGCCCGGACAGGTAAAGGCCGAGCGCCTCGTATTCGAGCCGGAGCCGGTCGGCTGCCGGGTATTCCGGTATCCGCTCGATGTTCGGTTCCGGCTCCTCCATCTCGATGGCCGAAAACAGGTTGAGCTGCCCGGAAGCGCGGGTTTTGCCGCTGAAGCTGCCGGCCTCCATGATGCGGTCGGCTGCGGCAAACAGCGCCTTCCGGCTGTAGCCGAAGGTGTCCAGCGTGCCGCTGAAGATCAGCCCCTCGACCGTCCTCCGGGTAAAATCCCGCCCCTGCATCCGGGTGCAGAGGTTGTAAAAGCTGGTGAAGGGGCCATTTTCCGCCCGTTCGTCCTCGAGCCGGCGGATAACCGGCCCGCCCAGGCCCTTGATGGCGGTCAGGCCAAAGCGGATGCCGTCCCCTTCCGCCGTAAAGCGGCCAAAGCTCTGATTGATATCGGGCGGCAGGATCGAAATGCCCATCGCCTTGCAGCTGCCGATATATTCGGACAGCTTCCGGGTAAAGTCGATCACCGAGGTCAGCAGCGCCGCCATGTACTGCTGCGGATAGTGGCATTTCAGGTAAGCGGTCTGGTAGGAAACAAGCGAATAAGCGGCTGCGTGAGCCTTGTTGAAAGCGTATTCGGCAAAGGATGCCATCTCATCGAAAATCTTGTTCGCAATATTTTCCGGCACACCATTCCGGATCGCCCCCGGTACAGCGGCCGTCCCGTCGGAATCGTCCTTGCCATAGATAAAGATTTTCCGCTCGGCGGCCATGATTTCCACCTTTTTTTTGCCCATCGCCTTGCGGACGAGATCGGCCCGCCCGTAGGAATAACCCGCCAGCTCCCGGCAGACCTGCATGACCTGTTCCTGGTAGAGCAGGCAGCCGCCGGTATCCTCCAGGATCGGCTGCAGCTTGGGGTGCAGGTACCGCGTGTCCTCCGGATGCTCCCGGTTGTGGATGAAGGTCGGGATGGACGAGGCGGGGCCGGGCCGGTAGATGGAGGTCGCCGCCATCAGATCCTCGATCCGCCGGGGCTTCATCTGGGTCAGCATCTGCCGCATCCCGGAGGATTCAAACTGGAAAACCCCGTCGGTGTCCCCGCGGGAGAACATCCGATATACCGCTTCATCGTCCAGCGGGATGCTTTTGACCCGGAACGATGGGTCAAACCGCTGGACCATTTTTTCGCAGTCGTGGATAACCGTCAGGGTGCGCAGCCCCAAAAAGTCCA
>CAYWRQ010000010.1:4803-35465 GCA_964460915.1 uncultured Oscillospiraceae bacterium
TTTTGAGCAGCCCCAGTTCTTCGAGGACCGTCATCGTATACTGGGTGACGATTGTCCCGTCGGCGCCCGAAAGGGGGACATAGCTGTCCACCGGATCCGCCGTAATGACGACCCCGGCCGCATGGGTTGACGCATGGCGGGGCATCCCCTCGACCCTGCGGGAGAGATCGAGAAGCTTGCGGACGGCGGGGTCGGTCTGTTCCAGCTCCCGCAGCTCCCGCACCTCCTGGACAGCCCGGTCCAGCGTGATATGGAGGGCCTGCGGTCCAGAGGGGATCAGCTTCGCGACCCGGTCGACCGACTGATAGCTCATCCCAAGCGCCCGCCCGACGTCGCGCACGGCGGCCCGCGCCGCCAGCGTTCCGAAGGTGACAATCTGCGCGACATGGTCGGCCCCGTACTTGCGGATGACGTAATCGATGACCTCCTGCCGCCGTTCGTAGCAGAAGTCGATGTCAAAATCGGGCATACTGATCCGCTCCGGGTTTAAAAACCGTTCAAAAATCAGCCCGTAGCCGATCGGGTCAATCCCGGTAATGCCGATGCAGTAGGCGAGCAGGCTCCCGGCGCCGCTCCCGCGTCCCGGCCCGACCGGGATCCCCTGGGATTTGGCATAGCGGATGAAATCGTACACGATCAGGTAGTAGTTGACATACCCCATCCGCGTCACGATATCCATCTCGTAATCCCAGCGCCTTTGCAGTTCCTCCGTTACCGTCCCGTAGCGCTTTTTAAGTCCTCTGGCGGCCAGGTCGCGGAAGTATTCGAGGTTGTCCCGGCCGTCCGGGGCCTGGTAGCTGGGGAGCTTGGTCTGGCCGAAGACAAAGTCAACCTTGCAGCGGGCGGCGATCTTGGCGGTATTCGCCACAGCGTCCCCGAAATCCGGCAGGGTTTCGATCATCTCCGACTCCGATTTCATATAGAACTCGTCGGTGGGGAACTCCAGCCCGTTTTCCTCGCCGACAACCCTTCCGGTCTGGATCGCCAGCAGCACCTGCTGCAGCTCGGCGTCCTCCCGCCGGAGGTAATGGCAGTCGTTGGTGGCAACCAGCGGGATTCCGGTTTCGTCCGACAGGGTCCGCAGATAGGGGAGGATTTTTTTCTGCTGGGGCAGCCCATGGTACTGGACCTCCAGGAAAAAATTGTCCTTTCCGAATATTTCCGCGTAGCGCAGGGCGGCCTTTTTGGCCCCGGCAAAATCGTTCATCGTCAGCCGCCGGGGGATTTCCCCCGCCAGGCAGGCGGACAGCGCGATCAGCCCCTCATGATACTGCTCCAAAAGCGCAAGATCGACGCGGGGCTTTGTATAAAACCCTTCGATGGACGCCAGCGACACCATCTTGCAGAGGTTTTTGTACCCCGTCTCATTTTTGCACAGCAGCACCAGGTGGTAGGGGGAAGAATCGATCTTATTCTCCTTTTGGAAACGGGAGCGGGGCGCCACATAGACCTCACAACCGATGATCAGCTTGACGCCGGCCTTTTTGCACAGCTTATACAGCTCAACCGCTGCGTACATGACCCCATGGTCGGTGACCGCGACCGTATCCTGCCCCAGCTCCAGGGCGCGGGCGGGGATCTCCTTTAACCGGCAGGCGCCGTCTAGGAGGCTGTATTCGGTATGCAGATGGAGATGGACAAAGGACATCCAATTCACGACCTTTCGGGGAAATGTATCAAAAACGGAAACATTTATTTTGTTTGCGGAATACTGCGAATAAATTTTCCTTCCGCTTTTATTATACCCGCAATCCGGGCGTTTTGCAATAGGATTTTGAAAATTTGTTCTTTGCCGGACAGATTTCCTCTGAAACCGGGGCGCCGCCCTTTTAAGATGCTGCAGGCGAAAAAAACGCCCGCCCCAAAAAGGGCAGGCGTCCTCGATAAAACCCGTTATTTTTCAAATACACCGGCCGCTTCCCGCATCAGGGCAGGGATATCCAGGTGCTGCGGGCAGGCATCCGCGCAGGCGCCGCATCCGATACATTCTCCCGCCTTGCCGCCGTCTTTTGTCGCGCCGTTGTAGCGGTTCTGGGCGATCGGGCTTTCCCCGAACATCCGCACCTGGTTGAGGGCGGTGATCACATTCGGGATCTTGATCTGCATCGGGCACCCTTCGACGCAGTATTTGCATCCGGTACAAGGCACCGTCGGATAGGAGCGGAGCATCCCCGCAATCTTGGCCATCATCGCGTTTTCCTCTTCGGTCAGGGGCTTAAAATCGGTAAAGGTCGCGAGGTTGTCCTCCACCTGTTCCTCGGCGGACATACCGGAGAGGACGGTCATAATGCCCTCCTTGGAGGCGATATACCGCAGTGCCCAGGAGGCGACCGACGCGTTTGGATCCGCCGCTTTCAGGAGCGCTTCCGGCTCAGCGGGCAAAGACGCCAGGCTTCCGCCGCGGACCGGTTCCATGACGACGACCGGCAGGTCATGGCTTCTGACGACCTCATAGGTTTCTCTGGCCTTGACCTTTTCGTTTTCCCAGTCGAAGTAGTTCAGCTGCAGCTGGACAAACTCGACCTCCGGATGCTTGGTCAAAAGCCGCTCCAGCAGCTCGGGCGTCCCGTGGGAGGAAAAGCCGATGTGGCGGATTTTGCCCTCGGCTTTTTTCTGCTTGGCCCATTCCCAGCAGTCCATCTTGTCAAAAACTTCTTCGTGCTCATTATCGACATTGTGAAGCAGGTAAAAATCGAGATAGTCGACCCCAAGGCGGGAGCAGGTTTCATAAAAAAACCTGTCTCTGTCCTCCAAACATTTCATTCCGCTCGGCAGCTTGGACGCAATCGTATAGGCGTCGCGAGGATAGCGGTCGACCAGAGCCGCTTTTACGGCGACCTCGGAACCGGCGTACACATACGCGGTGTCAAAATAGGTAAAGCCTTTTGCGAGAAAAGCGTCGACCATCTTACAGGTTCGTTCGATATCAATCGTATCATCCGGCTTTTTGGGCAGGCGCATCATGCCGAAGCCCAGCTTGGATTCTGAGAGCATTTTCATAAAATCGACCCTTCCTTTCTATGTCTATAAGGAAATTTGTTTGATAGCTTTATTCTACTATGTTTGCAAAACTTTGTCAATGATCCAGCTTCAAAAAACTTTTCTCTTTATTCAGGCCCCGTTTTGTGGTACAATAGAACCAGATTTTCAGATAAAGGACGGAGAAGGATGGAAACAATCAGGTTATTTTACGCAGACCCCTATCAGACGGCGTTTACGGCGAGCGTGCAGGAAGTCCGGCAGACAAAGGGCGGGTTCCTCATTCGGCTCTCCCAGACCTGCTTTTACCCGGAGGGCGGCGGCCAGCCGAGCGATACCGGCCTGCTGAGCGGCGTCCCGGTCACGGAGGTGCATGAAAAAGAGGGAGAGATCTGGCATATGGTGACCGAGCCGCTGGAAGTGGGCGCGGAGGTCGAGGGGAAGATCGACTGGGAGCGGCGGTTTGATCTGATGCAGCAGCACTCGGGCGAGCATATTCTCAGCGGCATCCTCCATGCAATGACCGGCTGCGACAATGTGGGCTTTCATCTGAGCACGGAAAATGTCTATGTGGATTTTGACAGGCCGATGGACATGGCGCTGCTGCGGGAAGCGGAGCTGCGGGCCAACCGGGTGATCTGGGAAAACCGCCCGGTGCGGATCTGGTACCCGGATGCGGCGGAACTGGCGGGGCTTGACTACCGCAGCAAAAAGGAACTGACCGGGGAGGTGCGGATTGTCTCCTTCCCCGGCGCGGATGTCTGCGCCTGCTGCGGCACCCACGTGGCGGCGGCGGGGGCGGTCGGCTGCATCAAGGTTCTTTCGGTGCAGAACTATAAAGGCGGTGTGCGGGTTGAGATGGCCTGCGGCAGGCGCGCCCTGGATGTTTCGACCCGCTGGATGGAGCAGGACCAGGAGGTCGGGCGGCTGCTGTCGGTCAAGCCGCAGCAGACCCTCTCCGCCGTCAAAAAGCTCTCGGACGAGCTGTCCGCCCTGCGGATGCGGCTTGCGGCGATGGAGGAAAAGGCCTTTGCGGAGAAGGCGTCCGCGCTCGCCGGAAAGGGGGACGTCCTGCTGTTTGAGGAGGGGCTGACGCCGGACAGCGTCCGCAGGCTCTGCACGCTGGTCATGGAAAGCTGCGGCGGAAGGTGCGCGGTCTTTTCCGGCAGCGACGCGGACGGGTATAAGTACGCCGTCGGGCAGAAGGACGGGGACCTGCGGGCGATGGTCAAGGAGCTGAACCGGGTGCTTGGCGGCCGGGGCGGCGGAAAGCCGTTTTTGGCCCAAGGCTCGGTGACGGCGGCAAGATCGGAAATCGAAAGGTTTTTCGCGTGAGAATGGAAAGGAGCAGCTATGACGCATCATCTTCCCGCCCATATCCGGGGCGTAGTTTTTGACCTGGACGGGACGCTGCTGGACTCGATGGGGGTCTGGGCGCAGATCGATATCGACTTTCTCGGAAAACGGGGGATTGCGGTACCGGCAGACTATATGGAGTCGATCTCGTCTTTGGGGTTTCGGGCCACCGCTTTGTATACGATCCAGCGTTTCGGCCTGCGGGAGTCGCCCGAAGCGCTGATGGAGGAGTGGCATGAGATGTCGGTAGAGCAGTACCGGGACCATGTGGCGCTGAAGCCGGGGGCAATGGAGCTGCTGGAAAAGCTGCGGGGCGCGGGGCTTTCCCTGGGAATTGCCAGTGCCCTTGCCAAAGAGCTGGCGGTACCCTGCCTGGAGCGAAACGGCATCCTCTCTTTTTTTACCGGCATCGAAATTGCCGACCACCGGACCGGCGGGAAGGACAAACCTGCGATCTGGGTCAAGGCGGCGGAAAACCTGTCGCTGCGGCCGGAGGCGTGCGCGGCCGTGGACGATGTGGCAGCGGCCCTGATTGGGGCGAGGGCTGCCGGGATGTTTGCGGTCGGCGTGCCGGATATCCATTCCGGGGCCTTTGACAAGCTGCGGGCCGCGTCGGATCTGTACATCGAAAACCTCGCGGAGCTGGCCCCTGCCTAAAAAGAAAGGCAAAACCTCTTGCCTGTCCGTCTACGATCCGAACCCGGCGCACAGCGCATTTCAATGCCTGCGTCAGCAGGCCAAACCTTCATTCTTCACTATTCATTATTCATTTTTCATTTGAAATACCAAGGAGGCTTTATGAAATATCCATGGATGGATGCGTACCTGCTGGCAAAGCCCGGGGTCATGAAGGATTATAAGGCGGAGTGGAACTGGATCCGCTATCTGCTGGGGGACAAGATGTTCGCCGCCATCTGCCTGGGGGAGGGCGGGGAGCCGTATTATATTACCCTCAAGCTGGAGCCGCTGGAAGGGGAGCTGATGCGCCGGGAGTACCCGGATATCATCCCCGGGTACTATATGAACAAGGTGCACTGGAATTCGATCAAGCCGGACGGGGAGGTGCCGGAGGAGCGGGTGCGGGAGATGCTGGATGAGTCCTACCGGCTGGTGCTGGCGGGGCTGCCGAAAAAGCGGCAGAAGGAGCTGCTGGAAGGCGGAAATGGATAAAGGGGTATTGGACATATGATTACCGAGACAAAGATTCAGGTCCGCTACGCGGAAACCGACCAGATGGGGATTGCCCACCATTCGGTCTACGCAGTCTGGTTTGAGCAGGCGCGCACCGAGATGATCCGGCAGGGCGGGATGCACTACCGGGATATGGAGCAGATGGGGATTTTGCTGCCGCTGCTGGAGCTGGGGTGCAGCTACCGCGTGCCGGCCCTTTACGAGGACGAGCTTACGATCTGCACGGCGATCACCGAGCTGTCCCCCACCCGTGTGACCTTCCGCTACCTGGTGTATAAGGACGGGTGCGAAAAACCGGCCAGCTCCGGCTTTACCCGGCACGCTTTCGTCGGGCAGGACCGGCGGCCGATGCGGCTGAATAAACGGTTCCCGGAGATGTACGCCCTGCTGGAAGGGTTTGTCGAGCAGGATTTTGGCGTGTAGGGCACTTGGGTTCCCGCCCGGACGGATGGCGATATCCGCCCGGGCTTTTTGCTTTTGCCGGGGGATTTTCCGCAGGCAGCCCCCTCTTGAAAAAAGGAACAGAGCGTGGTATAATTTTTTTATATATCGTCGCGCGGCGGGAGTCTTCCCGTCGGAGTGCAGGAAGAAAGGAAGAGAGGCAATGCCTTTTTCGCAGTGGATTTACCCGACCCAGAACCAACAGGAAAGCCGCCTGCTCCAGCGGGAGTACGGCCTTCCCTCGATCATTGCCGATATCCTGGCGGGCCGCGGGCTGTCCGCGCCCGAAGCTGCCCAGCTTTTAGGGGAGCAGCAGCTGGAGGACCCGTTCCTTCTTCCCGACATGAAAAAAGCGGTTGCCCGCATCGAAAAGGCGATGCAGGCGGGAGAGCAGATCGCCGTTTACGGGGACTATGACTGCGACGGGGTCACCTCGACCGTTATTTTGTACAGCTATCTTTTCTCGATGGGGGCGCGGGTGCAGTATTATATCCCCGACCGGCTGGACGAAGGGTTCGGCATGAATAGGGGAGCGGTGGATATCCTCCATGAAAAGGGCGTCACCCTGATTGTGACGGTCGATAACGGAACCTCCGCCCTGCCGGAGATCGCCTACGCTAGATCCCTGGGAATCGATGTCGTTGTAACCGACCACCACCAGCCGGGGCCTGCCCTTCCGGACGCGGTGGCCGTGGTCAATCCTCACCGCGCCGAGTACCAGGGCTTTAAGCAGCTCTGCGGGGCGGGGGTCGCGCTGAAGCTGGCGGCGGCCCTGGACGGCGGGAAGTACGAAGGGGTGCTGGAGGATTTCTCGCCGCTGGCGGCGATCGGGACGGTCGGGGACATCGTTTCCCTGACGGGGGAAAACCGCCTGCTGGTGCAGCGGGGGCTGGAAATGCTGCCGATGACCGATAACCCCGGGCTTCATACCCTGATGGAGCTGGCGGGGCTTACGGGCGGGGAAATCACGGCGAGCCAGGTCGCCTTTGGCCTCTGCCCCCGGATCAACGCCGCGGGCCGGATGGGGAAGGCCTATCTGGCGGCGGAGATGCTGCTGTGCGAGGAGGAAGAAAAGGCGGCCGCGCTGGCCGAGGAGCTGGACGCCCTGAACCGGGAGCGCCGGGATCAGGAAGAGGAGATCCTTTTGAAAATCCGCGCGCAGATTGAAAAGGACCCGTCCCTGGTGCTGGACCGTGTGATGGTGCTTTCGGCGCCGGGGCTGAACCACGGGGTCGTCGGCATTGTCGCCTCCCGGTTGGTGGGCATTTACGGAAAGCCCTGTTTTGTCCTGTCGGTCGAGGACGGGTACGCGATCGGCTCCGCCCGCAGCCTGGGGAGTTTTTCGCTGTTTAAGGCGATTTCCGCCTGTGCGGGGCTTTGCGAGAAATTCGGCGGCCATACGCTGGCGGCCGGCCTGACAATAAAAGAGGAAAACCTGCCCGCCTTCCGCCAGGCGATCAACGCCTACGCCGCCCGGATCTCCGACCGGATGCCGGTGCAGCAGATGGTGATCGATAAGAGCCTGCACAGCGGGGATTTAAGCCTGGAGGCGGTCGAGTCCCTTTCTTACCTGGAACCGTACGGGGAAGGGAACCCCCAGCCGCTGTTTTTGATGCGCAGATGCGTCGTCGAAGGAATTACGCCGCTCTCCGGCGGGAAACACGTAAAGCTTCGGGTCAATTTTGACGGGCGGAGCGTTTTTGTGCTCTGCTTCCGGATGACGCCGCAGCAGTTTATCTACCCGGCGGGCAGCATGGTCGATCTGCTGGTCAACCTGGAGATCAACAGCTTCCGGGATACCCGCAGCATTTCGGTCCGGATGAAGGACATCCGCCCGTCCGGCTTTGCGGAGAAGAAGAACCTGAATGCCCAGTATTATTACGAAAAGCTCCGCCGGGAGGAGCCGGTCGATCGGAAGATCGCGGCGATTGCCCTTCCGAGCCTTGGGGAGCTGCGGGGGCTGTACCGGGTTGTCATGCAGGCCGGCGAGATCAACGCCGACGCCTTGTATATGCAGCAGGTTTCGGAAAAAATGAACTACTGCAAATACCGGCTGAGCCTGGATATTTTCCGGGAAATGGGGCTGATTGAGCTGCCGGGGGACCTCTCCTCGATCAAGGTGCTGCCCAGCAGCAGGGTGAATATGGAAGCGTCCCATATTTTACAGGGATTGCGGAGAAGAGTGGAATAAAGACCATGGATACCGTAGGGCCATACCCGGTTTACATAGAATGAGTACGCATAGGGGGATAGGATATGATCCAGACAAAGATTGAGACTTACGAAGATTTGGTGGCCGCGCTCACCCAGAGCGATAAGGCTTATGATACCCGGAAGATCGAACGCGCCTATAAGCTCGCAGACGAAGCCCACAGGGGCCAGCTGCGCAAATCCGGCGACCCGTATATCTCCCATCCCGTTTCGGTTGCGATTATCCTGGTCGGGATGGGGATGGACACCGATTGTATCTGCGCGGCCCTGCTGCACGACGTGGTCGAGGATACCAGCGTGACGCTGGAGCTGCTGCAAAAGCAGTTTGGCAAGGACGTGGCCGTTATGGTAAACGGCGTCACCAAACTGACCAATATGACCCTGTCCACCAAGGAAGAACAGCAGGCGGAAAATATCCGCAAGATGCTGCTGGCGATGAACGAAGATATCCGCGTCATTTTGATCAAGCTGGCCGACCGGCTGCACAATATGCGGACGATGCAGTACCAAACCCCCGAGAAGCAGCGCTCCAAATCCCACGAAACGATGGAGATTTACGCGCCGATTGCCCACCGGCTTGGGATCCGCAGCATTAAGGATGAGCTGGAGGATTTGGCGCTGCGGTACCTCGACCCGATCGGCTACAAGGAGATCGAAAACCGGCTGGATATGAGCAAAAAGCAGCGGGAGGAGTTTATTGCGGTCGTCAAGAAGAAGATTGTCAACCGTTTTGCCGAATTTGGGATCAACCCCCATATCGAAGGCCGGGTCAAATCGATCTACGGCATCTACCGCAAGATTTTTGTTAAAGGAAAGCAGTTCGAAGAAATTTATGACATCTACGCGGTCCGGATCATTGTCGACACGATCAACGAGTGCTACAACGTCCTGGGCATCATCCACGACCTGTTTACCCCGATCCCGAACCGTTTCAAGGACTATATTTCCACCCCGAAGCCGAACCAGTACCGGTCGCTCCATACGACCGTCCTGGATAAGGGTGGAATCCCGTTCGAGGTGCAGATCCGCACCTGGGATATGCATTATACGGCCGAATACGGCATTGCGGCCCACTGGAAATACAAGGCGGGCATCTCCGGTAAGGATGACAAGAGCGACCATCAGCTGGAGTGGGTCCGCAAGATCATCGAGTCTCAGCAGGAGGCCGAGGGCGAGGACCTGATGCGCAATATCCGCACCGACCTTTCGGCCGACGATGTTTTCGTCTTTACCCCCAAGGGGGATGTGAAAAACCTTCCGGCCGGCTCGACCATCGTTGACTATGCCTATGCGATTCATACGGCGGTCGGCAATAAGATGATCGGTGCGAAGGTGGACGGACGGATTGTCCCGCTGGACTATGAGCTGAAAACCGGCGAGATTGTCGAAATCCTCACCGCCAAAAACGGCACCGGCCCCAAGCGCGGCTGGCTGGAGATTGCCAAGACCAGCGAAGCGCGCAACAAAATCCGCGGCTGGTTCAAACGGGAAAAGCGGGAAGAAAACATCGCCACCGGCAAGGCCGAGGTGGAGCAGGAATTTAAACGCAACCAGATCCGTTTTGACACCGAGGAGGAGTACACCTCCTTCATGAACGAACTCGTGCGCCGCCAGCACAAGGATAGCCTGGAGGACTTCTACGCGTCGATCGGCTATGGAGGCCTGGTGCTGTCCCATATCATGCCCCGTATCAAGGACGAGTACGCGAAGATGACCAGCGATTTCGCCGAGCGGGAGATCGAGAAGCTGAAAAAGCTCTCGCCCCAAAACCAGAAGACAAGCAGCGCCGTCGTCGTCGAGGGGATCAACAACTGCCTGGTCAAGTTCGCCAAGTGCTGCAACCCGCTGCCGGGGGATGACATCGTCGGGTTTATCACCCGCGGGTACGGCGTTTCGATTCACAAGCGGGACTGCGTTAACGCCCAGGCGTCGCTGAACGATATCGCCCAGAAGGAGCGCTGGATCAAGGTGCACTGGGCGGAGGATACCCCGGTCGATTTCCGTTCGACCTTACAGCTCCTCGCGACCGACCGCGACGGGCTGGCGATGGACGTGACGCTGGCGATCGCGAATATGCACGTGCCGATGCACGAGATTTACGCAAGGGCGCTCAAAAACGGCAACGCGGAAATTACCCTGACGATCTCGACTCAAGGGCGCGAGCACCTGGAGACGATTATGCAAAAGCTCTCGAAAATCCGCGGGGTCATTTCGGTCGAGCGCAGCGGCAAGTGATTTTCATTCGTCCTACAGGAGGTTTTTATGAAACTGGTGATTCAGCGGGTTACCCGCGCAAAGGTTACTTCCGGCGGGGAAACCCTCGGCGAGATCGGTGAGGGGCTGATGATCCTCTGCGGCGTCCTGGAGGGCGACGGGCCGGAGGATGTACAGTGGCTGGCAGATAAAACGGCGAAGCTGCGGATTTTTACCGACGGGGAGGATAAGCTGAACCTGTCGGTGGAGGATATCGGCGGCGGGATTTTAGTCGTCAGCCAGTTTACCCTCGGCGGGGACTGCCGCAAAGGCAACCGCCCATCCTTTATCCGGGCCGCGAAGCCTCCGCTTTCGGAGGATTTGTACGAGGCCTATGTGGCCGCCCTGCGGGAGAAGGGGATTCCGGTCGCAACCGGGCGGTTTGGGGCGCATATGGAGATCGATCTATGTGCGTCCGGCCCGGTCACGATCTTGCTCGACTCGGAGGACCGCGCCAAACCGAGAAGAAACTAAGTTCGTTATTCATTCTTCATTAGACAAACCAGCTTCGGGGGTGCTGTAAAGCTATGAATATTATCACGATTCCGGTCGGGATGATCGGTACGAACTGCTATCTTTTGTGCAGTGAACAGGGCAGCTGCGCGATCATCGACCCCGGCGGCGACGCGGGCGTGATTCTGCGCAGGATCCGCGCCCAGGGGCTGACACCGAAGATGATCCTGTTTACCCACGGCCATTATGACCATATCGGCGCGGCGGACGATCTCAGAAAGGAACTGGGGAATCTTCCGACTTATATCCACGAGGCCGATGACGAGATGATCCGGGACGCGGAAAAGAACTTTTCGACGGCGATTCTGGACGGCCGCGGATTTGTGACGACCGCCGGCCGCCTGCTTCACGGAGGGGAGACGATCCCGCTGGACGAGCTGAGGATCCAGGTCATTGCGACCCCCGGCCATACGCGGGGCGGCGTCTGCTACCGGGTCGGGGACGCGCTTTTTACCGGCGACACCCTCTTTGCGGGCAGCGTCGGCCGCACCGATTTGTACGGCGGGAGTTTTCTGGATATTTCCGCGTCGGTGCACCGGCTTGCGGCCCTTCCGGGGGATTATAAGGTGCTGCCGGGCCACGGGCCTGCCAGTACGCTGGAAAACGAGCGGAGAAATAACCCGTATCTGTAAACGTGCCGCTTAGGACGGCAGGAGGTGTTTATTTTGCATCCGTGAATCAAAATCGAGAGAGAGCGGCTGACGGCCGGGGAATATATTGACTTTCTAAAGCGGACGGATTTGGGTTCGCAGTACCCGCAGGAGCGCTTTGACGAACGGATCGCCAAGCTGGTAGAGAATGTGTCGATCAGCCTTGTGGCGAGAAATGAAGACAATCGGATTGTCGGCGTGCTGTTTGGCCTGACGGATTATGCCTATTGGCTGTATGTGACCGATTTGGGCGTGGACCGGGCGTACGAAGGGCAGGGGATTGGCTCCCAGCTGATGAAAACCGCCTTGGAGACGGCGGGCGGGGAAAAGGATATTGCCGTCTATCTGATCGCGAACGAAAAGGCGATCCCGTTTTATCAAAAGCTCGGCATGAAAAAAGCAGATGATGTGATGCAGTATAATCACGTAGACTGGACGGAGTTTACGGTCCGGTGAGTATATCGTAAAATGCAGGCTCCGCCCCAAACGGCGGGGACAGGGCATTTGGAAGGGCATATTATGACGACGCTAGTTTTTATCGGCAACCAGTATAAATATGAGATGGAAAACGTCACCAAGCTGTTTTTCCCGCTGGCGCATTTTCATTTTGCATATGACGAGGCCCCGCCGGATAGCGACTATATTTTGTTTTGCAAGGAGACGGCGGAGGGCTGCGTCCGGTTATCGGTGAAGGTCTGCCTGCCTGAGTGGAGCGGGGAGAGCGGGAAGGCTTTTCCGGCGGAGGAGATGCCGGACGACAGCGCCTGCGAGTCGGAGCTGGCAAGGCAGCTGTTTTCCCTGCTCCATCAGATGACTGGGCTGCGGCCGGAGTGGGGGATTTTGACCGGTGTCCGGCCGGTTAAGCTGGTGCAGAAGCATCTGGCGGCCGGGTTGGATGACGATGCAGTGCGGGCGGAGATGAAGGCGAAAAACTTTGTCTCGGAGGATAAGCTTTCCCTGGCGCTGAAGATTGCCCATGTGCAGGAAAACGTCCTCGGAGGCCTTTCCCCGCGGGACTACAGCCTTTACCTGTCGATTCCCTACTGCCCCAGCCGGTGCAGCTACTGCAGCTTTGTCTCCCACGCGGTCACCGGCAAAAAGGCGCAGGAGCTGCTGCCGAAATACCTGATGGGGCTGATCAAAGAGCTGCGGGTAACCGCCGAATTGGCAGAGCGGCAGGGGCTGAACCTGCGCAGCATCTATCTCGGCGGCGGCACCCCGACCGTCCTTTCGGCCAGCCAGCTGCGTCAGCTGACCGGCGCGGTGAAGGCGTATTTCCCCGGGGTGGGCCAGGTCGAGTACACGATCGAAGCCGGGCGCCCCGATACGATCACGCCGGAAAAGCTGGAGGTCATCCGGCACTCCGGCGCCACCCGCATCAGCATCAACCCCCAGACCTTCTCGGATGAAGTGTTGCGGGGGGTTGGGCGAAAGCATACGGCGCAGGACGTGATCGACTGCTACCGTCTGGCGCGGGAGATGGGCTTTGAGGATATCAACATGGATCTGATCGCCGGGCTTCCGGGTGACAGCTACGAAGGGTTCTGCCGGAGTCTGGATACGGCGGCCGGGCTGGCCCCGGAGAATATCACCGTCCATTCCCTGACGGTCAAGCGCTCCTCGGCCCTGTACAGCCAGCTCTCCGAGATGGAGGACTACCGTCCGGTGCAGAAGATGATGGACTACGCGAGCCATACGCTGATGGCGGCGGGGTATGACCCCTATTACCTGTACCGCCAGAAAAATACCGTCGGGAACCTTGAAAACGTCGGGTATGCCCGCCCGGGGCACTGGGGGCTGTACAATATCTATATCATGGAAGAGGTGCAGACCATCCTCGCCTGCGGCGCGGGGGCGGTTTCCAAGGTCGTGCTGCCGGGGAGACTGGAGCGGGTCTATAATTTTAAGTACCCGTATGAATATCTGGGGCAGTTTTCGGATATTCTGGATAGGAAGAAGACGCTGGAAGGGTTTTTGGAGCAGATCGGGTAAGGCGAAATGCCGCCCGGCAAAGCATCGTGCGGCCATGAGAGACGAGACAGGATCGTCTGAAGGAAGGGAAAGGAAGGGATCAGAAGATGACAGACAGCTACAAAAAACACATTGACATCGGGCAGATCAACGACTGGGCCGTTACGGACCCGCAGGGGCTGGTCGAACGGTCGGAGAAACGGTACCGGGACCAGATCGCGGAGATCGCCGACCGGTTCTGCGCCGGATTTCCGCAGCGCCGGATGATCCTGCTTTCCGGGCCGACCAGCTCCGGTAAGACGACGACCTCCCATAATCTGGATACCGAGCTGGAAAAACGGGGGATCAGCACCTTCCCGCTGTCCCTGGACGACTTTTTCCTGGACCGGGACCAGGCGCCGCTGCTGCCGGACGGAAAGCCGGACCTGGAGACGCCGCTGCTGATCGACATCGAGCTGCTGGAAAGGAGCCTTTCCGAGCTGTTCCGGACCGGCAGCTACGATTTCCCGATCTTCGACTTTAAGCTGGGCCGCCGGAGCGAGCGGACCTTTCATTATGAATATGACGACCATACCGCGATCATCATCGAGGGGCTGCACGCCCTCAACCCGATTGTCTGCGAGCGGCCGTTTTTCCGGGACGCGTTAAAGCTGTATATTTCGATCAAGTCGGAGTACTATCTGGACGGGGAGCGGATCTTAAACACGCGGGACCTGCGCTTTATCCGCCGGATTATCCGGGACAACAGCTTCCGGGGCTGCCAGCCGGCGGACACGGTCGCGATGTGGGACAACGTGGTCCGGGGCGAGGACCGGCATATCCGGCCTTTCCGGGAGAACGCAGACTACTGGATCGATTCGCTGCACCTGTATGAGCCGCTTTTGTATAAGCCGGCGGCGGAGAAGCTGCTGGGGCAGTGCATGAAAGACCCGGTGTACGGGGAGCAGGCGGGGAAGCTGCTGAAAATGCTGGCGCCCTTTGTTTCGCTGCCGGAGGTGTCGATCCCGCGGGATTCGCTGATGCGGGAATTCTTGGAAAAATTTTGATATTCTATAAGGATTTTCTTAAATTTTTGATTATCCCTTGCAAGGTTTGATGGATTCCGCTATAATGAACATAGGTAGTACCCGTAATGGGGAGAATATACCAGAAAGGAACGATAACTATGGGATTTCTTGATGAATTGATTTCGTCCGCAAAGGTAATGGTTGACAAAGCCGGCAAACAGACCGACAAGGTTGTTGAGGTTTCTAAACTCAAATATCAGAGCATTCAGCTTCAGAACGAGGTTAATCATCTGTATGAGCAGCTCGGCGTAGCCGTTTACGCGAAAATGGTCGAGGAATGCAACAATGGTGACCTGATTGCCTCCCTGGCCGACGAGATCACCGAGGTTCGCGCGGCGCTGAAGGTAGTGGAAGATAAGATCAGCGAGCAGAAAAACGAACAGTTCTGCCCCAAATGCGGCGCAAAGTCCTCCCGTGACGCCGTCTTCTGCGCAAACTGCGGCGCAAAGCTGAAAGAGGATGCTCCGGCGGAGGAACCGGCTGCTGAGGAACCCGCTGCCGAAGAAGCGCCTGCGGAGGAGAAAGAATGCTGCACCGAAGCACCTGCCGAAGAACCGGCGTGTTGCTGTGAAGAGGCTCCCTCGGAAGAGGAACAAAAACCCGAAGCGGAGACGCCCGCAGAATAATGCTGAAAACTGGACCGAATTGCTCTTCCCTAAGGGATGTCCGCGGGGAAGGGCAATTTTCAGGAAGTTTTCGCGGCGGGACATATCAAACGAACCGCGTCCATACATATTTCAGTAGGCTGGATAAAGGTTATTTGTCATAAAACCAGGTTTCGAAAACCTGCTTCTTTGAGAATGAACCTTGATCAAAACAACGCGATGGAGCAGGCTCCATCTATGGGGAGTGAATGGTTTGGCAAAAACCAAAGGGAATACGGACTCGGGGCAAAACCTTCTGCGCGGGGCTTCGGTCCTTGCCGCCTCGATGATCCTTGTCAAGCTTTTCGGTATGCTGTTCAAGATCCCGTTGGGCAACATCCTCGACGGGGACGGAATGGGCTATTTTTCGACCTCGTATTCGATTTTTACGATGATCTATTCCTTTTCGACGGCAGGCCTTCCGGCTGCAATCGCCAAGATGGTTTCGGAGCAGTCGGTTCACGGGCGTACCCGGGATATCAAAAAGCTGCATAACCTCTCGGTCCGGCTCTTTTTGATTTTGGGGATTGTCGGGACTGCCATTATCCTGCTGCTGAGCAAGGTGTATGTCAACCTTGTCGGCACGCCGGATGCCTGGTACTGTGTGCTGGCGATTGCCCCTTCGGTTTTCTTCGGGTGCATGACCAGCGCCTACCGGGGCTACTATGAGGGGCTGCGGAATATGCGGCCGACGGCGGTTTCACAGGTCGTCGAGGTCGTCTTTAAGGTGGTTTTCGGCCTGTCGATGTCTTACGCGGCGGTCCAGCTGGGCCAGGCGCAGTTTGAAAAGGGCGGCAAGGTTTTCGGACGGGTCTGCCAGACCGCTGCCCAGGCCAACGCGGCGATCCAGCCGGTCGCTTCGGCTGCGGCGATCCTCGGCGTCACGATCTCGACGATGATCGGCACCTTTTACCTGCTGTTTAAATACCGCAGGATCGGCGACGGGATCGGGGAGGAGCAGCTGCGCAATTCCCCGCGGGCGATGCGCGGGAAGGTGCTGATTGTCAAGCTGATTACGATTGCGGTCCCGATTTCGATCGGATCAATCGTCATGAACGTCGCCCAGGCGGTCGATACGGTGACGATTGTCAACTGCCTGCAATTTGCCTTTGACCACTTCCCGGAGAAGATGGAAGCGATTTTTAAAGACGTGATTTCGCAGGACGTATTAACCTCCGGAACGGCGGCAAATTTTATTTACGGGTCCTATAGCGGCTACGCACTGTCGATCTTCAATCTGGTGCCGTCCTTCTGCAACATTTTCGGCAAGAGCGCATTGCCCAACGTGTCGGCCTGCTGGTCGGCGGGGGACCGGGAAGGCACCCGCATCAACATCGAATCGGTTATCCGGATGACCAGCCTGATTGCGATCCCGGCCAGCTTCGGCATCTTTTTTATGGCGGAGCCGATCCTGGCGCTGCTCTATCCGAAGAAGGCCGCGGAGGTCGCGATTGCCTCCGGGGTTTTGTCCTGGCAGGGGATCTCGCTGATCTTCCTGGGGCTGACGGTGCCGCTGTTCGCGGTGCTGCAGGGCCTGGGGCACGCGGGCAAGCCGCCGAAGTATATGCTGGTCGGGATGCTGGTAAAATTCCTGGTCAACCTGGTGACGATCTGCATCCCGGTGATCAATGTAAACGGGGCGGCGCTGGGCACGGGCAGCTGCTACCTGATTATCCTAATCCTGTCTCTGCGCGGGCTGCAGCAGGTAACCGGCCTGCGGATCTCCTTCTGGCGGCTGACGGGGAAACAGCTGATCTGCGGGTTTGCCTGCGGGCTGAGCGCCTGGGGCGCTTTTCAGCTGCTGTCGGCGGTTTCCGCCTCCCACCTGATGACCCTGGTTTCGGTCGCGGTTGGAGGCGGCGTTTATCTGGTGATGCTGCTGTTTACGCGGGCTTTGTCGCGGGATGACATAGAAATGCTGCCGAAGGGAGAAAAATTTGCAAAAATGCTTGCAAAATATAAACTTATCGGTTAAAATAGAAGCGTGCGCAAAATGTAGCGCCGGGGCCGGTTTTACGCGGTTTCGGCGCGGGTTTGAGGTGACTGGCTATGTATGATTTCCCCGACCGGCAGACGTATACCCTGGACGACCTGAGAAGGCTTGTCCGGATACTGCGTGCCAAAGACGGCTGCCCCTGGGATCGCGAACAGACCCATCAGAGCATCCGCCGGGATTTTATTGAGGAAACCTACGAGGCGGTCGAGGCCATCGACCGGGACGACCCGGTGCTTTTGCGGGAGGAGCTGGGCGACGTTTTGTTCCAGGTGCTGTTTCATGCACAGATCGAGGAAGAAAACGGCCGCTTTACGCTGGACGATGTCATCACCGATATTACCCGCAAGATGATCATCCGTCATCCGCACGTCTTTTCGGATCTGTCGGTCAGCGGTTCCGGACAGGTGCTGGATAACTGGGAAAAGATCAAAAATGAGGTCAAGGGGACCGAAAATAAGACCGAGACGCTGCGGCTGGTGCCGGAGACATTCCCGGCGCTGATGCGGGCCGATAAGCTGCTGAAAAGGGCGGATAAGGCGGGCGTACCGGCGACCAAGCGGGAAGCCGGAAAGCTTCGGGCCGCGTTCACCCGTTGGGAAAGCCTGACGGATGCGGACGGGCAGGAGGCCTCAGAGGCCCTGGGAGAGCTGCTGCTGGCGGTTGCCGGCTCGGCAAGAGAACGGGGCCTGGATGCGGAAATGACGCTCCTGGAGGCGTGCAGCGGGCTGATTGACCGGTTTGCTCAGGCAGAAGACGAAGCGGAGAAGACCGGAAAGCCAATTGCGGAAACCTATTGACTTGTGCACGACGGTGGAGGTATCTCCACGCAAAATCACGAAGATCCATGGGGATACCCTGGATTGAATATAACTTGGAGGAACATAAAAATGACGAAAACCGAATTAATTAACGAAGTTGCGAATAAAACCGGCCTGACCAAAAAGGACAGCGAAAAGGCTGTTGCGGCTGTGATCGAGAGCGTTACCGACGCGCTGGTTGCCGGCGACAAGGTTCAGCTGGTTGGCTTCGGCACTTTTGAAGTCCGTGACCGCGCTGCAAGAGAAGGCAAGAACCCTGCTACCGGTGAATCGATCTCGATCCCCGCTACGAAGGTTCCTGCTTTCAAGGCCGGCAAGGCCCTGAAGGAAGCAGTTGCCAAATAAGCTTGGTACGCTTGCAGGCTGCGTGGTTTTCGCGCAGCCTTTTTCTTGTTTCCGGCGCCATCATTCCGCCGGAAGGGCCTTCGTCTGGAAAGGGAAAGGAAAGAGAATATGAGACTGGATAAATATCTGAAAGTGAGCCGCATTATCAAGCGCCGCACGATTGCCAACGAAGCCTGTGACGCCGGGCGGATCCTGGTCGGGGGAAAGCCGGCCCGCGCTTCCTACGAGGTCAAGGAGGGGGATATCCTGGAAATCACGGTCGGCAAGCCGATGAAGGTGCGCGTCCTGTCGGTTTCGGAGTACGCGACGAAGGAAAACGCCTCCGGGCTTTATGAAATTCTGCCGGAATGACTTTGCGGCCATAGACGGTATATCGGACATAATCAAACGCAGGGCAGATGGTTTGCCCTGCGTTTTTTATCCGTTTTTTGGCTGCTTTGCGGCATCCTTTTCCGGGACCGCGTGATGATATTGATCGAGGATGTCCTGTAGGGTGACCGACTGCAGGCTCTTTTTCAGATCCTCCCGAACCGTTTCATAGGATGCTTCCAGTACGGCATGGATATTCCTTCCGACCGGGCAAAAGGGCGACGGCGACGGATGGACGCCGATCATCTTGTTTAGGGCGTTGGGATCGACCGCGGAGCAGACCCGGTAAAGGGTGATCTCCTCCGGCCTGCAGTCCAGGGCGGCGCCGCCGGTGCCCTGCCTGACCGATATCATCCCGCCTTTTTTTAGGGCGCTCATGATATTGCGGATGCTGACCGGGTTGCACCCCGTCGACAGGGAAAGGAGCTCGCTGGTGACCCGGTTGCTGTCCCCAAATTCATGGAGAAAAATAAGGCAGTGGACCGCGATGGAGCATTTTGAACTGATGTGCATATACACACCCCCTATTCCTATCATATCATAAATTTTTTTCGATGTAAATATTGACATTACAGCCAAATGCGCTTATACTATGCCTATACTGTAGCTTTAAAAATTACATTAAGGAGGTTTTCACCATGCAGTATGTTCAGATTATTTTCAGTCCCACAGGCGGCACCGCCAAAGCCGCCCAAGCGATCACCGGGCAGTGGAGCCCGGCCGTTCAGACGATCGACCTTTGCAATGCCGCGGAGGATTTTTCGGCCTATGCTTTCGGGCCGGAGGATATGGCGCTGATCGCCGTCCCTTCTTACGGAGGGCGGGTTCCGGGGCTGGCTGCCGAGCGGCTGAGCAAAATACGCGGGAACGGTGCGCGGTGTGTATTGGTGTGCGTATACGGGAACCGCGCCTATGAGGACACGCTTGTCGAGATGGAAGATCTTGCGGTGGGCTGTGGGTTTACGGTTGTGGCCGGTGTTTCCGCCATTGCGGAACATTCGATTGCCCATCAGTACGCAGCCGGGCGGCCGGATGCGCAGAATGTGCAGACCCTGAAGGGGTATGGCGATCAAATCCTGGCAAAGCTTGGTTCTTCCGACAGCGCGCGGGCGCCGGAGCTGCCCGGCAATCGTCCCTACAAGAAGTCCGGCGGCGGGAGTATGGTGCCGAAGGCGGGGAAGGAGTGTGTCCGCTGCGGCCTATGCGCGAAGCAGTGTCCGGCGCAGGCCATCCGTGCGGATCAGCTGGAGACGGCCGATCCGGAGAAGTGCATATCCTGTATGCGCTGTGTCGTAAAATGTCCCCGTTCGGCCCGGAAGCTGGACAGTGTGATGGCTGCGGGCATTGGGATGGCCCTGAAAAAGGTCTGCTCCGTCCCCAAATCCTGTGAACTTTTCCTCTAACCCCCTCAGCCCTTTAAAAAAGGCTGGGCGGCACGGATCGCTTTTGTCCGATGCACAAACCGCACGTTTTCCGCAGTCGGTTCCAGACCGGGCGCGGCGAACGTGCGGGTGTTTTTTTCGAAGACGCCGGGTTCGCGATGTAAACCCGGAACAGCGGGGCCAGTTCCCTACAGTGTTTTCGGTGGGTGATGCACATTAACGTGAACGGGTGCGGGGAGGTAGGCCCACGGGCGCACACATCGGTGCGCCCCTACGGAGTGACCGGTATGTGATTCGTGTTGATGAAAATGGGTGCAGGACGGAAGATTGGTGGGCGGATGTGGCCGCACATCACCATTACGCGCCGCCTCTGCAGAAAGTTCGGGCAGTCCCGCATGATGATTATCGGAATAGGGAACATCCCTGGCGTTTGTAGTCCTGCACGGCTTTTTGCAGCAGCGCGACCGGCCAGCCGGTATATTCCGACAGGCAGTCTATGCATAAAAAGCGGTCAGCCCCGCGGTTTACCAGCTTGCAGTAAAGGGCGATCTCGTCGTGGGTCAGCGCCCGCCCGCATTTTTTGCAGACGGGCGGCGTTATCGGGCGGGTCATGCCCGGACTATCCTGCACAGGTAGACGCTGCAGTCATGCGCCCCTACAACGGGGTTCATAAACTCGCGCACCGTTTTCTCTTCGCCGGTAAAAAGCTCCCGCATCTGAAGCGCACGGCCGCTGGACGCGGTCAGGCCGATGTTGGCCAGGAAGAAGGGAATCTGCCCGCCGGTTTCGGTCATATTGAAAAATCCGACTGCCAGCTCGTTGTCCGAAAGATGCTTGACCAGCACAATCCGTCCCGGGAGATTGCCCGTCTCTGTGGCAAGGAAGGCGGGGCGGGCTTCGATGTCCTGGTTGATCCGCAGCAGGTCGGGGTTGGTGACCAGCCCCAGTATCCCTTTGTCCATCCGGCGGATGTCGCTGCCCAGCATCAAGGGCGCCGAGTACATACACCAAAGGGCGAACTGGGTTTTGTATTCGGTGTCGGTGCAGCCGAGATTGCCGACGTTGCCCTTGCCGTACATCCCGATGGTGAGCATATCAATGTCGTTGTAGCAGCCGGGCGCGGAGTAGGCAAGATTGTCCAGCTGGCTCATGGCGATGTCCCGCATGGAAACCCAGCTGTCGTTGATGTCGCCGGTCGAACGGTACATATGGGCGCCGGTTGACCGGATCCATTTGCTGACTTCGTCGCTGCCCCAGTTGCAGGCGGAAAAGAGGATGTCCCGGCCGCAGGATTTCAGCGCCATGCTCATCCGGTGGTAGAGGACCGGGCCGTTCGCAGTCGAGGGCTTGTAACAGAAATCGTATTTCAGAAAATCGCAGCCGTACTCCGCAAAGGTTTCGGCATCCAAAAATTCATGGTCGAAGCTGCCGGGATAGTCGGCACAGGTCCGCACCCCAGCGCAGGAATACATCCCGAACTTCAGCCCCTTCTGATGGACATAGTCCGACAACGCTTTCATTCCGTGGGGGAATTTGACCGGATCCGGGACGATCTTTCCGGTTTCCGGGTCGCGCTCCCGCTTGGACCAGCAGTCGTCAATGACCAGGTATTGGTACCCGGCATCTTTCAGTCCAAGGGATACCATCGCGTCGGCGGTTTCGCGCACCAGCGCGTCGCTGATGTTTTCTCCAAAGGTGTTCCAGGTGTTAAACCCCATAGGCGGTGTCTGAATCTGCATAATCTTTTCTTCCTTTCTTTTGTTTCAATCGGTTTTGCCTTTGCTCATCGGGGGAGAGGCCCCCGATATACAAAAATGGCCGACAAAAACGCCGGCCACTCTATTCGCTTCTAAATCCCATCAGCCTTGCTGCTTGCCGTTTCGTCTGCCGCCAAAGCTGCCGCGTTTCCCGTCGGTGCTGCGCTTCAGATCGGAAATCTTTTCATCGCTGCGCGCCATGAATTTAGACAGCATATCCTCAAAATCCTTGCTGCCGGATTCCTTCGGCGTATGGTTCCAGTCCCTGGGAGCGGTGTAAACCTTCTCGCCGCTGTCCGCTCGGCTGCTGTTGTCCCGCCGGGGGCCGTTTCCTTTCCCTTCGCCGCGGGGACGAAAAGGACGCTGTCCCTGTCTGCTCTGAGGAGGCGTATCCATAGCCTGTTTGACCGAAAGGCTGATCTTTCCATCCGGAGCGATATTCAGGATTTTGACCTTCACGGTCTGCCCCTGGGTCAAAAAGTCGGTGATCTCCTTTACGTAAGTCGGCGCCACCTCTGAAATATGAACCATCCCGGTTTTTCCTTCGCCCAGATCCACAAATGCTCCAAATTTTGTAATGCCTGTGACCTTGCCTTCGACGATCTTTCCAATTTCCAGCTGCATAAACTACTTAGCTGCCTCCCTTAATTATTTTACTGATTGCCGGAGGCATTGTAAAATACCTGTTCTTCCGGAAAGATAAGCCCGAGCTTCTCTCTGGCGGTACGAATCACATAATCATAGTCCGCGCCCTCTTCGACGCGGGCGTCAAGCTGTGCGTTTTCGATCTCCTGTTCAGCGCATTGCTGCTCAAGCTGATCGAGCCTGTTCTGGTAGGATGTAATATCGACCTGAAGGACCATCGATGAAATTGCAAGATAGACTACCAGAGCAAAAATAGCGACGCCGAATATTCTATTGACTTTACTTTTTTTGCCTTTCATCAAAATAGCAATCCTCCCACTATCAGTAATATTTATCTCCATTATACACAGCCTTTGCGCCGGTTGCAAGCACAATTTTATGAATCTATCCGATTTGCGTCATTTTCGTTGTTATTCACAGTTTTATTCCCGGAATTATAGGCTATTATGCCAAGCAACTTTGCAGTTAAACGGAAAAGCCTTCTGAAAAGCCGTTTGACGCCTTTGGAAAGGTGCAGCATCAGAAAATAAACGGCCCGTCCGGCAGTCAGATAATAGATCGAAAAGCCGAGGGCCTCACCGATCAGCAAAAACAGCCGCAGCTCTCCGTAGGTATGGGAAAGGAAGAAAAGGAAGTTGGCGGCACTCAGGATCAAAAAGAAGAGTCCGTCCTCGATAAAGGTGATTTTTTCCCCGGACGGAAGGAACAGCCGCAGGATCCGGAAGCCGTCGTAGACCACGCCGAACCCGGCCCCCAGCAGGCAGGATCTGAGAAAGAGCAGCGCTTCCTTCGCGATCATTTCCCACCCCTGTGAAAAAAGGAGAAAAGCCCGCCGCCCGGCTGCTGGTCGGTGTAATAAAGGGCGGAAACAGTCCCCTCCAGGGTAAAATCGCCGCCGTCGGTGGAAAAATCCAGGATATGGAGGTCCTCTCCCCGGATTTCCAGCCGTCCCATGACGGTGTAAAGGACGACCTGGTTCTCGTCAAAGCAATCGACCTGCTCGATTCCGCTGACCGACAGCCGCTTCCGGTTGTCTAAAATCAGCTGGTGGGGCCTTGCGGCCTGCTGGGTATCCCGTTCTCTGTCCATCCGCGCACATCCTTTCGTCTGCATCTAATGTATGCGGGGAGTGGGGATTTTATGACCGGCTGCGGACGCCTAGTCGATTATACCGGTTCCAGCAGCCTTTCGTAAAGAACCCGGTCCCGATCGGTAAAGACGTTAAAGATCACCTGGTGAATCGTGCGGTCGGTTTTTAAAAAGCGGGTGACCGTTTCAACGGCGGTCGCGGCCGCTTTTTCCTGCGGAAAACGGAAGACGCCGGTTGAGATGCAGCAAAAGGCAATTGAGCGGACGTCGTTCGCCGCGGCCAGCTCCAGGCAGGACCGATAGCAGCCGGCAAGGGTTTCACAGTCCTTTGGGCGGAGGGCGCCGGATATGGCCGGCCCGACGGTATGGAGGACATATTTGCAGGGGAGGTTATAGCCGGGGGTGATTTTGGCGGTCCCGGGCGGCTCCGGATACCCCTGGGCCTGCATGATCTCGCTGCATTTGATCCGGAGCTGGACGCCGGAAAGGGTGTGGATGAGGTTGTCGATGCAGGAATGGCAGGGCTGCCAGCATCCGAGGAGAGCACTGTTCGCCGCGTTGACAATCGCGTCGCACCGCAGGGTGGTAATATCCCCCTGCCAGAGACAGATGCGGGGATCGGCGCCGGACGGGGAGAGGGAGGTGCAGTCTACGATGCCGCGGCTTCGGATTTCTTCCGACAGGTACTGATCCTGTATCCGGAGAAAGTCGGGGGCCGCCGGATAGGGGGGACGGACGTTGAACAGGGAACGCAGCAGCCGTCGCTGTCCCGCTTCGCCGTCCGGGATTTGCAGGCCCCTATACTGCGGCATTTCTTCCGTTAGGGCGTGAATTAAGTAAAGCCGTCTTTCTTGCTGATTCATTTTTTCACCTTTGCCAGAAGGGGATTTTGATAATCCTCGGGGTATTATAATTACTGCACACTATTATGAAATGTAAACTTTTTCCGTATCCTCTCGCATAATCATTGGAAAGTGGATATACTATAGGTAAGAAAATCAGAAATTCCTATTTTCCAATCTATGCAAAGGAGATGGTTACATGCTGGCCGAATTACGTCAGAAGTCACAGATCACGATACCAAAAGAGATTATCGTCAAGCTGGGCCTTTCCGAAGGCGACAAGCTGGATATTTTTGAAAAAGACGGAACGATTTATATGCTGCCGGTTGTCGTCTATCCGAAAAAGTATGTTGACGAGCTCAGAGGAGAGTTGGAAGAGGTAAAGGCCAAAATTGCCTCCGGTGGGCAGCCGGTCTTCGACAGCGTAGACGCGCTGTTTGCAAAGCTGGAGACGGATTGATGGCTTATCAAATCACCTTTACCAAACGGTTTGAAAAACACTTTAAGGCCCTAAATGCGGGGGAGAAAAACAGCTCCAGAACAAATTGCGGCTCCTTGCCGAAAACCCCATGCACCCGTCCCTGCGAACCAAACGCATCCAGGGAACCAAAGACTGATTCGAGTGCAGTGTAAATATGGACATCCGTATTATCTGGTACTATGAGGGCGACCAGCTGATCATTCTCCTCGATATAGGACATCATGATATTTTAGACCAATTCTGAGAAATTTAGCGGTGTCTGATAAGATCAGGTGTCGCAGGTTGTCGAAAAAGCAGAAATCTGGATTCTTCTTTTCAATTTTATATCTTTACCTGACAGGAAATTGCTCCTTATTTTCTGTATGTACCCGGCGCGTTCGCTGATTTCTAAAATTTAGCGAACGACGGAGTGGCGGAGCCCGGAGGACCAACGCGAATAGGAAAGTTTTTGCCCAGCTTTTTTCAAAAAGCTGGCGCTGTCTGATAAATTCAGGAGCCGCTTTTTCGCAGCATACAGAGTAATTCTCCAATGTCACTGTCAATGCAGATCGAGCGCTCCCGAATTTCGGGCGGTGCAAAGGCCTCGCCGTAATTGATGCAGGCGTACACCGCCCTTGGATTCTTTGCCGTCATCTGCCAGAAGGGGATTTTGATAATCCCCGGGGTATTTCCGCCCACGCCGAGTTCAAGGAACAGGACGTGAAGCCGGTCATGCCGCCGCAAAAAGTCCGCGTACCGCTCGGCCGCCCGATGCCAGCCCTCGTCCTCAACAAATCGGTTGTCCGCCCGCAGGTTCATCGTCATAGGCTTTCCGCAGACCGGGCATAAGGGGATCAGGCTGTCCGGCACCCGCATATCCCTTTGCTCCAAAACCATCCTCCGCACGGTTTCCTCGTTGTCGTAGGTCTTGGGATGGCAAGGCTCCCTGCATTGCCACAGGCCGTAGTCGCCCTGGGTATAAAAAAGGCGGTGCTTGTCAAAACCGGCTCTTTGGAACTGATGGTCTACGTTGGTGGTCAGGACAAAGTAATCCTTGTCCCCGATGAGGGCGAGCAAATCCCGGTAGGCCGGGAAGGGCGGGTCAGTGTAGCGGTTATAGTAAATATGCCGGCTCCACCACGCCCAGTATTCCGCAAGGGTCTGGAACGGGTAAAAGCCGCCGGAGTACATATCCGGGATATGGTACTTTTCGATAAAGTCCGCAAAATACTTTTGGAACCGCTCTCCCGAGTAGGTCAGCCCCGCCGACGTCGAGAGTCCCGCACCGGCGCCCACAGCAATCGCATCGGCGGTTTCGATCTGCCGGGCAAGCCGCCGGATATCTTGATCTTCCAATTATTCCACCATCTTTCCTTGATTGAATGGTTTAGCTGCGATTGTCCACCGCATATTGTACATGGGCAAGCTTCCAGCCATCGGGCTCCTTGACATAGACCTGGGTTTCCAGCCCCGCAATCCCGAAAGGCGCGCCGGTATCCCGCCGGATACAGGCGGTGCGGTAAGAGAAGATAACGACAGCGCAGCCGCCGCTCAGCAGCCGCACCTTTGTCTCTTTCGAAATCAGGTCAATGTGGGTATATGCGGCCCGAATCGCTCCGATCAAGAAGTTTTGGTAGATCGAGTTGGTTCCCTCATAGCAGGCTGGACCTGAGATGAGGGAGGTTTCGCAGCTTTTTGCCCAGATCGGGTAAAAATCCTCTGCATTTTGGGTGTGGATCGCTTTTTTATACCGCTCTAAAACCTGTAGGATTTCTTGAACCGGTTCCATCGTGGCGCACTCCTTTTCGTTTCGTAGTTACCGCAGCGCGGCTGGGCTTTGGTTAAAGGGATTTCCTGTTATCCTCGCTTTTCGATTGCCCGCGTCGGGCAGATTTCAAAGCAGTTTCCGCACCGTAGGCAGTGCTCCTGCTGGATGATAACCGGTTTTTCGCAGATATCGATGCATTTCTGCGGGCATTTTGCGTAGCAGAGCTTGCAGCCGATGCACCGGCCGGTGACAAAATATCCTTCTTCCGCCTGCCGGACACCGCCAAGGGTAAAGGATGCCCGCTCAATCGGCTTTTTGCTCAGGTCGAACCACTCGCCGCTGCCTTCATACAGCTGGAAGACCGTGAGGGCAGCGCGGGAAGCGGGGTCAGGATAGATTTCGTTCATGTATGGGTTCTTGGCAAACAATCGCGGGAGCAGCGATGGCCCGATTTCCCGCACCTTCCCGCGGACTGAGACAGCCACACTGGACATCGTATCGGTTCCTTTCATGCCGGTCAGCGAAAGGAATCCGCTCTTTTTGAGCCGGTTATAAAAGGATTTTCCCCTGGCCGTCAGGAAATATAGGCTATCCTCGTCACTGTCCATCATATCGATGGCACAGGTAACCGGTAGGCCTTCGTCATCGACGGTCGCGACAACGGTCGTGTGGATCTGGCGGACAATAAACCCGAGATAATCCTTTGTATTCATCTTCAGTTTCTTCCTTTCGGCCGGGAATTTCTCCATGATAATTTGGTGCAATTTTCGCTGCCGGTGGGTTACAGCGTGGTTTCATAAGGCGGGTTGCCGGAGAAGTCGGCGATCACCGCCTTGGCGTCTGCCAGGTAGAAGACCTCGAAAATCGGGTTGTCGGCAGTCTGGTACTGGCCTTTGACGATGGGGTTGCCCATACACATTTCCTTGGCGGCGCGGTTGTCTTCGAAGACGGCCTTCCCGTTTAAGCGAATCCAAGCATAGCTGGGGCTGGAAACGCTGATTTCAATTTCAGGGTTTTCCTGCATATCCTTGTAAACCTCTTTCTGGCTGTTGGTGCAGAACCAGAGCTTGCCGTCCATTTCGCCCGCGAACATGAACGGGCGGCATTTTGCCTTGCCGTCACGGCCGACGGTCGCAAGGTACTGAACAGGGTTTTCGTGTAAAAAGGCAAGAACTTTTTCCATGATGATTTTCCTCTTAAGCAGCGAAATGTAATGTTTTGACGGAAGGCTGCGGCCGGCCGGGCTTGTTTTTTCCTTCTGATTATAGTATAATCGTACCAGGATAAAAGCGCAAGACGGCACTTTTTTATTATATGGTTACCTTTAGGTGACTTAGTATTATATAGAATAGGAATGGAAAGGGGAGCGCAGAATGTTAACAAAAGAGGAATTGCCGGCCTGCCCATGGGCGACAACGATTCAGCTGATCGGGAATAAATGGAAGCTGTTTATTATGCGGGAGCTGTTTCTGCATGAAACCTGCCGGTTCAGTGAACTGAAAAAAGGAATCCCCGGGATCAGCACCAAGGTACTGACCGATAATCTGCGTTCGATGGAGGAAGACGGCCTGGTGAGCCGGACGGTATACCCGGAGGTTCCGCCGCGGGTGGAATACGCCTTTTCCGACCTCGGGAAAACCCTGTATCCGATTTTCAGCGCGATCGGGCAGTGGGGTGAGATGTACCAGAATCTGGTCCGCAGAGAGGGAACGGAGTAAAGCCGGAAAGCGTATAATGGATAGAAAAACTGCCTGTCCCGGGTAAAGCGGGGACAGGCAGCTTGTTTATTTATTCCGTTTCTTTTTCAGCAGCCCAAGTCCAGCTGCGGCCCCAAGGGCAAGCCCCATCCCGCTAGAGGAAACCCCGGTTTTCGGGACATTCGCGACTGGCTCAGCTTCGGGGATATCCTCGCCCGTTTCCGAGAGCAGCATAATATCGCCCTGTACCGTGACGTTGACCCCGTTTTCATAAACGTAGCCGGTCTCCGGGTCGGTCCAGGTATCCTTGCCCGAAGAATCGGAACCGTCTGTCGCGACAGCATAACCGTCCACCCAGTTGACTCGATAGGGGATGGAAATCAGGCTCTCGATTTTCGCGGTCAGCACGTTCGGATCGGGCCAAGCGCTTTTTAATGCATCGATAAAGATGCAGTTTTTCCGCTCGTCCGGGCCGAAACCGGCGATCCCGTCCGTACCGGAAAGATCGGCGTTTAGAGTATCCATCGCCCGGAGCAGTTCGGTATAGGAATACTCCACCTGCTCAAAGCGCACTGCGTCCGAATATTCGCCGCAAATTTCCCGGTATGCATCGGCAGCGTCCATGTCGGTCAGCAGGACCACGAGGGTTTCGCCGTCAATGTACCCGCCGCCGTAGCTTTCCGGATAGGATGCGCTGAAGGCCTCCATCAGTTTTGTATAGGCGCCGAGGGCCTTGTCTTGCGAAAAACCGGGGCCGGGCAAAGAGGGCGTGTCCGGCTCCGGCTCAGCCATAGAGGTGATGGCCGCCGTCCCTTCCGGCGGCGGGGTGTTGTCCCCGTTTTCATCGTAAAGGGCGGATGCACCCACCGGCAGGGCCGCCGCCAGCATTGAAACGGCCATGAGGGCCAGCAGTTTCTTTTTCATATTGTAAATTCCTTTCTGTGCTTTTACCCATAATACGCACGGCGCGGGGGAAAAGCTGCAAAAATCGGAAAAATTTACCGCAGCAGCTTTTTCAGCGCACCGGTGTCAATATCCAGCCGCCCGCTGAGCACCTCGATCATTTCGGCAGCGCTTTCCTTTGGCTGCTGTTCATACCGCGCGGTGACCAGCTCCGCGCCGAAGATCGTCTCAGGCGCGGCATACCGCCCGACGCCCCAGCCGTAGGGGGTTCCGTGCTTGTCCCTTTTGTACTCAAAGGAGCGCACCAGCAGGTAGGTCTGCATCTGCAAGCCGGAGAGGATGCTCTCAAACCCTTTCAGTCCGCCCTTCCCGAACCCGCAGACCTTTTTGATGTCGGGGGAGAGCATCGTCCCGTTTTCCGCCACCGCGTCCAGGACGATTTTTTCCCGGTGCTTCATCAGCCCGTCGTCAAACCGGGCGTCATAGTCGTATCCGTCCCGGCGGTAGTTGGCCAGCAGCGGCAGCAGCTCCGGGCTGATAAAGGCGGCTTTTCCGCGCACCAGCTTTCCGTAGCCGATTTTCCCGTTTGCCGCCGCCGTCTCCCGCCATTCCCACGGCCCCTCGACCCCGTCCTTGAACCAAAATTCCGGCGGTGTCAGCTCCTCCAGCGAATATCCCGGGATTTCGCAGCGGAAGAAGGGAAGAAACCCAATCTGTAGGATAAGCGTTTCCAGCTCGTCGGCGGTTGTAATCTGCGGCAGTTTTTTCATGGCTTTCGTCTCCTTTTGTTCACTGCTTCTATTATAATGCATCTGGCGGGCACCTGCAAGATCCAAAGGGAAAACACTTAGGGTTAAGTTTATTGTTGAAATATGAAGGGCGGTGTGGTATAATTTAGGCATGGAATGATTTCCCAAAAGCTTGGCTCGTGAAAAATAGCGAAAGGATGTTGTTTTTTATGCTAACAGATATCGAAATTGCGCAGCAGGCGCATATGCTCCCCATCGCGCAGGTCGCAGAGAGTATCGGCATCGACGCCGATGATCTCGAATTTTACGGCAAATATAAGGCAAAGCTTTCCGATGACCTGACGAAAAAGGTCGCTGGGAACCCCGACGGCAAGCTGATCCTAGTCACCGCCATCAACCCCACCCCCGCCGGTGAAGGCAAGACCACGACCTCGGTCGGCCTCGGCCAGGCGATGGCGAAGCTGGGCAAAAACGCGGTTCTCGCCCTGCGCGAGCCTTCCCTCGGGCCGGTATTCGGCATCAAGGGCGGCGCGGCCGGCGGCGGCTATTCTCAGGTTGTCCCGATG
>CAYWRQ010000011.1:0-34924 GCA_964460915.1 uncultured Oscillospiraceae bacterium
AACGGACTCGTGGAGGCTAAGTAAAAATGATCAAACTGGAACATATCAAAAAATCCTTCGGTAAGCATGAGGTGCTGAAGGATGTCAATCTGGAAGTCAATACCGGGGAAGTGGTTGTCATCCTGGGCCCGTCCGGTTCCGGCAAGACGACCCTGCTGCGCAGCATCAATTTTCTGGAGACAGCAGATTCAGGAAAAATAACGGTCGGCGATCTGACCGCTGATGTGAAAAAAGCTTCGCATAAGGAGATTTTGGCCCTGCGGCAGAAAACCGCGATGGTTTTCCAGCTCTATAACCTATTCAAAAATAAAACGGCTCTGGAAAATGTAACCGAGGGGCTGATTATCGTAAAGGGGATCGATAAAGCGGAGGCGGAGGCTACCGCAAAAGATCTTCTGGATAAGGTCGGGCTGAAGGATAAATACAATTCCTACCCCAGCCAGCTCTCCGGCGGCCAGCAGCAGCGTGTCGGCATAGCCCGCGCCCTCGCCCTCGACCCGGAGGTCATCCTTTTCGACGAACCGACCAGCGCCCTTGACCCGGAGCTTGTCGGCGAGGTGCTCAGCGTCATGGTAAAGCTGGCAATGCAGGGACGGACGATGATTGTCGTAACCCATGAGATCAGCTTTGCACAGGATATTGCAACCCGCATTGTCTTCATGGACGGCGGGGTCGTCGTAGAAGAAGGGACGCCCAGAGAAATCCTCTTAAATCCGAAAAACCCGCGCACGCGCGAATTCCTACAGAGGATTATTCCCAATAACTACGCTATCTAAGCAAGGAGGATCACAATGTCGCAATTCGATCAGATTATCCAAAGAAAAGGCACAAGCTGTGCCAAATGGGATTACCAGGGCGGCGATTATATCCCGATGTGGGTCGCCGATATGGACTTCACTTCCCCTCCTCCCCTGCTTGCGGCGGTACAGAAGCGTCTGGAGCACGGGGTGTTTGGATACGGGTCAATCGCCAGGCAGACTGCCAAAGCAATTTCGTCGCACTATAAAAAGACCTACGGGGCCGATCTCCCGGAGGAATGGATTGTCTGGATTCCCAGTGTCATGCCCGGAGCCAATATTGCCTGCCGGGTAGGCGGTGGAAAGATGATTTATTCTACCCCCATGTATACGCACATCCGCAGGCTCCCCCAAGAGGCCCATACCAACGTCATTGAGGTGCCGATGAAGGAAACAAACCTGCATTATGAGATGGATTTTGACGCTTTAGAAGAGGCTGTCACAGAAGATACTGGTGTCCTCGTGCTCTGCAACCCCCATAATCCGGTCGGCCGGGTGTATACAAGGGAGGAGCTGGAACAGGCAGCCGCCTTTGCGAAACGGCACAGCCTCCTGGTTGTTTCCGATGAAATTCACTGTGAACTGATATTGGAAGGGCAGCATATCCCATTCTTCAGCCTAAATGACGACGTAAAAAACTACAGCATTACCTTGTCCAGCGCAGGGAAGATCGCAAATATCCCCTCTCTTCCCTCTGGATTTGCGATTATTCCATCACCGGAGCTTCGCAATAAGTTCCACGATATCAGCCTGGGCCTGTTCTCTACCCACAACGCGCTGTCTTTCGAAGCGCTGCACGCAGCCTATAACGGTTCATGCGACGCATGGAAAAATGAACTGCGTGATTATCTGCGCAGCAACCGTGACTATCTGGAGGAGCGTATCGCCCATATAGACGGGCTGCGGGTCGTACACAATGAAGGTACATACCTTGCCTGGATTGACACACGCGCGACCGGGATTGAAGACCCGTTTACATTTTTCAAAGAAAAAGCCGGCGTCCGCTTTAACGACGGGGCAGATTACGGAGAAAAAGGATTTGTCCGTCTCAATTTCGGCTGCCCCAAAAGCCAGCTAAAGGAGGCCCTGGACCGGGTGGAAGCCGCTTTAAAGGAATACCAGGCCACAAAATAACCGTAGGAAAGGAATAAAGTACGATGAGTAGCACTGAGAAAAACAATGGAAGCGTTTACCCGAAAAGCTGCGTAGACTGCGGCGTCATAAACTGCGCCAGACGAAATGGCGAGTATCCGGATTTCTGCCTGACTACAGCTTTAACGGAAGAAGAGATCGATGAGCTTTTAAAGCTGTACAAGAGCCGCATCAACAATAAGATCGCGGTCGCCGCCGCAGAGGTAGAGGGCGGTTTCTACGGAAAATATACCCGCGTAGAAGAAACCATGGAATTCGCACACCGGATCGGGGCCAAAAAGATCGGTATTGCGACCTGCGCCGGGCTGATCGAGGAGAGCCGGATTTTTGCCCGGATCCTTCGCCTAAACGGCTTTGCGGTTTACGGCGCCGCCTGTAAGGTCGCCTCCCTCCCCAAAACAGGTATCGGGGTCCCGGAAGAATATACCTGCGTGACCGGCAACGTCATGTGCAACCCGATTTTACAGGCAAAGCTGCTGGCAAAGGCAAAAGTCGATCTGAATGTCGTGATAGGGCTTTGCTGTGGCCATGATACCTTATTCTACAAGTACGCCAAAGGGCCGATCACTACCCTGATCGTGAAAGACCGCGTCCTCGGCAACAACCCCGTCCAGGCGCTCTACCAGGCCCGCGCCTATTACCGCCGCCTGCTGACTGCCCCGATCATTCCGCAGGACAATGTAGGGAAAGAAAATCCGTAAAAGAGCCTTTTTGCAGGACAAAAGGAAACCTCTTGACAAAAGGGGTTTGGAGGGGTATTATATATCATATAAATTCCATAGGTTTTATTACATGTCTGCCGCAGCCGAGATACCGGGACGCGGAACAATTGGAGGAGAATATGGATACCCTGCACGAAAAAAACACCCATTTAAAGTCATACCTTCTCTCCCTGGACAGCATCGCCGTTGCGTTTTCCTCCGGGGTGGACTCAACCTTTCTATTGAAAACAGCCCACGACCTTTTAGGCGATAAAGTGATCGCCGTTACGGCCCACTCCTGCTCCTTTCCGGAACGGGAACTCAATGAAGCCAAGGCGTTTTGCCGGAAAGAAGGAATCCGGCACATTGTATGTACATCCGAGGAACTATCCATTGAGGGCTTCAGTTGCAATCCCAAAAACCGCTGTTATCTCTGTAAAAGGGAGCTGTTCACCAAAATCGGAGAAATTGCCCGGCAGGAAAACATTGCATCGGTCGCAGAAGGCTCCAATATGGACGATAACGGCGACTACCGTCCCGGTCTTCTCGCTGTTGCGGAACTCGGCGTAAAAAGCCCGCTGCGGGAGGCCGGGCTGACAAAGGCCGATATCCGGACGTTATCCAAACAGCTGGGGCTTTCCACCTGGGACAAGCAGTCCTTTGCCTGCTTATCCTCCCGCTTTGTATATGGAGAGCAGATTACAGAAGAGAAGCTATCCATGGTCGACAAAGCGGAGCAGCGGCTGTTGGACCTTGGTTTCCGCCAGGTCCGCGTCCGCATCCATGGAAAAATCGCCCGGATTGAAATCGACCCCGAACAGTTCCCGAAAATCTTACAGTCCGATACGGCAAAACAGCTCCATACATATTTCCAAAGCCTTGGCTTTACGTATGTAACCCTAGACCTTGGCGGGTATCAGATGGGCAGTATGAACAAAACGCTTCCACAAGAATAAATACAGGCCGGTGCCGTCTATTTCCGACAGGCACCGGCTTATTCTATGGCGGCGGAAGGATTTGCCGCCTGTACCTGCTAAACCTTCTTTACACAAGGATTCCCATCCTTTATTCATGAAAAATTCCTTTTATTCAGAACGCGTTTGTGCTATAATATTTTTATATGTATGTATATAGGGGAGAAGGAAAATGCTTACAACTGCAAATACTGCTGTGATGAATATAGAAAACGCAATCCGCGGCGCACGAAACCCGCTCAACAGCTGGGATCGAATGGACAGCTGGTTTGATGAAAGCGGACAGTTCCATCTGGGGGAAAACGACCTTTCTTTGGCGCGCCGCCTTTGCCAGGCAGGAAGCGACCATCGGAAGTTTATCCGCCAGATCTTTGTTTCGGTTGATATTACCGCGCCGATCTATTGGTGGAAGGAATACGACACCTATAAAGTCGCGACTGTCGCCAACTCAACCTCGACCATGCATAAAATCCATGCAAAGCCCTTCGCGCTGGAGGACTTCAGCACCGATCATATGGACGCGGAAACCCTCGCAGAAATGGAGCAGATCGTTTCCTTCTTGGAAAAAATCCGGATAAAGTATATGGAAAACAAGGACAAACAGTATTGGTATGACCTGATCCAGCTGCTGCCCTCCTCCTACAACCAAATGCGCACCTGCACCCTCAACTATGAAACCCTGCGGAATATCTATCACGCCCGCAAAGACCATAAGCTGGCGGAATGGCACACCCTCTGCGATTGGATTCGGGGCCTTCCCTATGCAGCGGATTTGATTACCGGGGAGAATGTATAATGGGAAAACTCATTGTCTTAGACGGGCTGGATGGCTGCGGGAAATCCACCCAGAGCCGGCGCGTCTATGAGACCCTGACGGGGATGGGACGGAAGGTACGGCTGATTTCCTTCCCGGATTATAAGGAGCCTTCTTCGACACTGGTGCAGATGTATCTAAACGGTGAATTTTCCGACAACCCCGACGATATAAGCGCTTATGCCGCCGGCAGCTTCTACGCGGTCGACCGCTACGCTTCTTTCAAAAAATTCTGGCAAAAGGATTATGAAAGCGATACCCTGATCCTCGCGACCCGGTACACCACTTCCAATGCCATCCACCAGATGAGCAAGCTCCCGGAATCGGAATGGGAGCACTACCTGAACTGGCTGGCGGATTATGAATATGGAAAGCTGGAACTGCCCGTTCCGGACCTAGTCATCTTTTTGGATATGGAACGGAAGGTATCCGACCGGCTGCTCTCCCTGCGTTACGGCGGAGACGAACGGCAAAGAGATATCCATGAACGCAATATGGAATACCTGGAAAAATGCCGCAAAACGGCGCACTTCTCTGCCGAGCGGCAGGGGTGGTTCGTAATCCGCTGCGACGACGGGGAAAATCCGCTGCCTTTAGACGAAATTACCCGCAAAATTCTGGCTATACTAAAAGAAAAAGAGATCTGAAGGAAGTATATTATGCTTGCATTTCATCCTGTTTCGCTGTCAGACCGGGAATGGATGACAGCCTATTATCAAAAACGCGGCTGCATGGGCGCCCAGTATTCCTTTGCCGCTTCGATGATTTGGCAGAAGGGCTATGATATCCAGGTTTGCGAAGACGAAGGCTTTTTCTTCCTTCGCTACCGGTTCATCGATTCCGCCGGCTGCCGCAAAACCAGCTACCGCCTGCCGATGGGCGACGGGGACGACGAAGCCTTAAAGCGGGCGATCGAAAAGGTCTGGAAGGACAGCAAAAGCTTTTGCCTCGCCAAGCCGATGATTCTGCACGCCCTGACGGATGAAGACCTTTCCAGGCTCTGCCGGATATACGGCAAAAAGCTTACCCCGCTCGAAAGCCGCAGCGATTATGAATATATCTACCTCCGGGAAAACTTAGCATCCCTCCCCGGCTCCCATTACCACGGGAAACGCGGGTTTATCAACAAATTCATGCGCTCCGACTGGGAATACCGGCCAATGACCGCGGAGCTGATCCCGCAGGTACTCGAAATGAATGATGCCTGGCAGGAACAAAACCGCGCGCTGGCGGCCGATAACCATGAGCTCCTATTGGAAATAGAAGCGGCCGAGGAAGCGATCCGGATGTTTGATCAGCTGGATTTACAGGGCGGCGTACTGTTCCAAAACGGCCGGGTCGTCGCGTACACGATTGGCGAGCCGACCAACGCGGATACCTTTTCGGTCCATTTTGAAAAGGCCATGTATGACGTTCCCGGCGCTTATCCGATGATTACCCAGCAGTTTGCCAAGCAGATGGAGGGCTATAAGTGGGTCAACCGGGAAGAAGATACCGGCGACCCCGGCCTGCGGAAAGCAAAGGAGTCCTGGCGGCCGGAAATGCTGCTGCGGCTGACCAATGCAGAACTTGAGCTATGCTGCACCTCCTGTACGATTGCGGCGGGGCACTAAACGATGGGCATACGGATGGGCCTTGCGGCGCCGGAAAACCTGCCGCAGCTGCGCCTTCTATGGCAGGAGGCCTTTGGCGACGGTGAAGACTACATGAACCTGTATTTTGACCGCCGCTTTAAGCCGCATGAAACCTATATCCTGCAGCGGGACGGAAAACTCGTTTCCATGATGACGGCCATGCGCGTCTCCCTGCGGACACCGGACGGCAGCACATTAAACGGACGGTATATTTACGCGGTGGCGACCCAAAAAGACAATCGGGGAAAAGGCTGCGCAAAAACGCTGGACCGGTATATGGCAAGTGACCTCCAAAAGCATGGGGTAAGCTTTACCTGCTTAGTACCTGCGGAGGATTCCCTGCACCGGTTTTATGCGGCACAGGGGTATCAGGAAACCTTTCCCCGGTATACGGGAACCCTTGCGCGTTCCGCATCTTTTGATCAGACCGATATCCGGCCTTGTCCTTTTACCCGCTTTTCGGCAATGCGGGCCCGTTTCCTGACACAGATTTCCGCAAAGAAAGCCGCCCTGTTCCATCCGGACCCGGAGCTTTCCTATATCTATGAGGAGCTGCACGCCTGCGACGGACAAACCGTCCTGTTCACAGAGGGAGGGATCCTCCGTTACGCGGTATTGACGCTGCCGCCGCAGGATGATAAACTGGTCTTGCGGGAAACGGACGGCAGCCCTTTATATGCGGCAAATATCCTGATGCACCATTTTAACCGGTCAAAAGCCCTTATCCAGCATCCGTTTCCCTTTCCGGGCGGGAAAGCCGCCCCATACGGCATGGGACGGCGGCTCGACAGTCCCTCTGATTCCCTGCCAAACGGGTACACGGCCCTCATGCTCGACTAAATAGCAGATTTCAACGCTACAAACGGTTCTATCCGGCAACAGAAAGGGTTGACCAAAGTCATGCGATATACAGACATCCGGGAAGTCAAAAAAGCGCTGCGGACCGAATTCAAAACCATCCGGCGTTCTTTTGCGCCGGAAGATCAACGCGCAAGGGACGCCCAGATCTTAAAAAAGCTGACAGCCTTAAAAGAATACAAATCCGCGTCCCTGATTTTGACCTACGTTTCAACGGCCATCGAAGTCGATACCCATCATTTGATTGAACAGGCCCTATCCGAAGGGAAAAAGGTCGCGGTCCCCTGGTGTGTGCCGGGGAAGATCGATATGAAGTTTTTCCTGATTCAAGATCTCAGCGAGCTGGAGCCGGGTTCTTTTAAAGTCCTGGAACCGGTGCCCGAAAAGCATCCGGAGCTCAGCAGATCGGTCACCGACTTTGAACTGGCGCACTCCTTCTGTGTGCTGCCGGGACTGGGCTTTGATCTGGAGGGATACCGGTTGGGGTACGGAAAGGGGTACTATGACCGCTTTTTATCCCATTATCCCGGCGTAACGGCAGGGGTCTGTTATACCGGCTGCCTGAAAACGCAGCTCCCGCACGGCCGGTTTGACCGCATGATCGATATTTTGGTGACAGAAAAGTTTGTAAAACGTTTTTCCTCCCCGGCCTTTTTCCCCTCCAGGCGATGAGGGCGCCGGCCCAGAGCAGTCCCTGCAGACGCGGGAACCTCTTTTCTCCAGCGCCCCGGTCCCTGATACCGGTATGATAATCTTCTGCGGCCCCTCTTATGCGACGCCGCTGCGATAAAGGAATGATCTGATGGATTACAAAAAAAACATGGATGAAAACGAACAGGACAGCACCGTAATGTTTGACGCGGGCGGGCTTTCCGTAGATGATCTGCTGGAAGATTACGGCACAAACGCGCAGGACGATGCCTATACGGAAGAAAGCTTTCCAGATCAGGCGGAATATGACGATCCGGCGGCAGAACAACTGGACGATCTTCCCGAGGATGAGACAGATCCCCCTCCCGCCTGGGAAACCCGCACGGTGGCGGTTGCGCCCCAGCAGCCCGTAGAAGAAGAGGAAGATTCCGCCGTTTCCGATGATGTACAGCAAAAGGGCGAGATACCGGCCGAACAGGATCATCTAACGATGCCGAAAATCCGCCGCCGCATCTTCCGGCGGGTGCCTAAGCGCGTCTATCATCGCGGAAGGCTCTTCTCTCTGCTTTATGTCGCTGTGACCGTTTTTGTCTGCGTCTTCGTGTCGGTGATGTTTTTGCGGGTATTCAATGACGTACTGGCTTTCAGCACCGGCAATGATGCCATAACCATTGTAATCCAGGAAGACGATACCACCGACGATGTTGCCCAAAAGATGATGGATGCGGGGCTGATCAAATACGGCTGGCTGTTCAGCTATGTTGCCAAATTCGAGGGGCAGACCGCCCCCTATCAGGCGGGCGAGCACACCCTCAACGACAACATGAACTATATGCAGCTGCTTGATGAAATCCAGATCCAGAAGAACGCCCGTGAAACGGTCTGGGTTACCTTTACCGAGGGCATGACCTTGGACGAGATCGCGGAAACCCTGGAGGAAAACAACGTCTGTGAAGCGGAAGCGTTCATGGAGGCCGCCAAAGCCGATACCGATTATGGATATGATTTTGAGAAACAGATGTCCGACTCCGACCTGATTTTCTATCCGTTGGAAGGGTACCTGTTCCCCGACACCTATCAATTTTATACGTACGATACCCCGGCCAATATCATCACCAAAATCCTGCAAAACTTCCAGAATAAAATTGACGGCGTGCAGTCTCTGATGCAGGAAATGGGCCTGACCCAGCATCAGACCATCACCCTCGCATCGATCATCGAAGCAGAGGCCAGCGGCGATCCCGACAATATGCGTCTGGTTTCCTCGGTTTATTGGAACCGGCTGAATGACACGGAAAACTATCCCCGCCTGCAGAGTGACCCTACCCGGGAGTATGCCAACGCAACCATTCTGATGAAGGGCAAATCCCTCCCTTATCAGACCAAGGCAAAAGCGTACGACACCTATGAATGTGAAGGGCTGCCCGCCGGGCCGATCTGCAACCCCGGTATGGACGCTATCCAGGCCGCCCTACAGCCGGAGTCCACCGCCTACTACTATTTCTGCAGCAATACCAAGACCGGAGAGTTCTACTATGCCGGGACTTTACAGGAGCACAATCAAAATGTCGACCATATTGATTGATTTACAGACAAAAACAGGCTCCGCCCCGGCGCCGAAACCATAAACAACAAAGGAGAAGTCCCGTGATCCAAACACATATCCCGGAGGTGCTCGCCCCTGTAGGGGACTTTGAGCGGCTGAAAACGGCGCTTACCTTCGGTGCGGACGCAGTTTATCTGGGCAGCACCGAATATGGGATGCGCTCGGCCTCCGCCAACTTCGATATTGAAAGCCTGCAAAAAGCGGTCCGGATGGCGCACGAGAAAAACGTGCGGGTTTACCTGACCTGCAATACCCTGCCGCGCAACGACGAAATCGACCGGATGGAGGGGTTCTTAAAGGGAGCCGCCGCGACCGGCGTCGACGCCTTTATCGTCACCGACCTGGGCGTTTTGTCGCTCCTGAAAAAAGCGGCTCCTGAAGCCGAAATCCATATTTCAACCCAAAACGGGGTGGTCAACTGGCTGGCGGCCTCCGAGCTGTACCGCATGGGCGCCAAACGGGTCGTCCTGGCCAGGGAACTGTCTCTTGATGAAATCCGGGTCATCCGGAAAAAGACTCCCCCGGACCTCGAAATCGAGGTTTTTGTCCACGGAGCGATGTGTATGTCCTTCTCCGGCAGATGTGTCCTGTCCAACTACATGGCCGACCGGGACGCCAACCGCGGGCAGTGCGCCCAGCCCTGCCGCTGGAAATATACGCTGATGGAGGAAAAGCGGCCGGGACAGTACTTTCCCGTCTTTGAAGCGGACGAAGGGACCTACATTTTAAACGCGAAGGATTTATGCATGATCGAGTATATCGACCGGCTGGTCCAGGCCGGGGTTACTTCGCTGAAAATTGAAGGCCGCGCCAAATCCTCTTATTATGTGGGCGTTGTCACCAACGCTTACCGGATGGCGGTCGACAGCTATCTGCAAAACCCGTCCCAATGGAAGCTAGACCCCGTCCTGTTGGAAGAGGTGCGCAAGGTTTCCCATCGGGATTATTCGACCGGCTTTTACTTCGGCCGTCCCGAACAGGGCCAGCGGTATGAAGGGGCTGGATATATCCGAAACTGTGATATCGTAGCATTGGTCGACCGGGTCGAAAACGGCAGGGTGTACTGCATCCAGAAAAACAAATTCCTGGACGGCGATGCCGTTGAGCTGTTAAATCCCGGCCAAAAACCGGTTTCCTTTGTGATCAGCGGCATGACCGACGGAGACGGGAACCCCATTACCGATACCCGCCATCCGGCAATGGATTTTTCTTTTCCCGCGTCCCTGCTGGGGATACGGCCCGTTTCTGGCAGTATCCTGCGCAAAAACGTATAACAATATTTTCTTGACAGTCTGTGCGGCACCCTGTGGCGCTTTTCCCTGCCGAAAGGAGATTATATTCATGGCAAAAACAAGCGAAAAATCCGAAGCATCCTCGCAAACCGTCCAACTGCACAACAGCCCGAAGGAGTTGGGCCTGCAGGTCCTCAAGACCCTATGTATCTGCAACGTGGTCTGTGTCATCATCGTCTTTTCCATGAGCGGTATTATGAATATGGGCATCGGCGGGATGCTGCTGACCGAGCTGATCTGCCTTCTGCTGACCGGCATCACGCTGTACGCCCAGAGCTGGGGATTCGGGGATAAGGACGCAAACTACCTCCAATTCGGACGGATGGAGCGTGACCCCTATAAGCCGCTGCGCTATGGGCTCGTTGCGGTGGCACCGAGTATCATTTCGGATCTCATTCTGATCTTCTCCAAAATTACCGGCCTTTTTGACCTCTTATGGCTCTATCGCCTGATGAACGCGCCCCTCTGGCCGCTGATCAACATCATCCACCCCTACGGGCTGTATTTCCATGAAGCAACGGAGGAAACAACCGTCATGGCCGGCACCCAATACGAGGAGGTCATTGCGGCCGCCGAAGCAACGCCCGGCTGCGGATGGGGCAAGATGATTTTGATGATGCTTTTGCCGCTTCTTTATATCCTATTTATGTGGATCGGGTATGAACTGGGCCGCCGGCGGATCTCGATTGGGAATAAGCTGGTCTATGTCGACAAGGATGGCAAAAAGAAAAGGCAGAAAAGCAAAAAGCCTTTTTAAGGGATGAAATTTCCTTTTCCCGCATATCATTTCCGCAAGGGGTGATATGCAGATGGGTAGCAAACGAAATACCGGCAGCGGACTGCTGCATCTACGGTCACTGGCAGCGGTATCCGCAATACTGCTGATGGTGACCGGAATTATTTTAGGAGCTTCTTTCATCCGGCAAGCAGTCGCTGAACGCCATTCCCTAGAGGCTATGAGCCGGGAAGTTTCGGCGGGCTGTATCCGTCCCCATGTTGTCCTTGACCCCGGACACGGCGGGATGGACGGCGGCGCCATCGGATGCGACGGTTCGATCGAAAAGGATATCAACCTGGAGATTTCTTTGAAGCTGCGGGAACTGCTGGGCGCCATGGGGTACGATGTGACGATGACGCGGGACAGTGACATCTCCCTCGGCGAAGGGAACGGCAGCACCGTCCGGCAGCAAAAGCGGGCCGATCTGTCCGCCAGGCTGGAAATCATGGACGCTGACCCGGACGCAGTGGTCCTGATGATCCATCAAAACCAGTTTACCCAATCGAAATACCATGGCGCGCAGATGTTTTACGGGCCAAAGGACGCAGCGTCAAAGCTGCTCGCCACCAACTTAAAAGGCAGCGTCACCGAGCTGCTCCAGCCGGACAACACACGGGAAATCAAGCCCGCCACCGACGATGTGTGGCTGCTGATGCATTGTGAAAACCCGGTCGTCATGATCGAATGTGGTTTTTTATCCAACCCGGAGGAGTGTGCCCTTTTGCAGGATACGGCCTACCAGCAGCAGATGGCTTTCTCCATCGCCGCGGGACTGGCAAACACCGTATCCTAACAGCATACCCAAGAAAAGAGGACTGTGTATGGCAAAGACAGCAAAATCAAAGGAAATCTATATCTGCGGGGAGTGCGGGTATGAAACGCCGAAATGGATGGGCAAGTGCCCGATGTGCGGGGCTTGGAACAGCTTTTCGGCAGTCGAACCCCTAACCTCCTCGGCCGCGCCCTTTGCCCGGAGCAAGGCCGCCTCAGCCCGCCCGGCAGAGGTTTCCTCCATCCGCAGCAATCTGTCCGACGGAAACACCATCCGCTACCATACCGGGCTGTCGGAGCTGGACCGGGTTTTGGGCGGCGGACTGGTAAAGGGGTCGCTGGTGCTGCTTGGGGGCGACCCCGGCATCGGCAAATCCACCCTTCTTTTGCAGATTTCCCAAGCCTTTGCCCAAACCCTTAAGGTGCTCTACGTTTCGGGGGAGGAATCGGCGGGGCAGCTGCACCTGCGGGCCAAACGGCTCGGGGTAGACGCGCAGGAGCTGTATGTCCTCTCCTGCGGCGACTTGGATACGGTCATCGCGACCATTGCCCAGCAGCGCCCGCAGATCGTCGTCATCGACTCGATTCAGACGATGATGCTCTCGGCTGTCGGCTCCTCCGCAGGCAGCGTCGCCCAGGTGCGGGAATGTACCAACGCCCTCCTCGGTGTCGCCAAGGAAAACGACATTTCCATCCTTCTGGTCGGGCACGTAACCAAGGAAGGGAACCTGGCCGGCCCACGGATGCTGGAGCATATGGTCGACGCCGTCTTCCAATTTGAAGGCGAGCAGAACCATGCCTACCGGATGCTGCGGGCGGTGAAAAACCGATACGGCGCGACCAACGAGATCGCGGTTTTTGAAATGAAGGACAAAGGGCTTTTCCAGGTACCCAACCCGTCGGCCATGCTCTTATCCGAGCGGCCGGAGGGCGTATCTGGGTCCTGCGTCGTCTGCGTGCTGGAGGGGAGTCGTCCTATCCTCGCCGAGGTGCAGGCGCTGATTACCCGTTCCAGCTTTGCCTCCCCCCGGCGGATGGCGACGGGATTTGACCACAACCGGATGAGCCTGCTGCTGGCGGTTTTGGAGAAACGGGCCGGATACACCTTTTCGGCCCTGGACGCCTATGTAAACGTCGTCGGCGGCCTGTGGCTGGACGAGCCTGCTTCTGATCTGCCGATTGCGCTGGCGCTCGTGTCGGGGCTGCGGGACAAGCCGATTCCCGCCGGACTGATTGCCATCGGCGAGATCGGCCTGGGCGGCGAGGTGCGCAGTGTGATCCGGCTGGAGGACCGTATCCGGGAAGCGCAGCGGCTGGGCTTTACCCGCTGCCTTGTACCGGCGGCCTCCCTCAAGGGACTGGATTTAAAGGCTTATACAATCAAGGTTGTCGGGGTGCGGGATGTAGTTGAGGCCCTGCGTTCCATCCCGTCGGAATAAAGAGGAGCGATATGGATATTACGCTGCATCATATTGAGCAGGGCCAGGGCAGGCCGCTGCTCCTGCTGCATGGAAATGGAGAAGATGGGCGTTATTTTTCCCATCAGATCCCCTACTTTTCCAAAAGCCACCGGGTAATCGCCCTGGACACCCGCGGACACGGGAAATCCCCCAGGGGGACTGCACCCTTTACCATCCGGCAGTTTGCGGAAGACCTGAAAGAGTTTATGGACAGTCTTTTGATCGAAAAGGCAGATATTCTCGGATTTTCAGACGGCGGGAATATTGCCCTAATCTTCGCCCTGCGGTATCCGGAACGGGTGGACCGGCTTATTTTAAACGGGGCCAATTTGTATTCCCGCGGCGTAAAGCCACACATTCAAATCCCGATTATCGCCGGATATAGGATTGCTTCACTGTTTGCCGGGAAAAGCCCCGAAGCCAGGAAAAACGCGGAAATGCTGGGGCTGATGGTCAACGATCCCCATATTGACCCCAACGATCTCGCCCATATTTCCGCGAAAACACTGGTCATCGCCGGGACAAAGGATATGATCAAAAGGCGGCACACCGAAGAAATCGCAAAGCATATTCCAAACAGCCGAATGCTTTTCCTGGAAGGGAGCCATTTTATCGCCGCGCAAAACCCGGATGCGTTTAACCATGCCGTGGAAGATTTTCTGCGGGAATCCGTGTAACACGCCCCTTACGAACTCCATCCGGGACGCGCCCGAATTTTTCTCTTCATTCTCAATATATTGCCTTGCCCTTCCCCTTGCTATTTGCTATAATGGTATAGAAAGTTATGTGTCTTCGTTCCGTCACAATCCGATGTACAATGAGAAAGGAAGTTTTTATGGGAAAATGGGTTACAGTATTTGCTGCCGCACCCAGAGAGGGAAAGATCGGCGCCTGTAAATTGGCAAACCGAACGGTACGCTGCATCCTGAAAGTCAATCTGTCCGGAGATATGCTGCGGCTGCGCATCGGCAATCTTTTTGGGACCGAGGCCCTGCGGATCGGCCAGATCACCGTCTGGAACGGGAAAAATTCCGCAGAAGTCACGTTTGACGGTCAGCCTTCTCTGCGGCTGGCACAGGGCGGCATTGTCATGAGCGATGAAATCTATCTGCCGGTCACAGCCGGTGATACGCTGAAAATCCTCTTTTACTTTCCGGAAAACAGCGCGCCCCCATGTTCGGTCAGCGGCACCTGGCCGACCGAGCACTCTGCTCCCGGGAATTTTACCGGCCAGCCGGATTTTCCCGCCGCAACCGACGACCTGCGGGAGAACGCGCCGTTCCCCGCGCCCGACTCGTTGCCCGGACTTATGGACATTGATATCCTGACCGATGAAAAAGCGGGAGCCGTCGCGGCCTTCGGCGATTCCATCACAGAAATGCGGTTGTGGTTTGATCCGATGGCCGAAGCCTTTTCGCAGGCATACCCCAATTCCCTTTCGCTTTTAAATCTCGGCATCAGCGGAAACCGCCTGCTTTTATCGACCGGCGGAAAATTTGCAGGCACGGCCGGAGAGCTATTCGGTATTTCCGGCCTGAAACGGATGGACTGGGATCTGATGGGCGCCAGCGGTATCCGTACGGTCCTGCTGGCCCTCGGCGTCAACGACGTCAGCCAGCCGGGCAGCGGCGAGTTCTGCCCGCCGGTGGAGGAACGGTGCGATCTGGCCCAGTTCGCGGCGGGCGTTTCCAAGGTCGTCAGAAGGCTGCATAAAGACGGCATACAGGTAATTGCCTGTACGATCACGCCCTTTGGCGGGATGCCCGGATACTGTGAGGAAACGATGACGGTGCGCAATGAAATCAATGCCTGGCTGAAGCGGGCGGCGGCCGCCGGGGATATCGACGGGCTTCTCGACTTTGCATCGGCCGTTGAGGACCCGGACAAGCCTGACTATATGGTGACGGAATATGATTCCGGCGACCACCTCCATCCCAGCCCCTTAGGCGGAAGGAAAATGGCGGAACAAGGCTTTAAGCAGCTGCAAAAATACCTCAAATCAGAATAACCGGCAAAATACCCGGACAGCGGCGCTTTTACGGCGTTTCTGTCCGGGTATTCGTATAATTTGCTTTTCCGGCGGGCAAGATACTTTCAAATGAAATGCGAAAGGATGATACTCTTGTTAAACCCCAGAAAGGCAGGCATTATCGGCTGCGGATTTGTCGGGGCGTCGATTGCCTTCGCTCTGATGCAGCGGGGGCTGTTTTCCGAAATGGTGCTGCTGGATGTAAACCGCGGCAAAGCGGAAGGCGAAGCGATGGATCTAAGTCACGGGCTTCCCTATACCTCTCCGATGGAAATCTACGCCGGGGATTACCGCGACCTGCAGGACTGCGCCCTGATTATCATTACCGCCGGTGCAAACCAAAAGCCGGGAGAAACCCGCCTGGACCTAACCCGGAAAAACCTGAACATCCTAAAATCGATCCTGCCCCGCATCACGGCGACGGCTTTTTCGGGCATCCTGCTGATCGTCTCCAATCCGGTCGATATCCTGACCTATGAGGCAAGGCGGATTTCCGGATATCCGGCAAACCGGGTAATCGGGTCCGGGACGGTTTTGGATACGGGACGGCTCAAATACCTGCTCAGCCGGCGGCTTTTGGTCGACAGCCGCAGCGTCCACGCCTTTATTATCGGCGAACATGGTGACAGCGAGCTGGCAGTCTGGAGCAGCGCCAATATCTCCGGCATCGACCTGGGTCACTTCTGCGAGCTGCGCGGGATGGAAAACTACGAAACCGCTCTGCGCCAGATCTACGAGGATGTCCGGGACAGCGCCTACGCCATTATCGAGCGCAAAACCGCCACCTATTACGGCATCGCCATGGCAGTCGCCAGGATCGCCTCTTGCATTATCCGGGACGAGCATACGGTGCTGCCGGTCTCGACGATCCTCCACGGCGAATACGGGCTGGAAAACCTGGCGCTCAGCATCCCTTCGGTGATCGGCAAAAACGGCGTTGAAGCGGTTTTGGAAATCCCGTTGGACGATAATGAAAATGAAGCGCTCCTCTCCTCGGCCACCCAGCTGGCCGAAGTCATCCAGGATCTGGGGTAAAGGAAACGCGCGGAAAACCTCCCGCGCGTTTTTCTCATATTTTCACATTTTTTACCAGGATCGAAGGCATCATCTCTTCGACCAAACGTTTTGTAACCAGATCGGTTCCGTCCAATGTCACCGACGCCGTCCCCGCTGCCGCCGCAAAGTGCGCAGCCAACGCAGGGCTTCTCCCTTCTTCCAAAGCATATACAAAGGAGGCAAGGGTAGTATCGCCCGCGCCGATCGTCGAACGGACCTCCACCGGCGACGGAATCATCCGGGCGCCGCCGCCCTCTCCGATATACAGCAGCCCCTTTCCGCCCAGCGACACCAGCACGTGCGTTACGCTGTTTGAAAGGACCTTGGCAAACTTAATGATCGACTGCTCGGTGCGAAGATCGGTGCCGCACATCGCCCGGAATTCTGGAAGGTTCGGCTTAATCAAAAACGGATGGATTTCCTCTATATCATCCACATGGAAGACCGCCGAATCCAGGGCAATCTCCACGTTTTCCTTCTTGAGCGAAAGGATAAACGCCTTATAGGCTTCCGGCGTAATATTGGGCGGGAGCGAGCCGGCAAATGTCAGCAGGCAGCGTCCCTTCCCCTCGATTTCGCGCAGGATCCGGTCCTTTACCTCATGCATCGCCTTCGCGCTGACCGGATGGCCCGCACGGTTTACCTTTAAGACCCGCTTATCCGGTATGACCAGCGTCAGGTTTTCCCGCACCGCGCCCGGAATCTGCACGAAATCATACTGCACGCCGTCCTGATCCAAAAGGGTTGTAAAAATCTTATAGTTATCGCTCCCGGCGGCACCCAGGCAGCAGACATTCTTCTGCCCATAAGAGGCAAAAACCCGGGCGATATTGATGGCCTTCCCGCCTGCGTAAACCTTCTCCGCTGTCGTCTTATTCGGCTCGTTAAAGTCCATCGTGTTGACCCACAGCGTTATATCCAATGCCGGGTTTAACGATACCGCAATAATGCGGTCAAATAGCTTTCCCAACAAATAAACCCCCTATTCATTACCTTCCCGACGGGATCCCTTTAGGCGCGTTTGGTGACCTGGGTTCCCTGCCGGGTTTCTTTTACATCGTAGCCAAGCGCTTCAATCTGCGCGCGCAGTTCGTCGGCACGGGCAAAGTTTTTCTCTTTTCTGGCTGCCTTTCTCTCTTCAACCAGCGCCATAACCGCATCCGGGATTTCGTTTTCGTCTTTCCGGGCATAGAGCAGGCCCAAAACCCCCGTCAGCCGCAAAAACAGCTGCTGCATGGCCTCCAGCTTTTCCTTCGGAAGCGGATTTTCCTTCAACGTCGTGTTGATATCCCGCGCCAGCTCAAAAATGACCGAAAGGGCATCCGCCGTATTCATATCGTCATCCATATACGCTTGGAAACGGGCTTCATAGCTTTCCAGCTGGGAGGCATCAAATGGCGCGCTGACCGCGTGGGGCAGAGCCGCCTCCAAAGCGGATTTGCAGTTGTACAGCCGGTCCAAGCTTGCGACGCACTGGGTCATGATATCCGCGGAATAGTTGATCGGGCTGCGGTAATGGGACTGCAGCATTAAGTAGCGAATCGGCTCATAGCCATACACCCCGGCCACATCGCGAACCGTAAAGAAGTTATTGAGGGATTTGCTCATTTTGACCTTATCAACGGTGATAAACCCGTTATGCATCCAATAATGGGCAAATTCCTTTCCGTTCGCTGCTTCCGACTGGGCGATCTCGTTTTCATGATGGGGGAAAATCAGGTCTTCCCCGCCGCAATGGATATCAATTGTCTCCCCAAGGTATTCTTTGGCCATCGCCGAGCACTCGATGTGCCAGCCGGGGCGCCCCTCCGACCAGGGAGAGGACCAATGCGGCTCACCGGGCTTGGCGGCTTTCCACAGGGCAAAATCGGCGGGGTTTTCCTTCAGGTCGCCGACCTCAATCCGGGCGCCCGCTTCGAGATCTTCCAGGGGCTGATGGGAGAGCTTGCCGTATCCGGCAAACTTATGGGTGCGGAAATAGACGTCCCCGTTCGCTTCATAGGCATAGCCCTTCTCGACCAGGGTCTTTACAAACGCGATAATCTGATCCATCAGCTGGGTGACCTGCGGGTGATGGTCGGCCGGCAGGATATTTAAGCCGGCCGCGTCTGTTTTATATTCGGCAATATACCGCTCGGAAATGACCTGGGAATCGACCCCTTCCTCGTTTGCCTTCCGGATGATTTTATCATCGACATCGGTAAAATTCTGCACATAGGTGACATCGTACCCACGGTATTTAAGATACCGGCGCAAGGTATCAAACACGCACAGCGGCCGGGCGTTGCCCAGGTGAATCAGGTTATAGACCGTCGGGCCGCAGGCATAGATCGAAACCTTGCCGGGACGAATGGTCTGCAATTCCTCCTCCGTACGGGACATGGTGTTGAAAATCTTCATATATCGACATTCCTTTCAATTTTTCAGGATTTATTTTCATATCTTAGTTTGGCAAACCGGAAATTCGGAACAGGATCCCGTCTTTCCGGCCGTCCTCAATGGGCCGCTTTCGAATCCTTCAGCTCCTGATTCTCTTTTTCCAGCTGCGAGATCCGTTCCGAAAGATCCGCAATCTGCCTTTTTAATGCGGCGAACTCCTGGCCTACCGGGTCCGGCATATGGATCTGGTCCAGATCCTGCGAAACACGGACCCCATCCAGCTTCACAACCCGAGCCGGGACGCCGACGGCGGTCGCGTTCGCCGGAATTTCTTCCAGCACGACAGCCCCCGCAGCGATTTTGGTGTTATCGCCGATCGTAAACGGCCCCAATATCTTCGCACCGGAACCGACCATCACATTTTTCCCAAGGGTCGGGTGACGTTTGCCGACGTCCTTACCCGTACCGCCCAGCGTAACGCCCTGGTACAGCGTGCAGCCATCGCCCACCTCTGCCGTCTCACCGATTACAATACCGGCGCCATGGTCGATAAAAACGCCTGTGCCGATCTTCGCGCCGGGATGGATTTCGACCCCCGTGCGGAATTTCGCGTATTGGGAAAGCCAGCGGGCAAGAAAAAAGTGCCGGTGATGAAACAGCCAGTAAGCCGGCCGGTGCAGCATAATCGCGTGCAAACCGGAATAGAGCAGCAGCACCTCGGCGGAATTTCGCGCCGCCGGGTCCCGCTCCTTCACTGCGCGGATATCCGCGCGGAGACGATTGAACATAAAACAAAATCCTTTCCATACAAAGCATGACAAACGGGTGTAAAGGCAGTCTCCGCCTCAACACCCAAAAATCACCTGGCGAAATCCCCAGAGTGAATGTACCTGACGCTCTGTCATCAGAAAAGACATTTGTTTCATCTCTCCTTTGCGTGTAATATGGGACGAAGCTCCATCACCATTTCCTCTTTTCCTTCCGGAGCGCAGTGCCCCATCAGCAGGAAAGAGAAATCCATCGTGTCAAAAAGGGCAAGCAGATTCCGAAGCCTTTCGGGATCATACTCCCCGCCGTTTTCATAATCGTCCTTGCAGGTCGCATCCCCGACAGCGAGCGCCTGTTCTTCCGGGATATAAACATACAAGCTGTCCCGGCTATGGGGGGAATCGGCCGTCAAAAGCTCCAGATGGACGCCCCCAAGCTCAATCGTTTCCCGGCCCTCAATCTCCCGGCCGGCGGGTACAACCCGGATTTCGTTCAGGTCATCATATTCCTGACGGATACACCGGTTACAAAAAGCAATATCCTCACCGGTCCGCTCCCGGTCTTCCATCGCCTCCGGCGTCCATGCCCATTGCATAACCGCCCGAAGCTTCCGGTTGGTCAGGGAGGAAGCAATCGTCTCTCCCTGCACATAGGGCAGGCCGAAGGTGTGATCCCAATGCCAATGGGTCAGGATCGTATAATCCGGCAGGCGCAGGCCGTTTTCGGAAAGTGCCCGGTAGAATTCCCGCACATGACGCCCGGAATTGCCGGCGTCAATCACGGTGCTTTTCTCATCGCCGCAGATATAATAAAGGTAAGGGCGGTCGGTGCGCTCCTCCCCTTCATAGTAGTATATGCGGCCGGAAAATTTTTTGAGCATCCGCTTTCCCTCCATTTGGCTTTATTCGTCCCAGCGATGGGGAAGCAGCTCATCCAAAGTTACAATCCCGCTTTTCAGCATAATCTCACAGGACAAATTATCATGATTGATCTGATAGAGAAATTCCCGGCACCGGCCGCAGGGGGCAACAATCCCCGTCCCGATACAATAGGCCACCAGCTTTACAATGCGCGATTCGCCCGCAGTAATCATCGCGGCCGCGGCAGCGTGTTCCGCGCAGAAGCCCATCGAACAGGGCGTGTCGATGCATACGCCCTTATAGATGTTTCCTTTATCCGTCAAAATTACTGCGGCGACCCCGCCCGCGTCGGAAGATTCCGACAGCTTCATCGGATACGCCGTCTCCCTTGCAATCTGTACAAGGCGATCAAAATCCATAATAATCCCCTTTCTGAGTACCGGTTACATCGAGCCGGTAAACTGGTCTTTATTCTGCATCAGATATTCGACGCCCGAATAAATCGTAATGATACCGCAGATCCAGATCAGCACATGGCTGACTATCGCAAGCGGGAAGGAGGCGGCAATCGCCCCCACGTCCGTCAGGGCCATCAGCAGCAGGATCACAACAATCGACACCATCGTAACGGCAGTTTTGACCTTACCGGATTTGCCTGCGGCGATGACCTTGCCGTTTGACGCCGCAACCATCCGCAAGGAGCTCACCAAAAACTCCCGGGCCATCATGATCACCACCGCAGCCGACGAAGCAAGCCCCAGCTCGGTAAACGCAATCAGCGCTGCGAAAACCAGCACCTTGTCGGCTACAGGGTCCAAAAACTTTCCGAAATCCGTAATCAGGTTCCGGCTGCGGGCGATATGGCCGTCCAGCGCGTCGGTAACCGATGCCGCTGCAAAGATCACCAGCGCCCATATCCCATGAAGCGGAATCGCGTCCACCAACAGGAAAAGGAGAAAGAACGGAACCAGGATAACCCGCAAAAGGGTCAATTTATTGGGCAGATTCATAAGAATAGTCCTTTCAGTCTCTAGGAAAACCAAGGTTTATCGGTTACAGATCCTCCACATTGACGCCCAGCATATCGATGTCCATCATGTCATTGAGCTGAATCTGCAAATATTCGCCCAGATAGGGGCGGCGTTTGGAGGTAAAGAAGATTTTGCCGTCGATCTCTGGCGCTTCGTAGGTGCTGCGGCCAAAGTAATATTCAGCGTACTTGTCCCATCCTTCGGTCACAACCGTAACCGTCTGGCCCAGGCGCTTTTCGTTTTTCGCCATCGTAATATTATCCTGTTCATCCTGGATAATCTCGGCGCGGTGCTGACGCACCTCAGGATCGACCTGATGCTCCATCTCGGCGGCACGGGTCCCTTCTTCCTCCGAATAGGGGAAACAGCCGACATGATCAAAGCGCATATCCCGGACAAACTGCGCCAGCTTTTTAAACTGGTCGCCCGTCTCGCCGGGGAATCCGGCAATCAAAGAGGTACGCAGGACAATACCCGGAATCCGCTCACGCAGCTTCCGGATCAGGGCCTTCAGCATCTTCTGGTCGCCCGGCCGGTTCATCTCCTTTAAAATATCGCCGTCGCAGTGCTGCATCGGGATATCAAGGTATTTTACCAGCTTTTCTTCGGACGCGATCGTATCGATCAATTCATCGGTAATCCGCTCCGGATATGCGTAAAGCGTGCGGATCCAGCGGATACCGTCGATTTTGCATAGCTCCCGGAGAAGCGCCGCCAGCTTGTACTCCCCGTACAGGTCAAGGCCGTAGCGGGAGGTGTCCTGCGCGACGACGACCAACTCGGTGACGCCACTCTTTGCCAGCTGTTTTGCTTCCTCGACAATACTCTCCATCGGTCTGGAACGGAAACGGCCGCGGATAGAAGGGATTGCGCAGTAAGAGCAGCAGTTATCGCACCCCTCGGCAATCTTCAGATAGGCGTAAAACGGCAGAGAGTAGAGGTGGCGCTCGCCATCAAGCGGAAGCGCGTCCTTCGGTGCCTTTACCCGCAGCACTTCCCCGTTAAGCGCCCTCTCGATCATCGAAACGATATCGCCATTGCAGCCGATCCCGGCGATGACGTCCGCCGTCGGCATATTTTCCGCAATCTCATCCAAATATCGTTCGGCAAGACATCCGGTCACGATGACCTTCTGGATCCGGCCCTCTCCCTTCAGGGTCAGGAATTCATCGATATTTTCAATGGCTTCTTCCTTCGCACTCTCGATAAAACCGCAGGTATTGATGATCACCACGTCCGCAAGGCCGGGTTCAGTTTCCAGCTGATACCCCGCCTTTTCGATTTTATCCAGCATAATCTCCGCGTCAACCTGGTTTTTAGGACATCCAAGGCTGACCATACCGACCTTGATCGGTTTTTCCGACATATTAAAAGCATTCCTTTCTGTTTTGCAGGCGACCAGGCTTTATGAAAGCGACGTCTTCCTATCTATCCGCCCGGCCTATGACATCATCAGCGATTGCGGGGAAGTATAGCCGGGGGACTCGCCTTCCGGCATCATCAAACCGGTTATTCTTCTTCCTCCGCCAATTCCGCCTCCACCGCTTCAATGGCGGCTAGGCTTTCGCCGAAGCTGTGGCCCAGGCGCATAAGCCCCTGAAGGGCCTTATTTTTTCCTTTGGAATACCCGCGGCGGAACCCGGAGGGCTGTTCGTCCTCCTCCTCAGGTCCCAGATACCGGGCATACTTTTTCCGGACCAGCTCAATCAGCGCATCCTCATCCGTTTCCAGACCGGCAAGCGCATCCTCGATCACATCCCGCGGCAGGCCTTTTTTGTACAGCTCCTGCCGGATTCGGCGGGGGCCTTGTTTCCGGGTGGTGCTGAGATATTCGACCAGCCGTTTCGCGTAGGCGTCCTCATGGATCAGCCCCAGCTCCTCCATCTCATCGGCAATCCTTTCGGCCATCTCCCAGTCAATATGGCGGGAAAGCTTTTGTGCCAATTCCGCTTTAGAGTGCTCCCGGCTTTCCAGCAGGTAGAAAGCCCGTTCGCGCCCTTTCCGGTAATCGGCGGCCTGCCGGATTTCCGCGAGAAATTCTTCGGTCACTTCTGTGCCCCTCTGCAGATGAAAATCCATAATCAGCGTATCGGCTAAAATATACCAGTATTCCCCGTCTACATCGACCCGGTACCGGTTTCCTTTATCCCCGTACCGGGTGATGGAAGTAATCATCATACGAAATCATCCAAATCCGCTTCAACATCCAGCTCAAAATCGGTAATATCCGTCGTCGCTTCCGGCGCGCCCTCTGCCAAAACATAGGGGATTTCTTCGTCGTCCGATACCCCTTCCGACTCTATGGGGGAGGTCACAACCTCGTCTTCCCCACCCTCCCGGACAAACTCGCTGCCGTTCCAGGTAAGCGGGCCGCGGACGCTGATTGTGGCGGCCTTGCCTTTGGTCGCGGGAGTGAAGACAAACCGGTCCATATTGGCGCGGATCAGCTTTTCAATTTCTTCGCCAATTTCAGGATGGATCTTCAGATAAGCGCGTACCTTCTCTTTGCCCTGGCCGATGCGGTCGCCCTTAAAGCTGAACCAGGAGCCGGATTTTACAACGACGCCCAGGCCGATACCCAAATCAATCAGCTCGCCCTCTCGGGAGGTACCCTCGCCAAAGAGCAGGTCAAAAGAACATTCCTTAAAGGGCGGTGCCACCTTATTTTTGACGACCTTGCATTTTGTGACGTTTCCGATAAATTCGCTGCCGTCTTTGATCGCTTCGCCCTTGCGGACGTCAATCCGGACGGTGGCAAAATATTTCAGCGCCCGTCCGCCGGTTGTCGTCTCCGGGTTGCCGAACATCACGCCGATCTTTTCACGGATCTGGTTGATAAAAATAGCGACGCAGTTGGTCCTGCCGATCAGGCCGGTAAGCTTGCGCATCGCCTGGCTCATCAGCCGGGCCTGCAGGCCGACATGGCTGTCGCCCATATCCCCTTCGATTTCCGCCTTGGTCGCCATAGCGGCAACCGAGTCGATGACAACGATCGAAAGCGCGTTGGAGCGGACCAGCGCTTCGGTGATTTCCAGCGCTTCTTCACCGGTAGAGGGCTGGGAAACCAGCAGGGAATCGATATCTACACCCAGCGCTTTCGCATACGTAGGGTCGAGGGCGTGCTCGACGTCAATAAACGCCGCCTCGCCGCCGGCCTTCTGGGCCTGTGCAACCATCTGCAGCGCAACGGTCGTCTTACCGGAGGATTCCGGCCCGTAAATCTCGACGATCCTCCCTTTCGGGACGCCGCCAACCCCCAGCGCGATATCCAGGCTAAGGGAGCCTGTCGGGATAACGTCGACGTTCATCGTTTTATTCTGTCCCAGCCGCATCAAGGAGCCGGGGCCGTACTGCTTTTCAACCTGCGCGATAACCTCTTCCAACGCTTTCCGGCGTTCCTCACGCGTACCATACTGCTGCAGCACATTCTTATCATTGTTTTTCGCCTTAGCCAATGGTGACCATTCCTTTCTTTTATACCTAAAACCTGCTTGTATTTTCTAATGATTCCATCCGCCGGTACGGCCGTAAATCCCGCCTTTTTAAGCAGTTTTCTCGATGTTACGGGCGCACAGACGTCAACACTCTAATTATACCACTATAATCCCTGGTTTGGCAAATAGTATTTAAACCGAATTGACGCATAATCGCCCCGACTTTTTCTTCCTGCCCCATACCGATCTCATAGGCAAAAAGGCCGCCGCGATCCAGTCGCTCCGTCCACAGGCGCGAAATCTCCCGATAAAAATACAGCCCGTCCGCATCCCCATAAAGCGCCATAACCGGCTCATAAGAAAGCTCCGGTTCCAGCTCCGCCATATCCTGTGCCGTAAGGTAAGGCGGATTGGCAAGGATGCAGTCAAAACTCCCCGAAACACACTCCGTGTCCAGGGCATCCCCCAAAACCGTCTTGACGCCCGCCTGCAGCGCTTCGTTATTCCGCGCCAAGTACGCGTACGCTTCTTCCGATTTCTCCACGCACCAGACCTCCGCGTCCGGCCGCTCCAAAGCAATCGTAATGGCCAGGCAGCCGCTGCCGCCGCAAAGCTCCAATACCCGGGGGGAATGTTTCTCCCGGATGCCCTCCAGCACCTGCTGTGCCAGGATTTCCGTATCCGGACGGGGGATCAGGACTCCTTCCCCGACGAAAAATTCCCGGCCGTAAAACGACCACTTGCCCAGAAGATACTGCAGGGGCTTTCGCTCCAGCCGCCCGGAGAGCAGCCTTTCCAGTTCCTTCCGCTGCCCATCGGAGGGCGCAACGCGTCTGCCCAGCAAAAGATCGGTGCGGGTGGCGTCAAAGACCGCCTCCAGCATCTGCGCCGCTTCAAAATCCGGCGCCAGGCAGGACTTTTCCAGCTCATGCTGAAGGGTATGCTCCATCTCGCTGAGGGAAAAGCTTTCCTGCTCCAAAAGCGCATGAAAATCCGTCCTCATTTCCCCCAAACCGCCTCGCTCCTGTCTTCCGGCAGCACGGCCTGAATCGAAGCAATCGCCGCTTCTATCATCCCGTCATCCGGCTCCTTTGTCGTCAGCCGCTGGATCTGCAGCCCCGGCCAGGAGATGATGCGGGTAAAAAGGTTATCGTATTTGCCTGCCAGGCGGATCAGCTCATAGGCAATCGCCATGACCAGCGGCAAGGTCAGCAGCTTTAATGCCACGCGGATCAGCAGCGAATCCCAGCTCACCACAGAGGAAACCAAAATACTGATAAACAGCACCAAAAAGATAAAGCTGGTACCGCAGCGGGGATGGAAACGGATATGCTTCCGGACATTTTCCACCGTCAGTTCCTCTCCCGCTTCAAAGCAGGCAATCGTCTTATGCTCCGCGCCGTGATAAGAAAACAGCCGCTTCATATCCGGCATCAGCGACACCGCCGCCATATATCCGATAAAAATGCAGAGCTTGACCAGCCCTTCGATCAGTGACAGCAGCCAATGGGACAAAAAGCCCTTCAGGCCGCTGACAATGAGGGCCGGCAGATACATAAACAGCAGCAGCGCCAAACAAAGCCCCAGTACCATCGAAATATATCCGACCGCTTTGACCAGCTTATCGCCGAATTTTTCTTCCAGCCACATATCAAACTTGGACGGGTTTTCGTCCTCAAGCCCTTCCGTAGAGATCTCCGCGGATTTCATCAGGCATTTGTACCCGTCGATCATACTGCTAAGGAAGTTGGTTATCCCGCGGACAAACGGGACCTTATGATACCATTTCCGCTCCGGGTTGTCCCACACCTCCTGATACAGGGTGCCGTCGGTCTTACGGATCGACATGGCCGACTTTTTGGGGCCTTTCATCATGACCCCTTCAATGATAGCCTGTCCGCCAATACTGGTCTTAAAGCCCGTGGGGCAGGTAGGATGTTCGCTTTTTTTCATGAAGTTCCTGCTTTCTCATTTGTATAGTCATATGCACAAATCCATAGGTGGACCCACCCGGTAAAATCTCTGCAAGCTATGCCATTTTCATTATATAAGGAAGATAGTGAAAAATCAACGTATATTTCTAAACAATCATCAAAAGGAAAGGTTTCATATATCCTGCGAAAAAGAATAGACATCCGGACGGCGTCTACTCGATTTCGATAATTTTCTGCCCTTCTTCCTTTGGCGGAAGTATCGATCCGTCTGCATCCGAACGGATCGGCAGCAAAATCTGCACATTCGTCCCGATACCTAAAGAAGAGGTCAAAGACAGGCTCCCGCCGTGCTGGGTGACGATCTCGTCGGCCACCGCAAGTCCGATTCCGCTGCCCCGGCGGGAATAATTTCCTTTATAAAAGCGCGTTTTTACCCGGGGAAGATCCTCCGGCGCGATCCCGATCCCGTCGTCGGATACCTGGATCAAAATCGAATCGCCCCGCACAGACGCCGTAACCCGTACCTCCCCGCCGGCGTCCGAGTATTTTATCGCATTGTCAATGACGTTGATAAATACCTGCCGCAGCCGGGACCGGTCGCCGATTGTCACCGGCAGCATCGAGGGTTCGTTATACCGCAGGGTGATATTCTCCTGCCGGGCCTTCTCCTCATAGATCAGCACCGCTTCTTCCAGCTCCGCGAGGATATCCATCTTCTGCATATCCATCTTCAGCCGGCCGCTCTGCATCCGGGAAAAGTCGAGCAGCTCCTCGACCATGCCGGACAACCGCTGCGTCTCGTCGGTGATGACCCGCATCCCCTTTTGAAACAGCTGCATTTCCTCCGGCGTAATCTCCCCGTCGGCGCCCGCATCCATCAGCGTTTCCGCCCAGCCCTTGATGGCGGTCAGAGGGGTCCGCAGCTCATGAGAGACCGAAGTGATAAAATCGTTTTTCAGCCGCTCGGTCGTTTCCAGTTCATCCGCCATCGAGTTTACCGTCAAGCAAAGCTCACCCAGCTCATCATCCGCCAGGCGGGAAATGCGGGTGCCAAAATCCCCGCCGGCGATCCTGCGGGCGGCCGCGCCGATCTCCCGGATGGGGCGGACAATGCTCCGGGTAAAACCAAGCCCCATCAAAAATACGACCAGCAGGATCAGCAGGGACAGTAAAATAATCGATACAACCAAAAAAAGGATTGCCCGGTCGACCATATCGAGCGATATCACAAACCGGAAGGCGGAAAAACTGCTGCTCATGACCGGGACAATCCGGCAAACCGCCATGACCCTCTGGCCGTTCATCTCCCCTGTCCACCAGCCGGTACCGTCGGAGGACACAAGCGCCTGCTCATAGTCCGGCATGGAACCGTCGCTGCGGTACGAAAACCCGCTGGAGGTCAGGCGGATATTGCCCTCGGCGTCCACCGCCATCAGCTCAATCTGGTCCTTGTCGGAAAAAGACGCGACATAGCTGCGCATATCGGCATCAAAGCTGCCGGTTACGCTACCGTTGGCGTACCGTTCCATCATACTGTACATAATGTCCGAACGGGACATCAGCACCTGCCGCACGGCCCCGTAATAATAGTCCCGCAGCATCAGGCTGGCCGCTGCGACCACCAACAGCAGAATAATCAGGACGACGCCGAAGGAATTCAGCAGCCATTTCTGGGCAATTCCCCGGAAATGCAGCCGCCCCCAGAAGGACGGGTGCTTTTCCGGAAGCCCCGCAGCTTTTCTCTCCATCACGGGCACCATTTGTATCCGTATCCCCATACCGTTTGGATATAGGCCGGATTGGACGGCTCATCTTCGATCTTCACCCGCAGGCGGCGGATATTGACGTCCACGATCTTGGCGTCGGAATAGACCTGGTCTCCCCAAACCTCGCTGAGAATGGTCGTCCGTTCCATCGCCGTGCCGTGATGGCGCATCAGAAGCTCGATAATCTGATACTCGACCTGGGTTAAATCAATGGGCTGCCCGTTTTTATGCAAGGTCCGGCTTTTTGCGTTGAGCACAAACGGGCCGCTTTCAATCGTCGCAATCCGGGGGACCGCCGACGCCAATATCACCCTGCGGTAAATCGCATCCACCCGCGCAACCAGCTCCGAAGGGGAAAAGGGCTTGGTCACGTAATCGTCCGCTCCCATCATCAGGCCGCTGACCTTATCCATCTCCTGTGTCTTTGCCGTCAGGAAGATGATGCCCAGGCTGTCCGATTGCGCGCGCAGCTGCTTACAAACCTGAAACCCATCGATCCCCGGCAGCGTAATATCCAGCAGCACCACGTCAAAATCCCCGCCGGCCTCGGTAAAAGCTGCCAGGGCCTGTTCGCCGGACGCCACATCCGTAACGGAATACCCGCCCCGCTGCAGATTGATCACCACAAACTCTCGGATCGCTTCTTCATCCTCTACAACCAAAATCCGTTTCATCGGTATGAACACCCCTTTCTGGAAATCCTTTATCCTAAATCACAGAACTGCTGCCGTATCTCCTCAATCGTCAGCGCATACGCCGAATCCGTGTCGTATACCCGCGCCAGAAAAACAATCTGCCCGCGGCTGGCGACCAGCTGATATTCCGAAGAAATCCTTCCCGCCCGCCAGTCCGCGCTGTTGACCGCCCGCAGGCTGAATAGGGCCGTATCGCTTTTTCCGGAACCGGTATTGTCCCCGTCCCATTTGTAAAACGTCACTTCGTTTCGGTAGCTTTCCCGGTAGGCGGATACATTTCCCGGCCACGACTCCGGAAAGATAAACTGATAATTTAAAAGGCTGTTGACATAGGCGGCATAATACGGAACAAATCGCCTGCCGTCATGATGATACCACTGGGTCAGATACAGAATATCGTCATCCTCATCCGAGTATCCCGGCAGCATCGTCTGCCCCGGAATATCAATCGTCCCATCGCCGTCCGCGTCCATCGAGATCAGCGAGGCACGCTGCGGATAATCGGTTGCCTGGCCTTCCTTCCAGGTGCGGTTAATCAGCTGTACCGTATCTTCCCGCGCAATACAGGAAAGCACCTCCGTAATCATAACGCTCCCCCGATAGCCGTCCAGATAAAGCTTTGTCTCATCTGTCCCAAAGCTGACGCTCAGCTGCTGGTACCGGGTCATTTCCGGATTAATGTCGCAGCTGCCGGCCAACTGAAAACCGTCCTCCGTAGAGGAAACCGGAACCTCGTCATCCCATTGAAACAGTCCGGCCTGTACGTCGGCCTGGCCTTCACTGTCCTCCTGGGTATAGATCAGCAGCAGGTCGTCGCTGCCGTTCCGGGTCAGATCGCCGAACGCCTTGGCCTGATACGCCTTTGAGGAAACCAGCTGCATTTCATTGTCCTGGAACGAAAAGATATCCAAAAGGCTGCTGCCGTTTTCACCGGCATAGGAAAGGCCGACCGCGAGCACCGGTGTCCCATTGACTGAAAGAAGGGTCACGTCTTCCACGGCGCTCCCCTCCAGCGGCGTCTCGGACATAACCTGCCAGTTCCCGGACACCATGTCCAGGACTGCCATACTGATCGGCACCGCCACTGTCGACGAGGTTGCCAGCTGATAAAAAACAACCGCCTCATTGCCGGAATCCCGGTCCAGGTTGCACAGGATAAACGCGGACAGGTTGTCCCCTTTCTGCGGGTAGACAAGGTGCATCCCGTCCCCAGGAAGGTGGGACGTAAGGGCCGCGTAAATATCATTTTGATCATCCGTCAGACGGGGCGGCGTCAGCATCGTATCGACACTGCCGATGATCTGCGGGATGCTGCATCCCGCAAACGCCACAGCCGCCAAAACGGACATCATGCCGCTGCAAAGGATCCGCCCGATTTTTCCCCGGTATCGATGTTTGCTCATATGGCCGCTCCTTTCCCCGCCGATTTCGATCTTACTTCCGATGCATGAGCGCATGCTCTTTTGCCAGCTCTACAACCAGATCCGAGAATTTCCATCCGCGATTGACCGGCGTCACAACCGCTTTCAGCTCCACCGGCGGTACTCCATCGGCAGCACACTGTTTCCGCAGCGCCGCCAAAAACCGGTCCAGCCCTTTCCGGTCAAATCCATCTAAAAGGAGAACCGGCTGATCGGGCGCAGGGCCAACATCGGTTTCTGTCGGAGCCTGCCCATCCGTCAGCGCTGAAACGGTAAGCCCCGCCGATTCCGGCCCAAAAGCATGGCAGGATGCACTGCAAAGCGATGCGGCGGCCGAAACTGTCTGAAAAAGGGCGCTTTCCTCCGGCTGATACAGCCAGACACCGGGGGACGCCGGATTTTGAATTCTTGCTTTCATTTGTTCTCCTTTACCAAACCGCAACCTGTCCGTCGGTGCGCATCTCACAGCCGCCAACCAACACCCCGCGGTCGTCCCGCCAGATGATTTCGCCGCGTCCAAACGGAACGCTGGACTGCCGGACTACAATCTGATGGCCCGCCCGCGCCAGCTGTCCCAGCAGCGCCGGATCAAAGGACTGTTCGACCTCAATCGTCTTGCCGCCGGTCCACATCCATCTCGGCTTATCCAAAGCGTCCTGCGGATTGAGATGATGGTCGATGGCCGAAAGCAGGACCTGCAAATGGGCCTGCGGCTGCATAAAGCCGCCCATAATGCCAAAAGGCCCGACCGGGCTGCCATCTTTCATCAAAAAGCCCGGAATAATCGTATGATAGGACTTTTTCCCGGGGCCAATGCAGTTCGCCGCCGCCGGGTCCAGGTAAAAATTCGCGCCGCGGTTATTCATCGCAACGCCTGTTCCCGGTACGACCACGCCGGAACCGAATCCCATATAGTTGCTCTGAATATAGGAAACCATATTTCCTTCAGCATCCGCCGTACACAGATAAACGGTTCCACCCTTGACCGGCGCCCAAGGCTCCGGCATCAGCGCCTCCCTGCCGATTAACGCCCGCCTGGACGCCGCATATTCTTCCGAAAGGAGCTGCTCCGGCGTGACCTCCATATAACGGGGATCGGCAACATACCTCTGCGCGTCCGTAAAGGCCAGCTTCATCGCTTCAATCTGCCGGTGCGTTTCGGTAAAGAGATCTCCCGTTTCCTCCATCCCGCGCAGAATATTCAGCGCCATCAGAACGGTAATGCCGTGGCCGTTGGGCGGAATCTCGCAGACCGTGTAGCCCTTATACTCGGTCGTCAGCGGCGTAACCCATTCCGGCTGGAACTCCGCAAGATCCTCTTTCCGCAGAAAGCCGCCGTGCTCTTTAAAAAAGCGGTCGATTTTTTCAGCAATTTCTCCTCGGTAAAAGGCTTCGCCATCTGTTTCCGCAATCAAACGAAGCGTCCGGGCATGATCCGGAAGGGTCAGGACATCGCCCGCCCCGAGTACGCGCCCATTTGGTGCGAAGGTGTCAAACCAGCCCTGTAATTCCGACATTCCGGACAGATATTTTTTGAAACGATTGAAGCTGGCCTTCCAAAGGCTGCCGACGCCGGGCTGCAAAACATATCCTTCCTCGGCATATCCGATTGCCGACGCCATCGACTCGGTCAGCGGCAGCTTGCCAAAGCGCTTCGCCAGCGCGGCCCACGCCCCCGGCGCACCGGGAACATTGACGGGTACAACCCCGTTTTCCGGCATTTTATCAAACCCCCGGCCGGTCACCGCGTCCAGAGAAATCCCCATCGGAGACGGGCCGCTGGAATTCAGCCCATAAAGCCGATGGCCGGTATAGACGATCGCAAAGGCATCGCTGCCGATCCCGTTGGCGGTCGGTTCGACGACGGTCAGGGCAGACGCAGCGGCTACCGCCGCATCAATGGCGTTACCGCCTCTGTGCAGTACATCCAGCCCCGCCTGAGCGGCCAGCGGGTTTCCCGTGCAGACCATCCCTTTGCGGCCGTAGATCACATTCCGTCTGGAGGGATAGTGATATGTCAAGGGGTCAAATGAAATAGGAAAAGCCATTTTCAATACGTCCTTTCTGTGTGCTTATAACATCCTTATTATAGCGCATTTGAGGACGTTTGAAAAGCAAAAATAGGAAAGCGCGGACTTTTCTGTTCGCAGCGGTCCTCCGGCCGCTTACTTGTAGAAACAATGGGAAGCATCGGATTCATTCAAAATGCCGGAGCCAAATTTCCTCGATCAAATTTTATTTATCCACATAAAATAACAATCAAAGGGCCGATGCAGCCGCACATAAGCGGTCACATCGACCCATTATTTTGCCCTCAAAGCCCTATATCATGACTTCGGAATTGGGATTGCCAAAATGGAACCTTTGCGGACAGACGCGAGAAGTGCGGACCTTTCCACCCTTCTCCGCCAGCATCGCATATTACGAAACCCAGACACCGTTTTCGTCTACATAATACCCGTCCGGTGTCACCGTATGGGTCAGCATAGCGCCGGCGGCATCCTGATAGTACCATTTTCCCTTCCACAAAACCCAGTCGGATTTTGCCATCGCGCCACTGCCACGGAAGAAATACCATTGACCCGACGTCTCATCCAGGTACCAGAAATCGCCTGCCATGCCGCCCCAGTCATAAAAGTAATAGGTCTCACCGTCGATCTGCCGGAACCCGCTTTCGCTCATAATCCCTGTATGCGTGTCCAAATAATACCAGACGTTGCCGATCTTCTGCCAGCCGAATACCTGTTCGCCCGTATCCGGATCGAGATAAAACCACTTTCCGTCTTCCTGCATCCAATCGGTCTGTAAGCGGCCTTGTTCATCAAAGAAATACGTCTTCCCGTTGATCCGATTCCAGCCGGTTGCCTTTTCTCCATTCTGATAATAGGCCGTATTTTTCCCGACATTCTTCCATCCGCTTTGGACTGAGACAGCCGGTTCGGACACGGGAGCCGGTTCCGAATCAGTTTTCAAAGAACCAACCGTATCCGCCATGGTTTCAACGGACGGAGCAACCGGAAGAACAGCCGGGATGTCCCGGTATTCGGTAGTCTCACAGCGGCTGCATACCCGCTTTTCCAGTCCCTTTTCCGACGTACCGGCCTGCCGCACAACCGTCCAATCCGAAAAAGCATGGCCCAGCGGTTTCAAAACGGTTTCCGCCGCGGTGATTTCGTTTGCCGCCTGATCATCGCTGAACATCTTTCCGCAGCTGCACAGGTAATAGGCGCTGTTTCCGTTTTCGGTGCAGTCCGGCACCTTTACCGGCTGATACGTCAGAAGATGGGTATGCCCAAGGGGCGGAATTTCCGCTGTCTGTGTATAGCCGCAGTCCGAGCAGGAAGTATGCCGGCTGCCCGCTTTTCCCTCCGCAGCAGCGATATCCTGAATCCATGCGCCCATCCTATGGGCCGATACCTCGGATTTGTCTCCGCACAGAGCGCAAATCTTCCAATGGTTTGTATCATCATACTGCCATTCCGACCATTCATGCTCCAGCACCGGAACGATGAGATCACTCAGCACGGCAGCGGCTGTCCCTTCAGCGTCGGTGAAAGCTTGGCCGCAGGAAGTACAGCGCCAATAAGCCGTATGTCCGGCTTTGGTACAGGTAGGCTCTTCCGTGTCAATCGGTTCCAGCGTATGGGTGTGCTCCAGCAAATTTCCATACATATTGCCGCAGACACTACATACAGCCGGTTCTGTCTCAGAAGCAGCCCCGCCCGTATGTGCGCCGTAATCTATAACAGCATCACAGTTTGCACAGACGCGCCAATGGTTTTCTCCATCCGTTTCCCATGTTTCCTTCCAGCTATGCCCCAATGCGGAGCCTTTGTCCGGTACCGTATCGACTGCGTCACAATAATCACATTTTGCCGTCTTTGTTCCATCCGCCGTACAAGTCGCGTTTCTGTCAGATGTGTAAGCGGAAAAGCTGTGATGTCCGGAGGCAAGCAGTACGATGCTGTCCGACGGCAATTCCTGTTCTCCCAAAGAATCGGCAAAGAACTTGTTACAGGAAGAACAATACCAACATTCGAGATTGCCCGCTGTAAGGCAGGTT
>CAYWRQ010000012.1:0-34656 GCA_964460915.1 uncultured Oscillospiraceae bacterium
AGCCCGCAATCTGCTCGGAAACCGAAAGGGAAAGCTGTTCCCGCATATAGGCGTTTCCCTCCGGGTCAAGGATGTGCGCCATGCCGCGGAACCCGGAATCGGTCAGGGGCTTTCCGTCCCAGCAGTACCGGCTCCCCCACTGGCCCTGGATGTCCATTTCGGCGGTCAGCTTGCCGGAGCGGAGGGTCACATGACTGCCGTCCGCCGTCACGGTGCCGCAGTCGCCCTGATGATATAATGAAAAATCGGGGCCGGCCTTGCGCGCACCCATAAAGTTTTCCAGCTTGACCGCAATCACCCCTTCCATCGGGGAGCGGACGGTCACGGTCATCTGGCCAACGTTTAAGGTCATGCCGCGGTGATTGACCGGGTGATATGGGCCGTACAGGGTGACCGAATGGTCATCATAATGGCCGGCATAGCTGCAGGCAGGAGCCTCTAAGGTATAGCCCTGTTTGACCTGCCACATTCCATCGCTGAATTTCATATACATCTTCCTTTCGTGCTTCGCTGCCGGACAGCGGAAAAATGCCCTGCTGTCCGGTTTGAAAAATAGGATGGGTAAAAAATAAAACCATTTTTATAATCCGCTGATCAGTTCCTCGTCCAGGGAACGAATCAGCTGTGCCGCCAGCCGCACCACATTTTCATAGTCCTCAATCGAGGAGAATCCGTGATGGGTATGGGCATAGCGGACCGGGACGCTGATCACGAGCGTCGGAACACCTTCCCCGCTGAGGTTGATCTGCGCGCCGTTGGTGCGGCCGCCGGTGCGCACGGCCTCCTGCACCGGGATGCCGTTTTCATGGGCAAGATCCAGCGCATACCGCATCAGGCGCGGGTTCGTAATCATGCCGACATCGATATGCCGGAGCATCGCTCCCCTTCCCATGCCGGTCTGAATCTCCGCCTCCGGGAGGAAGGTGTCGTCTGCCGGGGCGCCTTCAAAGACAATCGCCAGATCAGGATGGACCGTTTGGACGGCAACCTGCACGCCGCGGTCCCCGACCTCCTCCTGTGCGCTTAAAACGCCGGTCACGTCGACCGCCAGTTCCTCCCCGGCAAGCTCCTTCAGGACATCGCAAAGGGCGCTGCACCCGACCCGGCAGTCAAACGCCTTGCCCAGCATGACACCGTTTTTTTCATTGTATTCAAAGGAGACATCCGGTACAACCGGGGCGCCCGCCGCCATGCCGAAGCTCTTTGCTTCTTCTGCCGAGGTGACGCCGATGTCGATGACCATGTCCGCGATTTCGGGGCTTTTCCCCCGCTCCTCCGCCGACATATAATGTACCGGGCGGCTCGCCACAACGCCGGAAACCCAGTTCCCGTCCAATGCGCGCACCCGCACCTTATGGGCCGGGACCGTATAGGACGACCAGCCGCCCAGCGGCATAAACTTCATCGTCCCGTTCGGAAGGATCGAGCGGATCATAAAGCCGACCTCGTCCGAATGGGCATCCAGCATGACCATCGGGCGGGTGCCGGTATTCTCCTTGCGGGAAAGATAGAGGTTCCGCAGCGAATCCTCCGATACCAGCGCATATTCCTCCGCCGCTTTCCTCCCCAGGGCAACGACCTCATCCTCAAAGCCGGAAGGACCGTTGGCGTCGGAAAGGGTGCTGATCAGCTGTAAAGAACTTTTTCGGTTCATAAAATCGCTCCTCTGTTTCGCGTGATATTCCTTTTTCATTTTAGCATAATCGTCTGTTTTTTGCAATGAATAAAGTATGATTTTGGTATGAAATGCAAATATTCTGTTGTTTTTCCATTCGAAAAGCCGTTTACATCCGTACCGTTCCATGCTATAATATCAGCAGAAACAAAGGCGCAAGGTCATTAAGCGACAATTTGCTCCCTTTGCCACACAGGGCAGAAAGGAAGAAATGAATATATGGAAGATAAACAGCAGACCCCATCCTGCAATCCGGAATACGAGGTTGTCCGGCGGCTCAAAGAATCCGGACGGACGCTGGCAACGGCGGAAAGCTGCACCGGAGGGCTGATCGCCGCGCGGATCACCGATGTTTCGGGGGCGTCCGGCGTTTTCCACTGCGGGATGGTCACCTATTCCAACGATATGAAAGAAAAGATGCTCGGCGTTTCCCATCAGACGCTCGAACGTTTTTCGGCGGTATCCAGGGAAACGGCCGCAGAGATGGCGGCGGGCGCAAGGCATTTTTCCGGGGCAGATATCGCGGTCGCCGTCACCGGAAATGCCGGGCCGGAGCCTTCGGAAGGAAAACCGGTCGGAGAAGTGTATATCGCCATCGACTGCGCATGGTACAGGGCGGTCGAGCGCCTAAGCTGTCCCGCTCTGTCCGGCGATGTCCGGAAGCAGATCCGATTTTTGGCTTCCGAAAAAGCGCTCTCCATGGTACTGGACGCAATAAACAAAGGGGGAACCGGCCGATGACAATGCAATTTTTGATTGAGGTAATCGGTACGGTCGCGTTTGCCTCCTCCGGCGCGATGGTGGCCATCCGCAAGCGGCTGGATCTATTCGGCGTGCTGGTTTTGGGCGCGACAACGGCGGTCGGCGGCGGAATTATCCGGGATATCATCCTGAATATCACCCCTCCGGGCAGCTTTCAGGACCCGGTCTACTTCGTTTTGGCCGCCATCACGGTCGGGGTATTATTTATCATCTGCTATCTAAACCCCTATTTTCTGGACATGGAGTTTTTGGAGCACTATGAAAAGCTGATGAACGTACTGGACGCCATCGGCCTGGGGGCATTTACCGTGCTGGGAGCGCAAAAGGCGGTCGACGCGGGATACGCCGAATACCGGTTTTTGGTGGTTTTCCTCGGAGTGGTAACCGGTGTCGGAGGCGGACTGCTGCGGGATATGATGGCGGGGATTACGCCCTACATTTTAAAAAAGCACATCTACGCCTGCGCTTCGATTGTCGGCGCGATGGCCTATATCTATGGGCGGCTGTATATGCCGGATTCGCTGGCGCTGGTAATAGGGGCGGCCGTTGTGATCGCGATCCGGATGATGGCGACCAAGTACCGCTGGAACCTGCCGGTCGCGCGGATTCCCAAAAAGTAAGGCCGCCGGCACAAGGCAGATCCCTACCCATAACTTAATATAAGGCAGGTGGATTCCGTGAAGCAAATAAAAAAATATTCCGCATCGCTGATCATGTTCGCAATTTTTGAGACAATCGCAATTGTCCTCTGGCGGACGCTGGACAATCCCTTTTATCTGTTTAACTTTACTTATATCGGCGGATGCATCGCGCTGGGGCTTGCCCTGTACATCAAAAAATATAAGCACGCCCGGCTGGTGGTGCAGTTTAGTGTCGGGCTGTATATGCTCCTCTATCTCGGACTGATGTCAAACGAAAATATGCAGATCGAAGGGTTTTGGTACTACCTCTTTTCCGGCGTATTTGAGGCGGCGACCATCCACTACGCCGTCGCCAAGATTTTTGGGCCGTTCCTTTTTGGACGCGGATGGTGCGGGTACGCCTGCTGGACGGCGATGGTTTTGGACCTACTCCCCTACAAGCAGCCGCGCCGGCCCCGGAAAACCTTCGGATATATCCGCTACATAACCTTTACCGCTTCTCTGCTCTTTGTCGGCGCGCTTTTTGTTTTCCATGTCCAAAAGCTGGATCGGATTATGTTTTGGAGCTTTATCATCGGCAACCTCCTCTATTACGGGGTCGGCATCGCCCTCGCCCTGCTGCTCAAAGACAACCGGGCATTTTGCAAATATATCTGCCCGGTCACCGTTTTTCTCAAGCCCGCCAGCTATTTTTCCCGTATGCGGGTAACGGTCGACCCGGACAAATGCGTTTCCTGCGGGAAATGCAAAACGGTCTGCCCGATGGAGGTGGACATGACCAATAACTCTAGGAAACGGGTCAACGGGACGGAATGTATCCTGTGTATGCAGTGCATCGATTCCTGCCCCAAAAAGGCGCTGCGGTTATGAATATGGAAAATCAAAACGGGCTGCCCCTCGATATTCTGGCGCAGATAACGGAAGCGCTCGGCCTGGGCGTATGGACCGCCCCGCCAACGGCTCTGAACGGCGGACTGACCCATAAAATGATTTCTCTTTCCACGTCCGGCGGGAGATATGCCGTCAAATTGCTGAATCCCTATATCATGTGGCGGCCGACAGCCCTGCAAAACTTTGAAACGGCGGAAAAGTTGGAGACGGTACTGGAACAGGCGTCCCTCCCGATTCTGCCTGCGCTTGCCTTTTGTGGAAAAAAGATGCAGCAAATCAAGGAACAGTATTACTATGTCTTTCCATGGTTTGACGGAAAGCCGGTCAGGGGGAGCGGCATTACTCCGTACCACTGCGCCGAAATGGGGAAAGCCCTTGCGGGAATCCATAAAATCCATCCGCTTCATGCGCCGTATATGCGGGATGAAATCCGAATTGACTGGGACTTTTATCTGGCAAGGCTGGAAACTGAAAATCCGGCGCTTTACCGGCTCCTTTCCCCCAGCCGTACCCTTTTGTATCAAAGCCAGCAGCTGCAGGGTCAAGCGGTCCAGGCACTCCCGGAGCTTCTGACCATCTGCCACAACGATATGGACCCTAAAAATGTGCTGTGGAACGGGAAAGAATACCGAATCATCGACCTTGAATGTCTATCCTATGCCAGTCCGGTGCTGGAGCTGCTCGAAACCGCGCTCTGCTGGTCCGGGTTTGATAACGGCAAGCTGGATACCGGCCTGCTCCGCGCCTTTATTCAGGCCTATCGGGACCATGGCGGCGTCGGCCAAGCTGATTGGGAGAGCGTTTACAACAGCAATTTCGGCTCGTTGGAATGGCTGGAATACAACCTCAAAAGGGCGCTGGGAATCGACTCCGGCGCGGATGAAAAAGAAACGGGTATCTCTGAGGTAAAATCTACCCTTTCCCGCATCCTTTTCTATCACCAATCCAAAAAAGAGATACTGGATTGTTTTGCGCAAATATAAAAGAAACCGAAAGACAGCGGAATTTAAGGATATCCGCTGTCTTTTCTGCGCATAAAACGGTTTTTCCTCCATAGCATAAATTTTAGCATCCGCTCTTGACAACGCCGGAAAACTCTGCTATAGTAAAAACATACCCCCACCCAAGGGGCATGGGATAATCTTTCACGTTATTTACCATGTACAAGAGGAAAGGAAATGATTATGTCCAAGGTCAAACTAAACGTCACGGGGATGAGCTGTGCCGCCTGCTCTGCCCACGTTGAAAAAGCGCTGAACAAAACGCCGGGCGTTTCGCAGGCGGTTGTCAGTCTGATGACCAACTCCGCAACCGTTACCTACGATGAAAATACCGTTTCTCCCCCGCAGCTGATCGAAGCCGTCGAGAAATCCGGCTACGGCGCATCGCTGATGGCGGATACGGCCGGCGGCAAAGGCGACAAACGGGCCGAAAGTGCAAAGCAGGCGGCCGCTCAGCAGCAAAAGGAACTGAAAAACCAAAAAAAGAGACTGATTGTCTCCGGCGTCTTTACGGTTTTGCTGTTCTATCTCTGCATGGGGCATATGTTTCACTGGCCGCTGCCTGCCTGTTTTCTGGGCGACCGCAACCTCATCACGATGGCGCTGGCGCAGTTTATGCTGCTGCTCCCGATCCTGTACCTGAACTTTCACTACTTCACCAACGGCTTTGGGCGGCTGTTCAAGGGAGCGCCGAATATGGATTCGCTGATTGCGCTGGGCTCGGCCGCCGCGACGGTCTATGGCTCGGTACAGCTTTACCGGCTGGGATATGCCGTCGCGGACGCGGATTTTCACGCGGGACATATGATCGCGATGGATCTGTACTTTGAGTCGGCGGGTATGATCCTGACCCTGATCAGTCTCGGAAAATTCCTCGAAGCCAGGGCAAAGGCCAAAACCTCGGACGCAATCGGGGCGCTCGTCGCCCTTCGCCCCTCGACTGCAACCGTCCTGCAGGACGGACGGGAGGTTGAAGTCGATACGGCCGACCTGCAGCGGGGCGACCGGATCGTCGTCAAGGCCGGCGGAACCGTTCCGGTCGACGGACGGGTCACCGAAGGCAGCGGCAGCGTAGACGAATCCGCCCTGACCGGGGAAAGTATGCCGGTTCAAAAGGAAAACGGCGACAAGGTTACCGGCGCGACGGTTTTAAAGACCGGATATCTGGTCTTTGAGGCGACCGAGGTCGGCGAAGATACGACCCTTTCCCAGATCATCCGGTTGATGGAAGAAGCGGCGTCGACCAAGGCGCCGATCGCCCGCCTGGCCGATAAGATCAGCGGCGTTTTCGTGCCTGTCGTCATTTCCATTGCACTCGTCGCCTTCCTTATCTGGATGCTGGCGGGACAAGGGATTCCGGCGGCGCTGAATGCGGCTATCTCGGTACTGGTGATTTCCTGCCCCTGTGCGCTCGGCCTGGCGACACCGACCTCGATCATGGTCGGAACCGGGGTCGGCGCAAAGCACGGGATCCTGATCAAATCGGCGGAGGCTTTGGAAACCGCCCATCATATCGATACGGTCGTTATGGACAAAACCGGTACAATCACCGAGGGGCAGCCTGCTGTCACCGATCTGGTGCTGGCCGGGGCCGAAACCGGCGACAAACTGATCCAGCTGGCGGCCTCCCTCGAAAAGCCGTCCGAGCATCCGCTGGCGCAATCCCTGATCGCAGAAGCGGAAAAACGCGCCCTTTCCCTGCGGCCGGTACAGGGCTTTGAAACCCTTCCCGGACTTGGGATCCGCGGCGTCATTGACGGAAAGACTGTGACCGGCGGCAATGCGCGGCTGATGGAGCAGGAAGGCGTGGCCCTGGGAGAAGCTTCGGAAAAGGCAAAACAGCTGGCGGAGGACGGCAAAACCCCAATTTTCTTCGCAGCAGACGGCGTCCTGATGGGGCTTACCGCTGTCGCCGACCCGATCCGTCCGACCAGCGTCTCGGCCATCAAGGCTTTACAGAAGATGGGCATTTCCGTAATCATGCTGACCGGGGACAATAAGCGCACGGCACAGGCCATTGGCAGAAGGCTGGGACTCAGCCAGGTAGTCGCCGAGGTGCTGCCGCAGGACAAAGAAGCGCAGGTTTCCGCCTTACTTGCGGCGGGCAAAAAGGTTGCCATGGTCGGCGACGGCATCAACGATGCGCCCGCTTTGGCAAAAGCCGATGTCGGCATCGCCATCGGCGCCGGGACCGATATCGCCATCGAATCGGCGGATGTCGTACTGGTCAAGAACGACCTGCGGGATGTTGTCAAGCTGGTCGCCCTCAGCCATTCGGTTCTGCGCAATATCCGCCAGAACTTGTTCTGGGCTTTGTGCTATAACTCGATCGGTATCCCGCTCGCCGCGGGCGCCCTTTACCCGATCTGGCATATCAAGCTAAACCCGATGTTTGGGGCGGCCGCCATGAGCTTATCCTCTGTATCGGTCGTCTCCAACGCCCTGCGGCTGCGGTTCTGGAAAGCGCCGGCCGAGGAGCAAACAAACTTGTCTGAAACGGCAGAGAATACCCTGTCCGAAATCAGAATACAACTGCCGGAAGCTGTTCCGGCCAAAAACGGAGGTCAAAACACGATGAAAAAAGTAATGAAAATCGAAGGCATGATGTGTGCACACTGTTCCGGCAGAGTCGAAAAGGCTCTGAACGCGCTGGAAGGCGTTACGGCAAAGGTGAACCTGGAAGCCGGTACCGCAGATGTTGAGATCAGCGGAAACGTAACGAATGAACAGCTGACCGCTGCCGTCACCGACGCCGGCTATGAGGTGGTGGGCATAGCGTGAGAGCTGACCACAACTCGGTTTCCCGGCTGGTCCGCAACGCGCAGGGGCAGCTTGACGCCGTCCTGCGGATGATCGAGGAGGACCGGTACTGTATCGATGTTTCCACCCAGCTGCTGGCGGCCCAGTCGCTGATCAAAAAGGCCAACCGCGAGGTGCTCAAGGGCCATCTTGAGCACTGCGTCAAGGAGGCCATGAACAGCGGCGACCAGCAGGACATGGATAACAAAATCCAGGAACTGATGGACGCGATTGACAAGATGAATAAATGAGCAAAGCCTGTTTGGATTTTTCTTCCAAACAGGCTTTTTAACGTCTTATTCCGGGATCCGGCTTTACTTCGCGTCTTCCTCAGCGGGTGTCTCCGGGACGGTGATTTCAACCGTCTCGATCACGTGCTCATCCATCGCCAGGACCTTAATTTCCAGGCCCTCTAAAACAAAATGCTCGCCCGATTCCGGAATCCGCTGGATCTGATCAATAATCCAGCCGGAAAGGGTCGTCGGATGGTCCTCCGGCAGCTCGACCGAAGGCGCAATCTGCTCCAGCAGGTCGTCGACATGGGTATCGCCGGACGCCTGCCAACGGCGTTCGCCGATCGGCGTACATAGGCTGACCGTCTCCTCGTCCTCATCCCAGATTTCACCCACCAGCTCTTCCAGGATATCTTCCAAGGAAACCACGCCCAGCGTCCCGCCGTATTGGTCCACGACAACTGCGATCTGCGCTTTCTCCTTCTGCAATTCCTTTAACAGGCCGTAAATCGGTTTTCCGGGCGGGACGAACATGACCTCCTGCATGATCTGCCGAAGCTCAAAGTCCGGGTTTTCCAGATAAGCGGAGAAAAAGTCCTTCAGGGTCACAATCCCCACTATCGAGTCAATCGTCTTTTCAAAGACCAGCAGCCTGGAATACCGCTCCGAAAGGAAGACCGCCCGCACATCCGCCGGGGTCGCATCCGCGTCTACACCGACGATGTCGACACGCGGAGTCAAAATATCGTTCACCGTCGTATCATTGAACTCCAAGGCGGACTGGATCAAATCGCTCTCATGCTGCTCCAAAACGCCTTCATCGACGGTTTCTTCAATGATAAAGCGCAGCTCCTCCTCTGTGACCGTCGGGGTGTTTTCTTTATGGAAACGGCTGACGACCGCGTTTTTCAGATGGACAAACAGCCAGACCAGCGGATACAAAAGCTTCATCAGCAGCGACAACGGCCCCGCCGCAAAAAGCGCGACGCTCTCGGAATTCTCCTTCGCGATGGATTTGGGCAGAATCTCGCCGAACGTCAAGACGATCAGCGTCATGATCACCGTGGACATCACCGGGCCAAGGCTCGGGCCGAAAACCTCGGTACAGATGACCGTGCCGATGGCGGAGGAGCCGATATTGACAATATTGTTGCCGATCAGGATGGCAGACAGCGCGTCATCATAGTGCTCTGTAATATTAAGAGCAGTTTTGGCACGTTTATCCCCGTTTTCCTCCAGGGATTTCAGCCGTGCCCGGCTGACACAGGAAAAGGCGGTTTCAGTGGATGAAAAAAAAGCCGACATTGCGACCAAAATTACAACAAGTATCGGTAAAAGCGGACTGTCCAAGTAATGTTCTCTCCTTACAATAAACGGGCGCGGACGGCGTGCAGATGATCTGCGGACAGTTGGGAACCGTCCGGCGCGGCATAGGGTGAATGGTTGGATGATGTTTGGCCCCGCAGCACGGGGTACCTGCTTCACGAGGACGCCGGCGGATTATCCAAGGTGTTCTCTCTCCTTTTGAAACGGCGCGGAATAAACACCCGCGCGGGATGTATAATACAGTCGTCAGCCTTCCGGATTCCTGCGGCCCTCCTCCAGCATACTGCGGGCGGTCTGGAGCATCAGGTCCGTGACATGATCGGTAGAAAAGATCCGGGCGACCTCCGCTACCCTTTCTTCCCCTTCGAGCGGCAAAACCTCCGTAAAGGTACGGCCCTCGGAGGTGGATTTGCGGATCAGCAGCTGATGGTCCGCGAGGGCCGCGATCTGCGCCGAATGGGTGACACAGATCACCTGGCGGTGGGAGGCAATCTTTTGCAGCTTGCGGCCGATTTTTTGCGCCGCCTTGCCGCTGACACCGGTATCGATCTCATCAAAGATTAGCGTCCCGATATCATCCTTATCGGCCAGGGCGCTCTTGATCGCCAGCATAATCCGGGAAAGCTCGCCGCCCGACGCAATCTTCGCAATCGGCCGGGGCGGCTCCCCCAGGTTGGCCGACAAAAGCAGCTCGGCGGAATGGTTGCCGATCAAGCAAAGCTTACAGGGCGCAAACGATGTCTCGACCCGCAGGTTTGGCATCTCGAGGGAGCGGGCTTCCTCCTCAATCGTATGTGCAAACCGGACAGCGGCGTCAATCCGCGCTTCGGTCAGATCGTTTGCCATGGCAGCGACCTTATCCTTCTGCTCCTTCGCCTGCTGGGCTATTTTGCGCAGCGTTTCCTTTTGGGAGGAGATGCTTTCCAGCTCCTCCTTCGCTTTCTGGCAGTGGGCCAGGATTTCCTCCACACTGCCCCCATAGCGGGATTTGAGACGGTTGATCTGGCGCAGCCGCCGTTCGATTGCATCCGCCTCGCCCCGGTCATATTCCAGCGATTGCAGGCTGGCGCTGAGGGACGCGGCCTGCTCTGAAAGCTCAATCCGCAGATTTTCCAGCGTCTCCGCCCGGGACGCAAAGTCGGGGAAGGCGCGCAGGCGGTCAATCGCCGCTGCCGCATCGTTTAACAGGTCGCAGGCCCCGGGGATGTCTTCGCTTCCCTCCAACGCCTGGCAGGCTTCGTTTAACGCGGCGGCTATCTTCTCGCTGCTGCGCAGGATTTTCGCTTTCTCCTGCAGCATATCCTCCATCCGCGGGGAAAGCCTTGCCTTTTCAATCTCCTCGATCTCGTAGCTGAGCAGCTCCACCCGGCGGCGTTTTTCATCCTCCCCTACCGAAAGGGATTTCATCTGCCGCAAGAGGACACGGAGCTTTTCAAATTCTTCCCGGTACCGCTGGGCTTCGGGGCCAAGCTCCCCAAACGCGTCGATGATTGAGAGATGCTTTTCGGCGGAAAGCAGGATCTGGTTGTCATGCTGCCCATGGATATTGATCAGATACGGGCCGATCTGACGCAGCATCGATACGGTCGCCGGACGGCCATTGATACGGGCGGTGCTGCCGCCATCGGCCGATATCTCGCGCTGGATCACAAGCGATTCCTCATCGTCCGGATATCCGTTTCCCTGCAGCAGTTCCCGGACCGCAGCCGGAATCTCCGCGAAAGAAGCGATCACCAGCGCCTTTTTGGCCCCGGTACGGACAATCTCACGGCCGGTGCGCTGGCCAAGGCAGGCATTGATCGCGTCGATCACAATCGACTTGCCGGCCCCCGTCTCACCGGTAAAAACCGAAAGCCCTTCCATAAAGTCAATGGCAGCTTTTTCAATCACCGCCAGGTTTTCAATATATAACTGGCACAGCATCTGCTGCCCTCCTCAGTGCTCCTGCAGGATCTCCTGGATCTGCTCCGATAACAAACGGGCCTCTTCCTCCGACCGCATCAGGACAAAAATCGTATCGTCCCCGGCTAAAGTACCGACAACCCCGCCAAATCCCATCGTGTCCAGCGCTGCGCAGGCGGCATTGGCCATACCGGTGTGGCAGCGGATACAGGTAATATGGCCGGCATAATCGACCGAAAGCAGGGACTGGACAAACACTGCCCGGTATTTTTTCTCCAAATTTCCTTTATCCCGCTGACCCGGAGCATAGTGATAATTCCCTTCCCCGTCAGAAACCTTGACCAGCCCAAGCTCTTTGATATCCCGGGAGATGGTGGCCTGGGTCGTCCGGATATTTTCCTGGGTCAGCAGCAGTTCCTGCAGCTGTTCCTGGGTGTCAATGCGGTTGCGCTCAATCAGTTCCAGTATTTTTTGCAGTCGGACAGATTTGACAGACATATACGATTTCCTTCCTTTTTATTTTCTTGCGCGCCAGATCAGCTTTTCATTCAGCACATCATAAAATGATTTGCCGGTTAAATTGATCAGCTCGACGCTGCTTTCGCTCTTTTCCAAGATCAGCCGGTCTTCCGGCCCGATCAAAACGCTTTCCTCCCCATCCACGGTCAAATAAACGCCGGACGTCACACAGCCGCTATTGGGGTAAACGCAAAGGCTGCTCTGTTCATCAAAGATAATCGGACGGGTAAATAGGGAATGGGAAGACAGCGGTGTTAACGCAATACAGTTGATGGCCGGGTCGATAATCGGTCCGCCGGCGGACATCGCATAGGCCGTCGACCCGGTCGGCGTCGAGATGATCAGCCCGTCCGCACGGTAGCTGCCGACCATCCGCCCCCGGTTTAGGACGGTCAGGTCGACCATATGATTCGACGGGCCTCCTTTGGAGATCACGGCCTCGTTCATCGCCTGCCAGCAGCGTTCCCCAGACGGCGTGCGCAGCGTCACCTTTAAAAGCATCCGCTCCTCGACCGAATACTCCCCGGTCAGCAAATCCCTGAAAAGCTCCAACTGGTCGCTCTCGAGCGTCGCCAAAAATCCCAGATGGCCCAGATTGATGCCTAAAACCGGCTTATGATGGGCAGCAGCGAATTTGCCGTTATGGATAATCGTCCCGTCTCCGCCGATTACGACGCAGATATCGCACGCGGAAATCAGCGTTTCCAGTTCCCCGAACGCGATCTGCGGGCAATCCGGAAAGGAATCCGCCAGCCGCCTTTCCATCATAAAGTCCACCGGCTGCGGGAAACGCATTTCGGCCAACGAACGGATACAGGTATGTACATGGGCCTTTTCCATATTGGGCATCAGCAACAGCTTCATAAGCCAACTCCTTTTTGATTGATTCACCGGCCGAGGGCCTGATGCGCCTGTGCGACCAGCTGCCGCAGAGCTTCGTCCTCCAAACCGGCCGTCTCATCCTTTTGCAGCAGATAAAGGTACTCGATATTCCCCTCCGGCCCTTTTATCGGAGAATAATCCGCTCCCAAAACGCCAAAGCCGTTTTCCAGGGCGTACCGCTGGACACTGCGCAGAACCTGCAAATGGATTTTGGGATCCTTGACAACCCCTTTTTTGCCGACATTGCCTTTCCCTGCCTCAAACTGGGGCTTGACCAGCACAACCGCCTGTGCGGATGGCGCGAGGATCTCCCGCAGAACCGGCAGTACATAGGATAAGGAGATAAACGAAACATCGACCGAGGAAAACTGCGGCTGAACCGGGAGAGAATCCCGCTTCAGGCTGCGGATATTGGTGTTTTCCATATTGCAGACCCTTTTATCCGCCAAAAGGCTCGGGTGCAGCTGGCCGGTGCCGACATCAATTGCATAGACAAACGCCGCGCCGTGCTGCAGCATACAATCGGTAAAACCGCCGGTGGACGCGCCGATATCCGCGCATACCTTTCCCTCCACCGAAAGCGGAAACTGCTCCATCGCCCGCTGCAGCTTCAAGCCGCCGCGGCTGACAAAAGGAAGAGCCGTCCCGGTGACGGTAATGGGGACGTCCGGCTCCGCCAAAACGCTCGGCTTAGAAAGGACCTTCCCGTCTTCCGAAACCTGCCCGTTTTTGATCAGCTGCTGCGCCTGCTCCCGGCTGGGCGCAAGGCCCCTTTGTACCAAAATGACATCCAGCCTCTGCTTCATCGGGATCCCTCCTGCAGCGTCCAAATTTTTCTCTGAATCGCCGCAGCCGACAGACCGAAGCGATCCAGGGCGGCCGAAACGCCGCACTGCGGGATAAATCCATCCGGCAGCGTCACCATTTCAAACCTTCCTTTAAACCCCGCCTTCACCAAGGCCGACAGCAGATGCTCGGAAACCGAGCCGCTCTGCACCGCTTCTTCCAAAATCAGGATATGCTCCCGGCGGGAGAGTACCGCAACCAGTTCCTCCCCCAGCGGCCAGATCTTATTCAAAAACAGCAGCTCAGGGGGATCCTGTAAGCCCTCCGCCGCTTCATAGAGCGCGGCGGCAGCCCTGCCATAGCTGATCACCGTCAGGGCGCTGCTGCCGTCTACCCAGACATGGTTCTCCGCCGGGCCGAGCGGGCAATGCACCGGATTTTCCGCCCCGCGGGGGTACCGCACGGCGACGACACCCGTCTCCTGGTAGAGCGCCCGGTGCAAATCCTCTCGCAGCTGCTCATACGAAGACGGAGCGTAGATCGTAACGCCCGGGATGCTGGTGAGCAGGGCGACGTCAAAAATGCCCTGATGGGTATCGCCGTCCTCCCCGACAATCCCGGCGCGGTCTACGGCCAGGACAATATGGGTGCCCTCCAGGGCGGCGTCGTGCAGGATCTGGTCAAAGCTCCGCTGCAAAAAGGTGGAATAAACCGCAAAAACCGGCAGATAGCCCTTTGCTGCAAGCCCGGCCGCGAAGGTCACCGCGTGCTCCTCGGCGATCCCGACATCAAAAAAACGGGCAGGACATTCCTTTCGGAACCCGTCCAGGCCGGTCCCAATCTCCATGGCTGCCGTAATCGCGCACACCTTTGCGTCCTTTTTGCCAATTCGAGCCATCTCCTCGCCGAAAACGGAAGAAAAGCTCTGGCGGCAAGGGGAAATATCCGGATCGGAACAGCCCTTTTGCGCGTCAAACTGACTGACGCCGTGATAAGCCGGGGGATTGCGTTCGGCAAACTCGTACCCTTTTCCCTTCACCGTTTCAATCTGCACCACAACCGGCTTCCGCAAATCCCGCGCCCGGGTCAAAACCTGTTCCAGCGCCTGGATATCATGCCCGTTGACCGGGCCGTAATAGGTCAGGCCCATTTCCTCAAAAAAGGTCTGGTGAAACAAAATGTATTTGAGCACCGATTTCGACGAGTGCAGCGCCTGCCGCAGCGGCGGCCCGATCAGCGGAAGATGGTCCAAAAAGCTTTCGGTCCGCTGCTTGAGCTGCAGATAACCGGGCTTGGCGCGGATCGCCGACAGGTACCGGGCAAATGCCCCGACATTGCGGGAGATCGACATATCGTTATGATTCAGTACAATTACTAAATTGACATTGCTGCGGCCCACGTTGTTGATCGCTTCGTAGACCATCCCGCCGGTAAAGGCGCCGTCCCCGATCACGGCAACCGCCGTATGGGGATTGCCGCTTAAGCTATTGGCACAGGCAATGCCGTAAGCCGCGCTGATCGATGTAGACGCATGGCCCGCTACAAAAGCGTCATGAGCGCTCTCCTTTGGCTTCGGAAAACCGGAAAGACCGCCCTCCTGCCGCAGGGTATCAAAGCGTCCCTTTCTGCCGGTCAGAATCTTGTGGGTATAGCTTTGATGGCCGACATCCCAGACAATACTATCCTTTGGGGAATCAAACACCCGATGCAGCGCCACCGTCAGCTCCACCGCTCCCAAGTTGGACGCGAGATGGCCGCCGGTACGCGATACATGATCGATCAAAAACGCCCGAATTTCATAACACAGGCGGCTAAGCTCCCATTCACTCAGTTTTTTTACGTCGGCCGGGCTTTCAATCTGATCCAGTATTGGATAACGATCCATGCATATACTTCCTTACAATAAACTCATACCGGCATAATAAATCCTAATACTACGCCTAAGACCGCGCCGCCCAAAACCTCCAGCGGCGTATGGCCCAGAAACTCCTTCAGCGCCTTCTGGGATGGGGTCATATTCTCAGGGTTCGCGAACAAAAGCTGATTGAGCAGCTTTGCGTGCTCCCCCGCGGCACGGCGCACACCGGTCGCGTCATACATGACAATGCAGGAAAGCACCAGGGACAGGGTAAACAGCGGCGACTGCAGCCCGTAAATCCGGGCAATCCCCACTGTCAAACCGCAAACGGTCGAGGTATGCGAGGATGGCATCCCGCCCGCGCCGAACAGCCGCTCAATTGCCAGCTGCTTATGATGCACCGAATACAGAATCACCTTGAGAATCTGTGCGCCGAGCCAGCAGGCAACCGCAATCCAAAGCACTCTGTTCGCAAGCAAATCCGTAAACAAAATGGGTACCTCCTTATCAGCTGCTGCGCCGCAGCAGCTGTCCGGTCAGGGCCTTCAGCGGCCCGGCGTCCTCAAAAATATCCAAGACCTCGAGGGCGCGGACGGTATACTCCTCCGCGTACCGCTGCGCCTCCGAAAGCCCCAAAGCAGAGACATAGGTCAATTTCCCGTTTTCAGAATCGCTGCCGATCGGTTTCCCCAGCGTCTGCGCCGTACCGGTGACATCGAGGATATCGTCGACAACCTGAAACGCAAGGCCGAGGTAAAGGCCGTACTGCCGGGCGGCGTCCATCTGCTCCTGCGTCCCGCCGGCGGCAATCACCCCGAGCAGGCAGGAGGCCGTGAGCAGGGCCGCTGTCTTTTTCTCATTGGTTCGGCGGATCACCGCAAGGGGCAGTCCGGTTTCCTGCTCATTGCGCAAATCCATTTCCTGCCCGCCGATCATCCCGTCGACACCGATGCTGCGGGAAAGCACCTTGACCGCGCGGACAATACGCTCCGACGGCAGCTCCGCATCCGAAAGGGCCTCAAAGGCCATCGTCAGCAGCCCGTCCCCCGCCAGAAGCGCCGTCCCCTCGTCAAACTGAACATGGCAGGAAGGCTTTCCCCGGCGGAGATCGTCGTCATCCATACAGGGCAGATCGTCGTGAATCAGCGAATAGGTCTGCACCATTTCGATCCCGCAGGCGAATGGCAGGGCTTTTTCCCAATCGCCGCCGCACAGACGAGCAAATTCCAGCGTCAGCATCGGGCGGATCCGCTTGCCGCCGGCAGAAGCCGAGTAATACATCGCGTCCAGCACCCGATGGGGGTCATAAGGAGCGGTCAGATATTTTTCCAGCGCGCGGTTGACAGCGGGGAGATAATCCGCAAACGGTTTATTCATCTTCGTTTCCTCCGCTCTCCTGTCCCTGCGGCGGTTCGGTATATTCAGTCAGGCGCAGCTTAGCGCCGGCTAAGGTCTTTTCACAAAAGTTTGCCAGGGCGATCCCTTCTTCATACGCTTTCAGGGAGGCCTCCAGGGTCATGCTGCCGTCTTCCAGCCCGGAAGCAATCTCTTCCAGCCGGGCAAGGGCCTGTTCAAAGGAAAGGTTTTTCTTGGTTGCCATAGCTTCTTCCTCTATATCCTTTCACGTGTTATTCGATTGATTCCGTTTTGATGCCGGTGATCACGCTGTATGCCGTCCCGTTGACAAAGCGGGTTTCCAGGGTTTCCCCCTCTTTCAGGGCCGATACATCGGAAACGGCCCGGCCGTCTGCCGACGTCACCGTATAGCCGCGGGCCAAAACCTTCAGCGGACTGAGCGCGTCCAGCTGTGCGGCGGCTTTGCCGAGGGCGCTTTGCCGGAGCAACAGCTGGTGTCCCATCGCTGCCTGCACCTTTCCGCGTACCTGGTGAAGCTGTACCGAAAGATCGACTATCTTCCGTTCCGGCGAAGCGGCACGCAGGTGATAACGGGCGATTTGCAGCTGCCCTTCACAGCCTGCGGCCTTTGCGGCCAGCGCGACCCGCATCCGCCCGGTCAGGAGATCCAGCCGCTGTTCCCTGCGAAGCAGCAGGTTTTCCGGCGAAGACGCCCCCAGCCTGGACTTTAAAGCCGTCAGGGACGCTTCCTCCAGCCGCACCCGATCCGACAGGCAGCGCCTTAAAGACGCCCTCAGATCCACAAGCTCTTCCCGCAGGCCGCTGATATCCGGCGCACAAAGCTCCGCTGCGGCAGACGGGGTCGGTGCACGAAGGTCGGCGACAAAATCGCAGATCGTATAGTCCACCTCATGGCCGACGGCCGAAATGACCGGCACCCGGCAGGCGTAAACGGCTCTTGCCACCCGCTCGTCATTAAAGCACCAAAGATCCTCCACCGAACCGCCGCCCCGTCCGAGGATTATGACATCGGGAGACGCCGCTTCAGCGGCACGCAGCGCCCTGACAATTGAATCGGGCGCCTGTTCCCCCTGAACCAGCGACGGGAACAGCATCAATTCCCCGATCGGATAGCGGCGGGACAGGATATTGATGATATCCTGCAGGGCCGCGCCGGTCTTTGCCGTGACAACCCCGATCTTCTGCGGAAGGGCGGGCAGTGGCAGCTTATGAGACGCATCAAAAAGCCCCTCCCGCTGCAGCTTCTCTTTGAGCTGTTCATAAGCCATATACAGCGCCCCCAGCCCGTCCGGCTGCATATCGGCGCAGATAATCTGGCAGATGCCGTCCCGCTCAAACAGCTGGACGCTGCCGAAAATGATGACGCTCATCCCGTTGCGCGGCATAAACCGCAGATGAGACGCGTTCCATTTGAACATGACGGCTTTTATCGAGGTGCGGGCATCCTTCAGCGTGAAATAAAAATGCCCGGTTTTTAAATGATGGGTGAAGTTGGAAACCTCGCCCCGAATATAGATGCTTTTCAGCTGTACATCCTCATCCAACAGCCCCTTCAAATAGCCGTTGATCTGAGAGACGGAGAGTATTTGATTCACGGGTATTCCTTTCTAATGGAAGCTCCGTCCGACAACGCCGCCAAAAGCGCAATTCCGGCGCTGTTATCGGAGGAATACAGCGGGTCCGCAAAAAAGCCCCCATATTTTTGCTCCATTGTCCTGCGGATTAAGACATTCCCCATCACCCCGCCGACATAAAGGAGCGGAAGGTCCCCGTACCGCCGCAGCAGCTCCGCTGTCATCGCGTCCAGCGCCGCTTCAATCGAGCGCAGGCAATAAAGTGCCACATAAGAAGGTGCCTTCCCCTCATCCAGCAGCTTTTTACAGCGGTTTTCCACCCCGGACAGACAGCAGTCCGCCCCCTTCATCGTCGGGCGGACATGGATTTTTTCCGTACAGGTCAGCGCCAGCTCGGTCAAGGCAGGCCCGCAGGGAAACTTCAGCCCCAGCATCAGGCCGACCCGGTCAACCGCTTGTCCCGCTTTCAGATCTAAAGACCTGGCCGCCGGTGTGATCGTAAAAAAGGGCTTTCCCGGCTCAACCAAAAGCGCATCCGTCGTGCCCCCGGAAAGATGAAAGGCCAAAAACGGCTTTTCCATCAGGGAAAGCTGTCCCGAAGAATAGAGGGCCGCAGCAATATGGCCCTCCTGATGGGAAAAGGTATACATCGGGATATGAAGGGCTGAGGAAACAAGCTCCGCCCCCATCTGCCCCACCAAAAAACAGGGCATATAAGACCCTTCCGCCCGCCTTGGGAAAACCGATACGCCGACGCCCGAAAGCTTTCCGTCATATTCGGAAAACAGCTCCTCCGCCAGCTTCCCCAGCTGCTGGACATGGGCAAAAACCGCGTCGCTCTGCCGCAGGCCCAGGGCGCCCGGTGCGGTCGGCAGCAGCTTTTTGCGCATGATAACCCTGCCGGTCCCGCTGTCAAAAAGGGCGGTGGAGGTCGTATAGTTCGAGGTATCCAGACCCAGATAAACCGCCATCAATTTCCCGCCTGTCTTGCACGGACGATGCTGCCCAGCACGCCGTTGATAAACGAAATATCATCCTCATAGGCAAAATCACTGGCCAGGCGGACACATTCGCTGACGACAATATCATCGTCAATCTGATCACAATAAACAATCTCATACACACCGAGACGCAGGATCGCCAGGGAGACTTTCGAAATACGCCCCATCTTCCAGTTTTTTAAATTGGAAGAAATCAGCTCGTCGATTACGTCCTGATACCGGACGACCCCCAAAAACATCGATTCAACCTCCGGGGTAATATCCAGCTCTTCGTTTTCACGGGCGATCTCCAGCAGCTCCTGTGCGCTGTCCTCATTATTGAATATGCGCTCAAAAACGAGAATAAACGCGTTTTCCCTCATCTGATGTCGAGTCAGCTTTTTCATAACGTATGTTTTTTCCTTCCATCCTTATTCAATGTCCGCAGCGGCGATATCCGTCACATATACATTCACGTGGCTGACCGCGATACCGGTCATGTCCTGGATCGCTTCTTTGACCTTTTCCTGAATTTCCGAGCAGACCTGCTTCATCTTACAGCCGCTGGCCAGCACAACAGAGACATCAATTGCGGCGGCATCCCCTTCTACCCGGCCAACGACCCGATGGGAGACGGGGGTGTTCAAAAGCTTATCGATCGGATTGCTGCTGCGGGGCGCAAGGCGCGCTACGCCTGGAATTTCGCTGATTACGGTTTTTACGATTGTTTCCAAAACACCTTCCGAAATCTTAATATTCGATGCAGTATGATTTACTTTTGGCTGCATGAAAATCCCTCCTGTCCAGATAAACCGTCTATGCCCGCAGCAAAGCGCCGCGGCGCAGACATCACTACAGAGAATATTATAGCACCAAACGCGCCAATAAACAATAAGTTTTGCATATTTTTTTGCATAATGGATAAAAGGTGCATACCGGCCGCCCTTTGATGCAAAATAAGCTGGGCATCAAAAGGCCCAATCGAAAAGCTCCCGCCGTATTCGTCCAAACACGGCGGGAGCTCCGGCCCAAAAACCGGATGGTATTCACGTGAAAAAGATGTTCCGCTCAGCCCTCCTCGGCAGGCTCCGATGTCCCGGCGCCGTTAATCTCCCCTACGGAGATACATTCGGCGGAAATCCCGGTTTCTTCCACAATAATGTTCTTAATCTGGTTGGCGGTTTCGGCGGTCAGCCCTTCCGTCTGGACAATCACCTGGACCGAGCCGTCGTCCACATAGGCTAGACACTCTGTAAAGCCTTTGGCCTTGACGAGGGTTTCAATCTTGTTTTCGCTCTCGATCTGGGCGGAAACCCGCAAAGCCTTTTCGGTTGCCATCTCCTTTTCGTCATCCGACATCTCCTCGGCGCCGAGGGTCTGGGCCAGCGTCTCGATTGCTTCGTCCCGTGCTTTCCGGCGCTCCAAACGGGCGGAGGTAAAATAATCGTCCCCGGTGACCGACGCGCTGGTCAGCTGCGCTTCGCCGTAGTCCGCTTCACCGGAGGAGGTGGTAGAAACCGCCTGCTGATCGGTATCACCGGACGCAGTCAGGACATCCAGGCTGCCGCCCCTGGCAAAAACATAGTTTAAGTAAACCGCGATGCCGAGGATCGTCACCAGGCTGGCCAGCACGATCTGCTTCTTGCCCAAGATTACGCTCATTTTCATATCGATACCCTTCCCTTCAATTCATTTTCTCTATACTGACACGGGCCGACGAAAGGCCGTACAGTGCATAGAGTACCTCATAAATATCGTTTTGCACCCCCGCCCGATCGCCTCCTTTACAGATCACCGCCACACCGGACACCGCTGGGGTACGCTCCGCCACGACTACGGCGCTGCCGCCGGAGGTTACATATTCCCCGTCCGTCTGGCGGCTCCGCAGCACGCCGTCCTCCCAATCCTCCGTCTTGGAATCCTCCCGCAGGTATTGGGTGCTGCCCGTATCCGCCAGGGTGACCATAACGCGGGTGGCACCGGCCCCGTCTATCTGGGAAATCAGCTGCTCCAGACGTGCCTCTATCGCCGGCGCCGGGTCGGAAGCGTCCGTCTCCTTTGGCTTCTCGCTCCCCTTTGGGAAAAAGGATGAAATCAGGATCAGAACCATTCCCGCCAATCCCAATATAAACAGCGCCCATGGCTTTTTATTCTCCGTCAGCTTTTTCAGTCTCTCCATCATTTTGATTCTCCGCTCTGTCGAGGGTCACCGTTACGCCGAAGGTTTCGGTCAATTCCGGCACTGCCGAAAGGGCCGCGTCCATCTCCTCCGGCACCGTCAAAACCTTCAGACTGGTAATAGATATGCCCGTATCCGCCTGATTATGTATCTGAATTTCAACCTCCGGGTCCGCTGCGCCGTGCCGGAGCAAAATTTCGGCAGCCTGCCTTTCCAGCGCGGAGACAATCGTGCTTTCCAGCTGGCGCTGTACAAGGGCATCCAGGTCCTCCGAAAAGCTTTCCTCCGCCGCGTCCGGCACGGCAAATTCCTCTGCCTCCCATCCGGTAAAGGGCAGGATCAGCGAAAGCAGGAAAAAAATCCGCACGGCAAACTTCATCATTTTATGATCCCTTTGCGGGACGAGCAGCATGACGACTGCGGTCAGAACCATCGTCCCGCAGACGGCCGCAGCCGCAGTTTTAAGCTGGGACAGAAAAACCCCTCCTCTCAGGTATGGATCAGCAGCACCATCGCAATGGCCGCCAGCAGCATCAGCGCATAGCATATCAGCAGCGCCAGCATCATCGACGCGGCGGCCGACGAAACCCGCATCACTTCCGCAGGCTCCTTCTCCGACAGCGTTTCCGCCGCCGACGCCCCCAGGGACAAAAGGCCGGTCAAGGCTCCAAGATACAGGATCTGCGGCAGGAAAACAGCCCCGATTACAACGATGCCGAAAACCCCGATCGTGCTTTTGACCAGCCCTAAGCAGCCGCTGACAGCCGCCCAGGCGTCGCCAACCGCGCTGCCCACCACCGGGATCGCGGAACTGAGCAGGAATTTCGCGGTCTTTAAGGTGACCCCGTCCGCCGCCCCGCTGACCGAGGTTTTGATCGTCAGAAGGGCAAGAAAAACGGTCAGGCAGAAGGATAAAATCCACAGGGCCAGGCTTTTCACCGATTTGATCAAGGCGTATGCATGAAGATCCGGGGTCAGGACGCTGACAAAGCTGAGGGCAACAAAGATCATCATCAGCGGAAGAACCAGGTGGTTGACTGCCGTGGAAAAGATCTCAACCGAGGACAGCGTTGTCCCATACCAGATAAGGGCCGACGCAGGTTTCCCCGATGCGGCGGCCGACGACGCGAAAACCGGCAAAAACGCCAGCATAAACGACGACAACTTTTCGATCAGCGCCGCCGTATCCCGTACCGTCTGGATGATTGTCCCCGCCAGAAGGGCGGTCATCGTCAGGGAGATAACCCCCCGAAAGGCGACCCCGTTCCCGCTCTCCCCGTGAAAGCCGGAAAGCAGCGCCGACAAAAGGGTCACGGCCATCATTGTGCCCAAAAGGGACAGCGGTTTCTCCGCCTTCCTTCGCAGCAGCGCCAGCCCCTCCCGCAGCAGCCCCGGCAGCGTCAGCTGGTCCAAATCCTCCGCGTCAAAGCCGTCCGCAAAATAATCCTCCGCTTCTTCCGGGAGAAGCGAAAAAAGGGAATAATACCCGCTTTCATTGAGCTGCTGCTGCACCATATCCTCCGTCTCAGCGGCTGAAACGGATATCGGAAAGAGAAGGAACAGCAGGATCCACAGGGGCAATATCCATTTTTTCATACCGGTCCCACCTCCCTATTCTATGATCGAAAGCGCCAGCTCGAGGATTTTTCGATAGACTGGCATACAGTTTGACAGGATCAACACCTTCCCGGCCAGCTCAATCTGCACCGCCGCCGACTGCTGGCCCGCTTCTTTACACAGACTTGTCCCAATTTCCGACAGGCAGCAGATCCCCAGGCAGCGAAGCAGAATCCGGATATAGGTACTTTCGATCCCGGCCTGTTCCGCCAGAGAGGTGACGGCCGTAAAAAGCGGGATCATCTGTAAAACCGTCCAGCCCATAAACAGCGCGACGCAGGCCATCGACAGGAGCATCGCGTACTCCGGTTTCCAGTTTTTGAGCAGCAGCGTAACGACCCCCAGCACCAGGGCCGCCGCCACGAGAGAGCCAAACTGTTCCATCCGGCGCGCCCCCTTAATACAACCCAAACAGCTGCTGAATCGTGTTGAATAGGGTACTGATCTGGGTCACCAGCATCGTCAGCACGACAATCAGCCCCGCTAAGGTTGTCATCATGGCCTGCTCCTCCCGGCCGGAACGGATCAGCACTTGGTTGAGCACGGCCACAATGATGCCGACAGCGGCAATCCGGAAAATCAGATCGATATCCACTTTTTTCCTTCCCTTCTTTTCAGATACAAAGCACGGCCGCCAGCAGCCCGCCGAGAACCCCCAGGGTGCTGTAGAGCCTGCCTTTGGCGCGCGCTTCCTCCCTTGCCAGCCGCTCCTGCGCGAGAAGGCCGGTTTCAATCAGCCTGACCGCCGCAATCTGGCTTTCGGCATCCCCGCGGCCGATTAACGCGGCCAGCTCACGGCAGGCTCCCTGTCCCGGCCCGGTATACCGCCGCAGCGATTCCCAGGGATCTCCGGCCGGCAGAAGCTTTTCCTCCACCAGCATCGCAGTCAGGACCCCGGTCGGAAGTTTCATGCCCAAAAGCCCCTCCAAACGGACACAAAGCCGCGTCAGCTGTTGAAGGGAGGCCGCCCTGCGATGCAGCCGGTTTGCCAGGTAAAGCCCGGTCCCGCTACTGCACAGCAGCAGGCAGAGCGCCGCCGCCGCCCGACAGTAGTACATCCGCATCCATCACCTTTCCGATCTTCCCGACGCCCGAAAGCTGCACAACCTTTTCAAAGCATCCCTCTTCCAACAGGGAAACAGCCCAGCTTCTCCGCAGCAGCTCGGAAATACTCCCGGAGTGTACCGTTGCAACCAGCGGCACGCCCGCGTGGAGGGCGCTCTTTACGGCGTCTGCCTCCAGCGGAGACAGCTCGTCGCACAGGAGAAGCTGCGGGGAGAGGGTCCGCACCGCTAGCTCAATTGCCGCAGCCTTCGGATACCCGGTCAGCAGATCCGCCGTAAGGGCCGTTTCCGGCAGCGGCGTCAGTTCTCCCCGCTCATCCAGGACTGCAAGCTTCATTCCCCGCGCAAGCTTTCCGATCAGCGCGCGCAGAAGAGTTGTCTTGCCGCTGAGGGGCGGACCCGCGATCAAAAGCGAAACCGGAAACCGCAGCTGGCACAAAAGCGGATCGGCGGCGGAAGGAAGGGAGGAGGCAAAACGGAAATTCAGGGCGCTGATGCTATGTACCGACAAAACCTGTCCGCCCTCGGCCGAAGCGGTCCCGGCCACCCCCAGCCTGCTGCCGCCGGGGAGGGCAACATAGCCCTTGCAGATCCCGTCCATCGCGCTTTGCATCGAACGCCCGGTCGCCTGGAAAAGAATCTCGGAAAGAGCGGCCCCGTCGGTCACCAGCGCCCCTTCCGGCCCGGGCAGAACGCGGCCCGCCCCGGAAAGCCATCCGCTCCCCTCCCGCAAAATGACCTGTACCGGCCGGTTTGCCCGCAAACGCAGCTCATAAACATCCGTCCCCTTTTCCAAACGGCTCAGTCCCAGTGCCACCGCTGCCGGGAGACAGCCTGCCAGATACGATTCCAATTGCATATCGGCCCATTCCTTTCCTGCTCGGAGATAACCTGTCCGGTTCTTTGTCTTTATCATATGACGGACAGGCTGCGGATAGAACCGCCGAGACGCGGAACTCGTAATTGACAGGCCGAGGTAAATGTAGTAAACTAATGATAAACGCAGAATAGATGCATCAGAAAGGACGGTATTCATATGGAAATTAAATTGACAAACGGCATCATGTCCGCAGCAATCAACAGCTTTGCGGCGGAGATGAAGTCCCTAAAGGATGAAAACGGCCATGAATATATCTGGGATGGCAGCGATTTCTGGAAACGAAGTGCTCCGTTCCTGTTCCCGCTGGTCGGCGGCCTGCGCAGGGATACGGTCATCATCAAGGAACAGGAATATCATATGAAGCAGCATGGCTTTGCGCGCGACAAGGAATGGACCGTAGAAAAAGCGGAAGGGAACACCGCTACCCTCACTCTTTCGCAGGACGAGGACACCCTCTCCAAATATCCGTACCCTTTCACCCTCAGCCTCACCTACACCCTCATCGACCATACAATGAAAATGGTCTTTACCGTCCGCAACACCGGGGACGAGCAGATGCCCTTCTGTTTCGGTACCCATCCCGCGATCCGCTGCCCCTTCACCGGCAGCCCGGATTCCAAATTTACCGACTATTCGATCCGATTCGAAAAGGATGAAATACAGACTCAGCCGGTTTTCAACGCAAATAAAGAGCTTGACCGGGTAAACCGCGGCAGCTTTATGGCCGACAGCAAAACGATCAAGCTTGATTACAGTGTATTTGAAAAGATCGACACGATTGTCTTCGACGAAATCCACTCCCATAAAGTCAACCTGGTCGACGGAGTTACCGGGAAATCGGTCGAGGTGCGGTTTGACGATTTTACCCAGATGGGCTTCTGGACGCCCAAGGCCGGCGCCCCCTTTATCTGCATTGAGCCGTGGAACGGCTGCGCGGTCGTTGCAGGCGCCGATGACCGGTTCGAGAGCAAGCTGGGCGTGCGCCTGCTGAACCCCGGAGAGGAAAAGACCTTTACGTTGGAAATCGACGTGAAAGGCTGCGTATAATCAATTCACCGCGTAGGCTTTTCTACGCGGTGAATTTTTCCAGTTATATATGATTGTAATCCCGCTGCCCGTTGGACAGCCGCAAAAGTCTCCTTACCTGCCGCCGGGTCGTCTCCTGTCTGCCGCCTGAGGGCACAGCCAAAAAAGCGGCGTCACCTTTGCCATTTATCACAAAGGGCGTTAATCTGGTCGGTAAATTTGGACATTTCCTTGTTGGTAAGACCTTCGTTTTGCTTGATCACAGCGAGCAGCCGCTGACCGGCAGCAATAAGCTGGCTGTAGATTGAGCTTGCCCGGCTGGTCTTGCTTTCCGCTTTCCGGATCCGGATCGGCTCGGTACGCCGAATCCAACGTCCCGCCGCCAGATCATAAACACAGCCGCTGTAGGGCGCTTCCGCATCCAGCCCCATCCGGCTGCGCAGGGCCGACGCAAACGCATCCGCGGTCAGGTCCTCTCCATGGACGATAAAGACTTTTTTCGGCTTTTCCCGGAAGGAACCGATCCACCGGAGCAGCCCGTCCCGGTCGGCATGGCCGCTGATGCCGTCGATGCGGCAAATCCTCGCGGAAACATGGATCTCCTCGCCGAACAGCTTGACGCTCTTTGCACCGTCCAGCAGCATCCGCCCGAGCGTCCCGACCGCCTGATAGCCCGCAAAAACGACGGTAGAATCCTCCCGCCAAAGGTTGTGCTTCAGATGATGGCGGATCCGCCCTGCATCGCACATACCGGATGCCGAGAGGATGATTTTCGGCTTGGGGTCCTCGTTGATTTTTTTTGATTCCTCGCTGGTAATCGCGACCCGCAGCCCGTCAAACTGGAGGGGGTTAATCCCCTTCGCAACCAAATCCAACGTCTCCTGGTCGAAACATTCCTCCGTCATTTCATCGAAAATCCGGGTTGCTTCAATCGCAAGGGGCGAGTCCAGCCAGACCTCGACCTTTTCAAAGCCCGGAACCATCCGCTCCGCCCGGATTTTCCGCAGGAAATACAGTACCTCCTGGGTGCGCCCGACCGCAAAGCAAGGGATCACCACATTCCCGCCGCGCGAAAGGGTTTCCCGGATGATTTCCGCCAGGGACGCTTCATAATCCGGCTTCGGCCCGTGGCCGCGGTCGCCGTAGGTGGATTCCATGATCACATAATCGGCATCCTGGGGATAGGTCGGATTTTTGATCAGCGGCTGATCCAGGTTCCCGATATCCCCTGAGAAAATCAGCTTTTTCGTGATCCCCTCCTCCTCTATCCAGATCTCGATACTGGAGGAACCGAGCAGATGCCCCGCGTCCAAGAAGCGGATCGTGATACCGGGCGCGATCGCAACCGTTTCGCCGTAATGACAGGGCGTAAACAGCTTCAGCACCCCTTCGGCGTCCTGCATCGTAAACAGCGGCTCTGTCTCCCGATCCCCGGCACGTTTCCGCTTGCGGTTGAGCCAAGCGGCATCGGACTCCTGGATATGGGCACAGTCGCGGAGCATGATCCCGCACAGCTCGGTAGTGGCCCCGGTCGCGTATACCCTTCCCCGGAACCCATGGGCATAAAGGAGCGGAAGCAGGCCGGTATGATCAATATGGGCATGGGTGATCAATACGATGTCCGTTTCCGCCGCGGAAAACGGCATTTCAGCGTTTTGAAAGACATTAACGCCCTGCTCCATTCCATAATCGACGAGGATTTTCTTGCCGCAGGCCTCCAGGCAATGACAGCTCCCGGTCACTTCATGGGCAGCCCCAATAAATGTAAGTTTCACACAGATACCTCCTTGCAGCGCCTTTTTCAAAGGGCAATGTATCTTAAACAATAATTTTATATTCCTATCATATCACCAAAACGCCAAAAATAAAAGTAATATTTTGCAAAATTCCGGTAAATCAATCCGGCCGTTCAAAAAGGAGGGGGACAAACTGGAACAGGTACACCTATCCGCCCGTGAGCTGGCGGAATTTTTACTGCGCAGCGGCAGCATCGACAGCCGTTTTACCGGGTTTGACCGCGCTCAGGAAGGGGCGCGGATCCACCGCAGGCTCCAGGCCGCCTATAAAAAAGAAGAAGGCGGCGATTACAAAAGCGAGGTCTTCTTAAAGACAGAACGGACCGTCTGCGATGTCCCCTACAAAATTGACGGCCGCGCAGACGGTATTTTCACCGGTCCGGACGGCGTTCGTACCGTCGACGAGATCAAGACAACCGCCGGGACCATTACCCGTGACGGGCATCCGGAGCACTGGGCGCAGGCCAAAATATACGCCGCGATCCTCTGTGAAGCGGAAAGCCTTTCCCGGGTACGGGTACAGCTGACCTACTTCCAGGTGGATGAGGAGGAATTTGTCCGTTTTCAGGAGGATTTGACGGCGGAACAGGCCCAAGACTATTTATCTGAGCTGCTGCGGCAATATGCTCCCTGGGCGAAACGGGAGCAGGACTGGCGGAAGGAGCGGGGAATCTCCCTCAGCGAGCTGGACTTCCCGTTCCCACAGTACCGCCCCGGGCAGCGGGCCATGGCCGGCGAGATCTTCCGCGCCTTTCGGGACGGGAAAATCCTGCTCTGCCAAGCGCCCACCGGCATCGGCAAATCGATGAGCACCGTTTTCCCGGCCCTAAAGGCCCTGGGAGCGGGATATGGGGATAAAATTTTTTACCTGACCGCAAGAGGGACAACGGCCGCCGCCGCCGAAAACGCGCTGCGGGTTTTGCGGGAGGCCTCCGCCCCCAAGCTGCGCAGCATCACGCTGACCTCAAAGGAAAAGCTTTGTTTTCTTGAGGAGCGCAGCTGCACGCCGGAGGGATGTCCCTATGCGGACGGATACTACAACCGCTTGCGGCAGGGGCTTCACCGGGCGCTCGAGGAGGAAAGCTACACCCGCGCCGATATCGAACGGCTGGGCAGGGAACTGACCCTCTGCCCGTTTGAATTCCAGCTGGATTTATCCCTTTGGTGCGATTTGCTGATCGGGGATTACAACTACCTATTTGATCCGGTTGTATCGTTGAAACGGTACTTTGAAGCCAAGGGCGACTATCTCTTTTTGGTCGATGAGGCCCACAACCTGCCCGACCGGGCACGGGATATGTACTCGGCCTCCCTTTTCCTCTCACAGTTTCAGGAAACCGCCCGCATCCTCGGCCGGAAAAAATCCCGTCTCAAGACGCTGCTCAAAGAGGTCATCACCGGGCTGGACGAGATGCGCGGCCTTTGTATGCAGGAGGAAAACCATACCTTTTTCCAGCAGATGCCGCCGGAAAGCCTGGTGAAAGCCCTTCTTCTTTTGGACCAGCCGATGCAGCAATACCTGGAAGACCATCCCGAAGGGGAAGAACACGACGCGGTTTTGGAGCTTTATTTTGCGGTGCAGGACTTTCTGCGGGTCGCGGACGGCTATGACGATCACTATATTACCCAGTGCTCCGCCTGGGGGAAGGAGGCAGGCGTCTACCTGCTTTGTCTCGACCCGTCCGATTTCCTGGCCGGAAGCTTTTCCCTCGGCCGGGCGGCAGTCCTGTTCAGCGCAACCCTTTCGCCGCCGGATTATTATCAGAATGTGCTGGGGTGCGGAGAGTCCCGCTGCATCGCCCTCCCCAGCCCTTTTCCCCGGGAAAATCTCGGCCTCTTTATCGTCCGCGGGGTCAGCACCCGCTACAAGGACCGGCAGCGCAGCGCCGAAACGGTCGCCGAATATCTTTACGCCATGGTTCGGGGAAAAACAGGAAACTATATGGTGTATTTTCCCAGCTACGCGTATCTCGACATGGTGCTGGAACTGTTTCAGTCCACCCATTCGGAGGTGCGGACACTGGTGCAAGAAAGCAGGATGAACGATGCCGCGCGGCTGAAATTCCTCTCCCAATTTGCCGAATCGCCGGCTGAAACCCTTCTCGGCTTCGGCGTCATGGGCGGCGTTTTCGGGGAAGGCATCGACCTGACCGGATCCAGGCTGATCGGTACGGCTGTCGTCGGGGTCGGACTGCCGATGGTCAGCCCACGGCAGGAAAAGCTGCGGGAATACTGCGAGAACATTTTTGGTCGCGGATTTGACTATGCCTATCGGTATCCCGGCATGAACAAGGTCCTGCAGGCGGCCGGACGGGTGATCCGCACCGACACCGACCGGGGTGTTGTACTGCTGATCGATGACCGGTATTTGACCCCGGATTACCGCAGCCTTTGCCCGCCCCATTGGAACGGCGCACGGGTTGTCCGCTCCCCGGATGAACTTCTTTTGGAAGAACACGCCTTTTGGCAGGGAAAATAGCAAAAAGAGCGAGGAGAGGACGGACATACGAAGCGTCCGTTCACTTCCCGCTCTTTTTTCGCTTATTAAGCAGCTGCAATAAAGCTTTACTTTGCAGCCCTTTTGATCTTCCACAGCCACTCGCTCATCAGCCCCATCAGGACCAGGAAAAAGAGCAGCAAAACCGGGTACAGCGCCATGCTGACATGGCTGACGATAAACCCGACAGCTGGGGGCATCAGGGTTGTGCCGGTATACGCGCAGGCCTTCTGTACGCCGACCATCGACTGCGAGACGTCCCGGCCGAAATTTTCCGGCGTCGAATGGATAATGCTCGGATACACCGGCGCACAGCCGAGCCCGACCAGCAAAAGCCCGGCGCAGAGGGAAACGTTTCCAAGCGGGAGGAGCATCAGCACAAGGCCGGTTAAGATGATCCCCTGTCCCAGGCGGATCATCTGGCGGTCGTTCAGCTTCATCGTAACAAAGCCGCTGACCCCTCTCCCCAGCGTGATCCCCAGGTAAAAAAGCGCCACCCACGACGCCGCCCGCTCTGCAGAAACCCCGCGGTATTCGGTCATATAGCTGGCGCTCCAAAGGCCGGTCGTCGTCTCAATGGCCGAGTAGCAGAAAAAGGTGATCAGCACCTGTTTGGCCCCGGGAATCCGAATCACCTCCCGAAGCGAATGGGGCTTTCCCTCCTCTTCCGTTCCGTTTTGCCCGGCCTTTTGCTTCCACAGCGACAGAGAGAAAAACAGCACCGCCGTCAGGACAACCTGGATCACACCAACCGTACGGTAGCCGCCGGTCCAGCCCAATTCGCCTGTCAGGCAGAAACCCATGATGTACGGGCCGGCCGTGGCGCCGATCCCCCAGAAACAGTGCAGCCAGCTCATATGCTTGGCCTTATAGTGAAGGGCGACAAAGTTATTCAGCCCCGCGTCTACGCTCCCCGCTCCCAGCCCGTACGGGATTGCCCAGAGGATCAGCATCCAAAACCGGGTCGAAAACGAAAAGCCGAACAGCGCCACAGCCGTCATCGCGACGCTTACCGCCGTCACCTTCCCCGTGCCAAAACGGTGGAGCAGCCGGTCGCTCATCAGGCTCGAAACAATTGTACAGGCGGCGATGGTCATCGAAACGATGCCCGCGTAGCTGACCGGCACGTTTAACGTCAGATGCATACTGGGCCAGCCCGCGCCCAGCAATCCGTCCGGCAGGCCGAGGCTGATAAAAGAAACATAAATGATCGAAAGCAGTAAAATATACACAAAAATTCCTCCCAAACACGCCTTCATTTATCGCTAAACCTCTTTGAGTATAGCATATCCCGGCCGGTTTTCGGATATTATATTTACGAAAAATGAAAAACGATGCATGGACGCACCGCATCCATACATCGTTTTCGACTGTCCGGGAAAAACTTATTCGCTCCTCAGGGCGACAACCGGGTCCTTTCTCGCGGCCACTTTCGACGGGATCAGCCCGGCGATAAAGGTCAGCAGCATACTGATCACAACCAGGATAACGGCGCCCCCGACCGGCAGCGCCGCCAGCCCGCCGATACTGGTTACGTGTTCGATGATTCGGTTCGTGGGAATCAGCAGCAGCACCGTTATGATGATGCCCATGCTGCCGGAAACAAAGCCGACAATCAAGGTCTCGGCGTTAAACACATTGGAAATATCCCGCTTGGATGCGCCGATTGCGCGCAGGATGCCGATTTCTTTTGTCCGCTCCAGGACGGAAATATAGGTGATGATGCCGATCATAATCGACGAAACCACCAGCGAAATACCGACAAAGGCGATCAGGATATAGCTGATGGCATTGATAATCGTGGTGACGCTGCTCATCAGCAGCCCGACGATATCGGTATAGTCAATTGTATCCTCATCCCTGCCCTCAGCAATGCAATGGTCATTATAATCGGCAATCAAATCAGTGATTGCTTCTTTATCCTCAAAGGATTTGGGATAGATATAGATGCTGGAAGGCGAGTCAAAATCCGCCGCGCCAAAGCTTTCCAGATTCCCTTCGTAGGTATTGGCGGTCGGAAGCGCATAGCTTTCCATCATCGTCCGCACCTGGTCGGGCGTCATCGTCGAAAGATAGGCCAGCTGATCCTCCGAAAGGGTGGCCGGATCAATCCCCATCTCAGTCAGGACGGCCAGGGTTTCCTCCTCGGAATCGGCGCCGTCTGCAGGCTGCCCCATCTCCTGCTGCTGAACCGCCATCGCAACCTGCATCCACTGTTGTTCGGTAAGTGTCTCGGGATCCATGCCCATCGACTGAGCCACCGGGGCAAGGGACGCCTTTTGTTCCTCCGTCAGGACGGCAGCCTCGGGAGTGGATTCTTCCAGCTCTTCCTCCAGGGGCTCCTCCTCAGACAGTTTTTCCTCCTGTTCATTGGCCTCAAACGGCTTCCCCGTCAGGACATCCGTCTCCGGATTCGCTTTCTGGGCGGCCACAATAGCCGAATCATTGGCCTCCTCGATCAGATAATCGGTCAATTCCCGTACATAGCCAATCCCGCCCAGAACCTCGTTAGAACTCTCCGTACTACGGATGATGCCGACAATCTTCAGTTGAACACCCTCCGCGACAACCTCTTTCATATATTCTTCATCATCCCGGTGATCTGTCCAGATGCCGTCTTCGTCCTCGTCCTCATAATAATCCGAAGCGAGAATCAAGCTGAATGTCCTGCCGATCAGTTCATCATAGGTAAAGGTCAAGTCCTCCGTGACAAAGCTTTCATCGTCCTGACTTGCTTTCATCATCTCCGAGACCTCGGACAGGTCTTTTAGGCCAAGACTATACAAGGTATAATCACTGATCTCATTGTTTGGGTCAATAATCAGGGCAAGTTCGTTATAATTTTCCGGCCAGCTGCCTTCAACCAGTTCATATTCCGCGTTCCGTAGCGTTTCATTTTCCCGCAGTTCGCTAAACACATTATAGCTTTCCGAATACGCCGACATCATCGAATTGCTCGACATTATCTCCGCAAAACCCATTTCGTCAATAACTGGACTGGGATTGACCTGCTGAACACTTCCATCGTCCAGGGTCGTATAAACTTGCGGCGTAACGCTGTAGCGGTAGGAAATTTCGTTGGCATATTCCAGATACTGATCCTGGTGGTCCTCAATATAGGCTTTATAGCTTTCCAGGTTGTTGGTCTGAATCTGAGTCTGCATCAGTTCGGTCATGTCACCCATCATGTTGCTGGAATATACCTTATCCAACGGATGCTCACTGGCCGTCTGCATCTGCGCGGCGGAGGAAAGCATCGAAGTCAGATCCGCCGTCCTCGCTTCAATCTGCACTGGATAAGACGCCAGCGTATCTTCCTGTACGCTGTCAATATAGTCCTGCACACCGTTTGAAAGGGATAGGATCAGCGCAATCCCGATAATCCCAATCGAACCGGCAAAGGCGGTCAGCAGCGTCCTCCCCTTTTTGGTCATCAGGTTGTTTAAAGACAGGGAAAGGGCGGTCAGGAAAGACATCGACGTCTTTTCCTTCTTGACCGGGGGCTTGGAAGGCGTCTCTGCCCCCTCCGGCAGATAGGGATCGGAATCGCTGAGCAGCTTGCCGTCCTGCAGCCGGACGATACGGGTCGAGTATTTTTCCGCCAGATCCGGGTTATGGGTGACCATAATGATCAGCTTGTCTTTGGAAATCTCCCGCAGAAGATCCATGATCTGAATACTGGTCTTGGTATCCAGCGCACCGGTCGGTTCGTCTGCCAGCAGAATATCCGGATCGTTAATCAGCGCACGGGCGATTGCGACGCGCTGCATCTGCCCGCCAGACATCTGGGAGGGGCGCTTATAAAACTGATCGCCAAGGCCGACGCGCTTTAAGACCTCCTCCGCCCTTTTCCGGCGCTCCGCTTTGCTGACACCTGATAGAGTCAGGGCAAGCTCTACATTGGACAGCACCGACTGATGCGGGATCAGGTTATAGCTTTGAAAGACAAAACCGATCCGGTGATTGCGGTAAACGTCCCAGTCACGGTCCTTATACTCCTTGGTAGAGCGGCCGTTGATAATCAGGTCGCCGCTGGTGTACTGATCAAGTCCGCCGATGATATTCAGCATCGTCGTCTTTCCGCTGCCGGAGGCGCCGAGAATCGCGACAAATTCCTTTTCCCGGAACGCAAGGCTGATATCGTCCAAAGCCATAATCGTCTGGTCTCCGGACGGGTAGCTTTTCCGTATATTCTTCAGTTCCAACATTTTTTCAGGCTAGCTCCTTCCTCAAAAATCCTATCTTTTGGGTATCATATTACACCAGTGAATTCCGAAATGCAATGAACGGAATGTAAAAGTGGATTGGGAGGTATATTTTTTTCTTTTTCAGAAGTTTAAAAGAAAATTAACGCGGATTGTAAAATGAAGTTGCAGTAGTAAAAAAAAGGA
>CAYWRQ010000013.1:0-31779 GCA_964460915.1 uncultured Oscillospiraceae bacterium
CGGTTGACATAATACCACACCCGCTCTAAAAAGTAAATGCTGTTGCCGTGGTTTATGAGCCTATTGCTTTTCTATATAATGTATAAATAAATTTCCCGGACATTTTCCGTTCCTCCGGGGTTTCGGCGGTTTTTCTTTTTATCTTCCCGCCGGCGATTCATTGTCACTTATTCAATCCCTTTTATAATGAATCATGGCATCCGCCGCGCTGGTGCGTTTTCTTTTTATCCGCTGCCGCGCAGCATAGGGGAACGCGGCAATTCTATCTGTTTATTCGCCCGCGTGCTTGATGCCAAGGATGCGCAGCTCGGTTTCCGACAGCCCGATGCCGCGCAGCATCAGCCGGTTGCCCTTCAGCGCTTCAATCGAGTTGATGCCCATGCCGCCCATGATCTCTTTGATCTCGTGGGTCCAGGCGTTGACCAAGTTGACCAGCCGTTTGTAGCCCACATCGGGGTTCAAGCGTTTGACCAGCTCGGGCCGCTGGGTTGCGATGCCCCAGTTGCACTTGCCGGCCTGGCAGCTCCTGCACAGGTGGCACCCGAGCGCCAGCAGCGCCGCCGTACCGATGTACACGGCGTCCGCGCCCAGGGCGATGGCCTTTACGACGTCGGTAGAGGAATGAATCGAGCCGCCGACGACAATCGAAACGTTTCCGCGGATGCCTTCGTCGCGCAGCCGCTGGTCAACCGCTGCCAGCGCCAGTTCAATCGGGATACCGACGTTGTCACGGATGCGGGTCGGCGCCGCGCCGGTGCCGCCGCGGAAGCCGTCGATGGCGATGATGTCAGCGCCGCTTCTGGCAACGCCGGAGGCGATGGCGGCGACGTTATGGACCGCCGCGATTTTGACGATGACCGGCTTTTTGTACTCGGTTGCCTCCTTGAGGGAGAATACCAGCTGCCGCAGGTCCTCGATCGAGTAGATATCGTGGTGGGGAGCCGGGGAGATGGCGTCGGTGCCGGCGGGGATCATCCGGGTCTTGGACACATCCCCGAATACCTTTGCGCCGGGGAGGTGCCCGCCGATGCCGGGCTTTGCGCCCTGCCCCATTTTGATTTCGATGGCGGCGCCCGCTTCGAGGTAATCCTTATGTACGCCGAACCGCCCGGATGCAACCTGGACGATGGTATTCTCGCCATACGCGTAGAAATCCTCGTGGAGGCCGCCCTCGCCGGTATTGTAGTAGATGCCCAGCTCTTTCGCGGCCCTTGCAAGGCTCTCATGGGCGTTATAGCTGATCGAGCCGTAGGACATGGCCGAGAACATGATCGGGGTTGAAAGGGTGAGCCTGGGCGGCAGCTTGGTGATAATCCTGCCGTCCTGATCCCGTTGGATGCCGGAGGGCTTGGCGCCGAGGAAAACGCGGGTTTCCATCGGTTCGCGCAGGGGGTCGATGGAAGGGTTGGTGACCTGGGAGGCGTTGATGAGGATCTTGTCCCAGTAGATCGGGTAGTCCTTGGGGTTGCCCATCGAGGAGAGCAGTACGCCGCCGCTTCCGGCCTGGCGGTAAATCTCCTGGATCGCAGTGCCGGACCAGTTGGCGTTTTCCTTAAAGGTATGGTCGCTTTTGACGATCTTCAAGGCCCTGGTTGGGCAGAGGGTTACGCAGCGGTGGCAGTTGACACATTTGCTGGAATCGGAGAGCATCTTGTTTAAATCCCCGTCGTAGCGGTGGACTTCGTTCGCGCATTGCCGCTCACATACGCGGCAGGCGATGCACCGGTCGGGATTTCGGACGACCTCATATTCCGAATATAGGTAATCGATTGGCATCGTATTTCAGTCCTTTTCCTTTTATTTATACAGGGTGACGATGACCGGTTCGCCGCCGCGGGGGGCCCACAGGCGGTCAGGGTTCGGTTCCATCAGGCGGATCGCGCTTTCTTCGCTGGCGACGTAGAACATATCGCCCTTTTCGGCGGCGACCATCGAACGGAGCTTCAGCCGGTCATTCAGGGCCATCAGTCCGCCTTCAAAGCCAACCAGGATCGAAAACGGCCCGGTGATCAGAAGGCTTGCGTACGCGTCGCGGAAGTAGGTCGCTTTTTCTCTTTCTTCGGGGCTCTTGGCTGCGATTGTCGTCCAGAAGGGCGCGGCGATGACCTGCGCAACATCTTCCATCGAGAGCCCTTGGCGGCGGTGGAGGTAGTCGATGATGTAGGTAATCACTTCGGTGTCGGTCTGTAAGGTACAGCTGTAGCCGAACATCTCAATATAGCGGCGGTTGGCGTCATAAGAGGAAATCTCACCGTTATGTACGATCGAATAGTCCAGCATCGCAAAGGGGTGGGCGCCGCCCCACCAGCCGGGTGTGTTGGTCGGGTAACGGCCGTGGGCCGTCCAGCAGTAGCCTTCATATTCCCCCAGCCGGTAGAAGTCCCCAACATCCTCCGGAAAACCGACGGCTTTGAAGACGCCCATGTTCTTGCCGCTGGAGAAGACGTATGCGCCTTCGATCTGAGTATTGATCCGGATCACGCAGCGGGCAACAAACTCCCGTTCGCCCAGCTGGAAATCCGCCAGTTTGGTGGGCAGGGGATTGACAAAATACCGCCAGATCAGCGGTTCGTCGGTGATGTTCGGATTTTTCCGGATCGGGATTTTGGACAGGTTGATGATATCAAAATGCTCTTCCAGGAATTTCTCACATTCCTCTTTTGCACTTTTGTTGTCGTAAAAGACATGGAAAGCGTAGGCATCCTTATATTCCGGGTAGATGCCGTATCCGGCGAATCCGCCGCCCAGGCCGTTCGAGCGGTCGTGCATGACGGTCATCGACCGGATGATGGTCTCGCCGCTGAGACGCCTGCCATCTTTCGCAAACATTCCGCTGATCGCACAGCCGGATGGGATACGGATACCGCCTTCTTTTAAGATATGTGTCTGCATAGAGGATCCTCCCTTTTCCCGCGCCATTTTGCGCGGCGCTTTTATGCGCTCGGCATTTTTTGAGAAGTCTTCCCGTCATATTATATGGGAAGTTTTTTCAGTTTAGCCGGATTCTTCATAGAAAAGAACAGATTATTCTGTTTTTCACTGAAAGTGCCTTTGGCTTGGCCTGCAAAACACGGACCGCGCAGGATAGATGTGCCGTCTGTGTCCAATCTGCCGCAGCCTATCCGCCGGCTTTAAAAAACGAAAAAAGCGTTCATCAAAAACAAGTGCCGGACAGGGGCACCTAGCCTTTGATGAACGCCTTTGTTCACTGAATGCATTATACGCTAATTGAAGGAAAGTGTCAATTGGAAATGCAGCATTTTTACCTCAAAATTTCATTTTCAGCATTTCATACATTTTTGTGAAAAAATCTCCTTTTATTTTGCATTTTGGAAAACGTCCGGAATTGCCATGACAAAAATCAGGTATTGCGTACTTGATTTTGGTAATATGATGAAAAAAAACTTGTCCGGACAGAAATTTGCAGTTTATATTGCCAAATCTTGCAAAAAAGTGAAAATATCTCTTGACATTTGCGTACGGCGGGCATATAATAAACGCGTAAACAGCAAAGGCGCTGTAGGTCAGGAAAGTCCTACAGCGCCTTATCTCTTATGATCGGGAAACCGAATGGAGGAAATGCGCTGCGTCAAACCTTGCCCGGGTTTGGCCTGAATGAAAGTCCGCAGAAAGATTAGACCTGCGGGAATGAAGGAGGATCTTTTTCATGAGCACTGTTCCTGAACTTTTCGGCAGCATGGTCTTCAACGACACCACGATGCGTGAGCGTCTGCCGAAGGAAACGTACAAAGCACTTAAAAAGACGATCGACAATGGTGAACCCCTGGATATCTCGGTTGCGAACATTGTGGCCAATGCGATGAAGGACTGGGCGTGCGAGCTCGGCGCCACCCATTACACCCACTGGTTTCAGCCGCTGACCGGCATCACCAGTGAGAAGCACGACAGCTTCATCAGCCCCACTTCGGACGGCGGTGTCATTATGGAGTTCTCCGGCAAAGAGCTGGTCAAGGGCGAGCCGGACGCATCTTCCTTCCCCTCCGGCGGCCTGCGCGCCACCTGTGAGGCGAGAGGCTATACCGCATGGGATCCCACCTCATACGCTTTCATTAAAGACGATACCCTCTGCATTCCTACGGCATTCTGCTCCTATACCGGCGAAGCGCTGGACAAAAAGACGCCTTTGCTCCGCTCGATGGACGCGGTTTCGGCCCAGGCCTGCAGGATCCTGAAGCTGTTCGGCATCGATGTCCCGCGGGTTACCTCCACGGTCGGCGCCGAGCAGGAATACTTCCTGGTCGACAAGGAAGACTACAAAGCAAGACGGGACCTGATCCTCACCGGACGTACCCTGTTCGGCTGCCCGCCCGCCAAAGGGCAGGAGATGGAGGAGCATTACTTCGGCGTGATCCGTCCGGAAGTTTCCGAATATATGAAAGAGGTTGACGACGAGCTGTGGAAGCTGGGCATCCTCGCCAAGACCAAGCACAACGAGGTCGCGCCGGCACAGCATGAGCTGGCGCCGATCTTCTCCACCACCAACAGCGCCGTCGACGGAAACCTTTTGACGATGGAGACGATGAAAAAGGTTGCAGAAAAGCACGGCCTGGTCTGCCTGCTCCACGAGAAGCCCTTCGCGGGGGTCAACGGCTCCGGCAAGCACAACAACTGGTCGATTTCCGCTCCCGGTCTGAACCTGCTCGACCCCGGCAAGAAGCCGATGGAGAACCTCCGCTTCCTGATCTTCCTGGCAGCGGTTATCAAGGCGGTCGACGAATACCAAGACCTGCTCCGCGTATCGGTCGCTTCGCCTGGCGATGACCACAGGCTGGGCGCAAACGAAGCGCCCCCCGCGATCATCTCGATGTTCGTCGGCGACGAGCTGGAAAGCGTCATCGAGGCTCTGGCGGACGAAAGCGAATACCAGGACCATGAACGCCAGAAGATGGACCTCGGCGTCGCGGTCCTGCCCAAGTTCTCCAAAGACAACACCGACCGCAACCGTACCTCTCCTTTTGCCTTCACCGGCAACAAATTTGAGTTCCGCGCGCCTGGTTCCAACATGAACCTGTCCGACGTCAACACCGTTTTGAATGTCGCCGTTGCGAAAGAGCTGAGAGAGTTCGCGGACGTTTTGGAGACGGCAGACAACTTTGAAGAGACCGCCATGGGTCTGGTCAAGAAGACCGTTAAGGAACATAAGCGCATCATCTTCAACGGCAACGGCTATTCGGAGGAATGGCCCATCGAAGCGGAAAAGAGAGGGCTTTGCAACCTCAAATCGACGGTGGACGCCCTGCCTGCCATGCTGGCGGAGAAGAACGTCAAGCTAATGAACGACTTCGGCGTTATGAGCCCCACCGAGGTCCATGCCCGTTACGAGGTTGGACTGGAGAACTATTCGAAGGTGCTGAACATCGAAGCACTGACGATGCTCGAAATGGCCAATCAGCAGATTGTTCCTGCCATCATCAATTATGAGAAGCAGCTGGCTACGACGATCGCGGCTATGAAGGCGGTCAACCCGGAGATTTCCTGCAAGGCGGAGGAAAGCCATTTGGCGACACTCGCCGAATGTGCGGATACCATCTGCGACGAGATCGACGAGCTGCGTGTCGCGAGAAAAGCAGCGAAGAACTGCGCTGATCCGCTGGAAGGCGCAAGAGCGTTCCATGACACGGTAATCCCGATCATGGATAAGCTGCGCGCGGCTGCGGACCATGCGGAACAGGTTTGCGGCGAGGACTACTGGCCCCTGCCGACCTACACCCAGATGCTCTGGTACGTCAAGGACTGAGTTGACCTGCATATCGGATTGAATAGAAACATACAATAATTTGTTCACAAAGGCGTGAACCGTTGACCGGCCCATTGGGGCTGGTGGATCGGTTTACGCCTTTGCTGTTTCCGGGAAAATAAAGAGAAACCGGAAGCAACATATCCTTTCGCTGCGATTTGCGACCGCAGCGAGAAAAAAATTGGAGGGAATCTATATGTATTCTTCAGTAAACACCATATGGGTGCTGCTCGGCGCCGCACTGGTATTCTTCATGCAGGCGGGCTTCTCGATGTGTGAAGCCGGTTTTACAAGAGCCAAAAACACTGGCAACATCCTGATGAAAAACCTGATGGACTTTTGCATCGGTACTCCGGCCTTCTGGCTGGTCGGCTTCGGCATTATGTTCGGCGCAGGCAACGGGATCTTCGGCTGGCTTGACCCGATGATCCACGGCGATTACAGCCACATCCTGCCGGCAGGTGTCCCGCTGTGGGCGTTCGTTATCTTCCAGACGGTTTTCTGCGCAACTTCCGCAACGATCGTTTCGGGCGCTATGGCAGAGAGAACGAATTTTTCTGCCTACTGCATCTATTCGGCAGCAATCTCCCTGGTTATCTACCCGATCTCCGGACATTGGATCTGGGGTGGCGGTTGGCTCTCTCAGCTGGGCTTCCATGATTTCGCCGGTTCGACGGCCGTCCATATGGTCGGCGGTATCTGCGCGCTGGTCGGCGCGAAGATCCTGGGGCCGCGTATCGGCAAGTACGGCAAGGACGGGAAACCCCGCGCAATCCTTGGCCATGATTTGGCGATTGCCGCGCTCGGCGTATTCATCCTGTGGTTCTGCTGGTTCGGCTTCAACGGCTGCTCGACCGTCGCGATGGACTCTGACGCAGCAATGGAATCCGCGTCGCTGATCTTTGTCAACACCAACCTCTGCGCAGCGGTCGCCTGCTGCACCACCATGCTGTTCACCTGGTTCCGCTACAAAAAGCCGGACGTTTCGATGACCTATAACGCTGCCCTTGCCGGCCTGGTCGGCATTACGGCGGGCTGCGATATGGTTTCTCCTGTCGGCGCCGCGATCATGGGCCTGATCTTTGGCTTTGTCATCGTTTTAGCTGTTGAATTTTTCGACCGCGTGGCGAAAATCGACGACCCGGTCGGCGCAATCTCCGTTCACGGTGTCTGCGGCGCGCTGGGCACGATCCTGACCGGTCTGTTCGCGACGGACGGCGGTGTATTCTACGGCGGCGGCTTTAAGTTCTTTGGCACCCAGATTTTGGGCGTCCTGGTCGTAGCGGTCTATGTCGCAGTCGTCATCACGATTGTTTTCCAGATCATTAAGCACACCATCGGCCTGCGCTGCACCGCTGAGGAGGAGATCGCAGGTATGGATATCTCCGAGCACGGCCTGGTCAGCGCTTACGCCGACTTCGCTCCGTCCGTTGAAGCGGGCACCGGCATCATCTCCGGCCTGGACGAAAACCGTCAGGTCACCGGCGATACCGATATCGACGAGGCCGTTCCGGTCCAGGTCAAGAGCACCCCTGCGCCTACGGTGATCAGTGACACCGGCACACAGTTTACCAAGATTGACATCATCATGAAGCAGGCCCGTTTCGAGCAGCTTCGTCAGGCACTTTCCCAGATCGGCGTTACCGGTATGACCGTGACCAATGTCATGGGCTGCGGTATGCAGAAGGGCGCGCCGGAATATTACCGCGGCGTTCCTGTTGAGATGAACCTGCTGCCCAAGATCGAGGTTGAGATCGTCGTCTGCAAGGTACCGGTTTCGAGAGTTATCGAGACGGCCAAGAAAGTCCTCTACACCGGCCATATCGGCGACGGCAAGATCTTCGTCTACGGCGTACAGAATGTCGTCAAGGTCCGTACCGGTGAGGAAGGCTACGACGCACTGCAGGATGATAACTGATTCCTGCCCCTAAAATTGACAGACTTCAAACTCCTATATTTTTAAGCGCAGCAGAAAGGCGGAGCCCGGAAAAGGGTTCCGCCTTTCTGCGTCCCGGACATTCTTGACGGCAGGCTTCATGGCCTTTTGGACGGTTACGATTCCTTATATTTGGTGCACAGGTAGATGGCGTAGAAAAGGGAAATAAGCCATCCGGCGGCCAGCATCGCCTGAAGGGCAATGGGCAGCTGGTAACCGTTATAGAAATAATTGATGTACGGCAGTGCGTAAATTGCGGCGGAAACAAGGAGTCCGATGAAGGAGATCAGAAGGGGGAGCGCCCGCCTGCCGTTTGCGGAGAAATGCCGGTATGTACCGTACAAAAAGACGGCGCCCAGCACAAACAGGATTCCAAAGCAAAGCGGCAGAAACAGCAGGGTGGTCAACGAAAGCGGGATTGGCCGGTAATACCGGCTTGCGTATTCGTCGACCGCTGTCAGGATCGGGACAGAGATCACCGGCAGGGCATTTAATAGAATGACGCCTGCCCAGCCAAAAAACGCCCGATAAATGATTTCTGCATAACGATTCCTCCTATTGATGGTCTTGGCTTTAGTATACCATATTCCGCTGAAAGGACAATAGGGTATGCAAAAACTAAGGAAAAACGGACAAAATCTAAGGAAAATCCGTCCGAACCTATCGGATGCCGCTCAAATTTTCCGGAAAAGAGCATAAAACCGCCCCCGCTTTCATATGGCTATTCTGAAAAACATCCTGTGGAGAATCTTCTTAAATTTCCGGAAAGAGGGAACGGTATGAAAAGAAATGGTTTTGGAGTATGTCGGTTTGGGGCGATGCTGCTGGCCGCGGCGACGGCGGCGGTGGTCGTTACGAGCTGCGGCAAAAAGGCAGCGGAGGAACCGCCGTCCGCTGCGGAGATTGCCGGGATTTTTGCGGAGTCCTTTACGGCCCAGGCCGATATGACGGTAGGGCTGTCGGAGGATGATCAGGATACCCTTGCCCTGACCGCCGTCATGACCCGTTCGGGGGACTGCTGCTCGGTGGAGGTAACGGCGCCGGAGCATCTGGAAGGGCTGAGCTTTTCGATCGACAGCCTGAAGAGCGGAAAGCTGACCGTATCCTATAAAGGGCTGGAGATCCAGCCGGATTCGATGCCCGGCTCAAACCTTGGGACGGTGATTTCCGGTGCGCTGACGGCGCTTTCAAGGCCGGAGGAGCTGACCGTGACCGATGCGGCGGAGGGGTGGTGCGTCACCGGGCAGACGGCGGCGGGCGGCTTTGCAATGCTGCTCGACAGCGATACCCATTACCCGCTTTCGCTGACTCTGCCGGACGCGCGGATTGGCTGCACGTTTACATCCTTTGAGACGATGTCGGTATTTCGGCCCGACCGGATCGAAGAAAACTTTGGCTCAAAGGGAAGCGCACAGGACGCACCGGAGGCTTCTGAAACGTCTTCCTCTGCCCCAGCCTCTGAAAGCGGTTCATCCTCCTCCGATACCGGCAGTTCGGATGCGGAAAACAGTTCCGGCGGTTCCGAAAGCTCCGGAGAGGAAAGCGGCTCCGACTGTTCCGCCCCGTCCGACGATGTCAGCGGGGAGAGCGTATGATATGGCGCGGCAAATGGCATGGGGCGGTGTAACAAGCGGGATTCGTTTAAATTAGCCTATATTCTTAGGAAACGGGAATGATACCGAAAACAATAATAAGGCGCCTGTATGGCACTGGATGTATTAACATATATGGAATTGGAATATATAATGGGTCGTATAACAAGGAGACGAGGGAGTAAAAATAGATCCTCGTCTATGTACAGGGACGGTAGATGAAGTGAAAGAGGATCTCACGAAAAAGAAAAGTATAAGTCGAATCGCAAATGTTTTGGACATGATTTGCAGCCTTTTCAACTTTTGGATCATATGCGGTGCGATTTCCTATATACAACAGCTTTATCGAACACATTGGCTGTGGATAATTTTATATGCTACAAAAGCGTTTGTGCTGATAAAGTATTTGGAAGACGTGGAAAATTGCTTTCAAAAGCCTTTTTTCAAGCGGCTGTTTTACCTCTTGAGTATCGCTGTGTCGGTCATAATCAATTGCCTGATATATGGAAAGTGTATCCGGTGATTTTTGCAGATGAACGGCAGAGAAGTATTGTTTCTAAAAAAGCAGAAGGAAAGCGCATTTTCCTTCTGCTTTTGCTCTTTTTAATACAGCCGATCGTACCGGATCGTCGTGCCGAACATCGAGCGGATAGTATCGGGGTCACGGGTCGTGGCCAGATAGGGGAAGTTGATGCTGGAAAAGGCGTTGTAGCTTTTGATGCGCATTTTCCGGGCGCCGGTGATGAGAATCGGCTTGGGGGAATTTTGGATACCTATGGAATATATGCGCATCTAGCAGATAGCGATTTGGGCCGTTTAGCAGCAACGATCGATGATCGGTTTGAGACTCTTCTAAAAAATAAGCCGGAATAATAAGACACGGGCTTACAGTATAATAAGCCGCACTTTCCGCTTTTTGATCATAAAATAAAACGGCTCTATAATAAATGTTGGGGTAAGCAAATAGAGCCTACAAAAAAGAAAAAAGTAGAGCATATTTTGCAAAAATCCGTTAAAATGGAATTGAAGAAGAAACCACGAACGGAGGCAAAATATGCTCTACTCTAATTTTACAGCAGAATTACTTGGATTGCAAGATGTAATCATCCAAAAAGTAGACAGCACCGAAACAAATATATCAATATATGCTGAAATGAAGAGAAAACCACACAAATGTATTGGTTGTGGAACCGAAACAAATACAATCCATGACTACCGTACCCAGGCTATTAAAGATATACCAGCTTTTGGAAAGATTGTAACAATCATTTTGAGGAAACGCAGATACCGCTGTCCGGCCTGTGGGAAAAGATTTATGGAGGATATTTCATTTTTGCCTAAATATCATAGAAATAGAAATACAAATAGATTGTCCGCGTTTGTAATAGATAAGCTGCGTGATGAACGCTCATTTACAAGTGTTGCAAAAGAAACCAATCTTTCTGTTTCTACTGTTATTAGATTATTCGACCTTGTCTCGTATCCTAGTCCAAAGCTTCCAGAAGCTTTGTCTATAGATGAAATTAAGGGGAATACCATGGGCGAAAAATACCAATGCATACTAACAGATCCTGTGAAAAATATTGTTTTGGATATCATTCCGAAAAGGTATGGATACTATCTTTCTTCATACTTCAAACAGTTTCCTAAGGAAGAACGCGATGGGGTTAAATATTTTGTCAGCGATATGTGGAAAACATATTCGGATATTTCATCCATATGGTTTAAAAATGCAACCCAGATAATTGATAAATACCATTGGATCAGACAAGTAATATGGGCTTTTGAAGCAGTCCGAAAACAAGAGCAAAAGAAATTCAGCAAATCTCACAGACAGTATTTTAAACGAACTAAAACATTGCTGAATAAGCGATATAAATATCTTTCCGATGAACAGAAACAACAAGTCAATGTCATGTTATATACTTCTGTTACCTTGAGTAGAGCCTATTGGCACAAAGAAAAGTTTTTAGAAATATTAGACTGTAAGGATGCCCATTTGGCAAAACAACTTTTATCTGAATGGATAAGAAATGCGGAGAACTGCGGTATACCACAGTTTGAAAAATGTGCTCAAACAATACTGAACTGGCACGTTGGTATTCTTAATTCCTTTGATTCATATATTACGAACGGATTTACCGAGGGATGCAACAACAAGATTAAAGTGCTCAAGAGAAATGCTTATGGTTACAGAAACTTCGAACGGTTTAGAAACCGTATTTTACATATCTTTTCTCATCAGCGTTTCATAAATAAAGCAGCCGCCTGACGGTGACTGCTCTATCAATCTTCTATTCTGTTTTATCCTTTACCCTAACTATTGACAAAGAACCAATAAAACATCCGCCGTCCCAGTATTTACCGGGTTCAGCGGATGTTTTATTTTGGTGGAGACGGAGAGGATCGAACTCTTGACCTTACGGATGCGAACCGTACGCTCTCCCAGCTGAGCTACGCCCCCAACTGCATTTATTATTTTATCACACCTTTCGAATTTTGTACAGTGAATTTTTACCGTCAAAATGACGTTTTTATAAGTATTTTCTTTGCAAAAATGTCTATTTTATCCTAACTTCGGAACTGGATCGGGGGTGTATCCTCGGTAATCGCCGCAAAAGTGTACCCCTTCTCGCGGTAATACGGGACAATGATCCGCAGGCAGTCCACTGCCGTTGTGCGTATCGAATTATCGTGCATCAGCACCATGATCCGTTTTTTATCACCGCCCGTGGAAATGATATTTTCCGCCATCTGATCGGCAGGAGCCGCGCTGGCGCCGCTGTCCTCCGCCAAAGAGTTCCAGTCAAACCAGACCATCCCCTTCTCCTTCGCCCTTTGCCGGATCTGAACCAGCGCCCATTCCTCCGCCGTCGCGTTGCAGCTGCCGCCCGGAAACCGGAAAATTGTCGGCGTATATCCGATAATCGGCTGCAAATACGCACAGAGCTTATCCTGATCCGCAAAAAAAGCGTCCGGGGAGGCATAGATTTTACCGTAGCGGTGGGAATAGGTATGCAGGCCGATCGAATGGCCTTTGGCCACCATCCGTTTCAGCAGTACCTTGGCCCGGTCGGTTTCCATCCCAATGACGAAAAAGGTGGCCGGGATCCCTTCTTCCTGCAGATAATTCAGGATATCCTCCGTAACCGCCGACGGACCGTCATCAAAGGTCAGATAAACCGTTTTTTCCGTATCCTCGGTATAGCCTGTCTCCGGACTTCCGGCGTCCATCTGCTCGGCCCCCGTCGGGACGATGACTGCGCTCTCCGGCCGGATCATAAGCGCACAGCAGATAAATATGCCCAATAAAGCCAACAGTACGGCCAAAACAATCGGGTACGCCGCAAAAACCTTGCGTCTTTTCGGCCCATCCATGTCATAGCCTGCCCCGGTCAGAGCGGTTCCTTTTCCCTGCACAGCGATCCTCCCTTTCGGCAATCTACCCTTTATCCTATGCGGGCGAAAAAAAACCTATGCAATAAAAAGACAGAGTTAAATGGCCTCAGCCCCACATACACTGAAAAAGGGCCGGAATGTTTGACAGGACCCTGCTATTTGCGTATAATAGGAATATCTGGGTCAAGGAGGTAACGGGCAATTGAACAAATATACGCCTGCATCCGGTGGCCGGCGCCTAACGAAAAAGGAAATCGAAACGAAACGGAAACGAAGGATTTTGCTGCGAAAAGGAATCGTCGGCCTTGCCGCCCTCGGGCTTATCGCCGCAATCGCGGTCCTGATCCGCGGATGCTTTTGGATTATGGACAAATCCCATGGCGCACAGCTGACCGATTGGGAATATGCGGATCTGGCGGATCAGTACGCTAAGGAATATGACGTCCCCCTTGCGGTTGTATACGCTGTGATCGAGACGGAAAGTCATTTTGATGTGGAGGCGCAGTCAGGCGTCGGGGCCTGCGGCCTGATGCAGCTGATGCCGGACACCTACGAATGGATCCGCGGCCAGCTGGGAGAAGCAGACGCCGCGTCCGCTTCTTCGGAAAATACCGGTTCCGGGCAGGCGGAAAACCGGGCTGCCAAGGGCATCTTCGATCCGGAAACCAACATCCGGTATGGAACCTATTACCTTTCCTATTTGTATGGACGGTTCAGCAACTGGGAGACTACCTATGCCGGTTACAATGCCGGCCCCAATATTGTCCAAAAATGGCTGGGGGATACGGCGTATTCCCCCGACGGAATTGTCCTGGAAAATATACCGTATACGGAAACAGCAAACTATGTTGTGAAGGTGGGCGCCGCAAGGGAACGGTATGAGGAATTGTTTGACACCAAATAGCCTGCAAAACGGCCAAAAGTCCGAACCTTTTTTACGGGTTCGGACTTTCCTTATCTCACGATCTCACTTATTTGCATTTTTGAATCAGGTTTGCTTCCTTTGTATCAAAGGATGGGTTAAACGCATAAAAATTACGCGCGTTGACCTTATCCTGTGCGATGCGGATCGCTTCACCGAAGCGTTGGAAGTGTACAACCTCCCGCTCACGCAAAAAGCGGATCGCGTCCTTGACATCCGGGTCGTCTACCAGCCGGAGGATGTTATCATACGAAAGCCTGGCTTTCTGTTCGGCCGCCATATCCTCGTGCAAATCCGCGAAGGTGTCCCCCGTTACGGCCAGCTCAGAGGTTGAAAACGGGTATCCCGACGCGGCCTGCGGATAGACACCGGCGGTGTGATCGACAAAATACTGAGCAAAACCGGCTTTTTTGAGATCCTTTTCGCTCAGGTTCCGGGTAAGCTGATAGATCAGAGCGGAAACCATTTCCGTATGGGCCAGCTCCTCGGTACCAATATCCGTCAGTGTCCCGATAATCTCGCCATACGGCATCGAATACCGCTGCTGTAAATACCTTGTGGCGGCACCCATTTCGCCGTGCGGCCCGCCAAGCTGGGTAATGATAATGGAAGCGCTCATTGGATCCGGCCTGCTTACCCGGACCGGATAGATCAATTTTTTATCATATTGCCACATAACGCTCCCCCTTACATATGGCTCTGCCAAGGCCACGGCGTATTGACCCAGGCCCAGCGGCACCCGTCTTCGCTGAACACTTCGCCGGTTTCATCTTCCCATTTCTTTTTCAGATGCCGCAGCTTTTCCAGGTGTTCGCGGTAAAAGGCCAGCGCTTTTAAATCGTCGGGATGGGTATCCAGGAAAAGGTTTGCCTCAATTAGGGCAAAGGTGCAGACGCGGATCTGCCTTAACAGCGCCATTTTGTCTTCACAGGTCATGTCGCAGCCACAGCCGGTGTTCCCGCCGCCGGCCGGACCGCCGGACTCTTGACGGAACATTTTATTGCTCTCACACATTTCCACGGCAGTTTCCCTCCTTCCCCGTAAAGGGCAGATCCAAACAAGCAAAAATCGTCCCCCGGTCAAGCCCCGTTTCGGGATTATAGATGTTTTCCCATTTTTGCATCGGCGTATAGCTCATGGCCAGCGGCAGCGTGTCTAACGGGCAGCCCCCGGAGATTTTCGGGCTGCAGACACATTCCTGCATCGGCTTATTGATTTCGGACATGATATCCCACCTTTCTACCGAAATGACTTTTGACAGGTCGGCCATCAAAGGTCATCCTCATAATATGCGGCAAAAAAAACAGGTGATACAAATCCGCCGCCCATGGGGATTTTGGGTAAAAATCATATTGACGTTTGAAAAATGCTGCGTTATGATAAAAGGGTAAAAATGTCAAAAGGAGACGCGTCATGAATATCACGAATCCCACCGCCGTACCAAAAAAGGAAGCGGCAACCGGCCTGCCGATGCCGGTACGCCTGCCGGTTTACCTGGCCGGCATGGTCATCCTCTGCTTCGGCATTGTCCTCAACACCAAGACCGGGATGGGGGTTGCCGCCATCAATTCGGTCCCGTACTGTATCAGCAGCCTGTCCGGGCTGACCCTCGGCACCTGTACTTTTATCCTGTATTTTATCTTTATCGCCGCTCAGCTGATCATCCGGCGGGATGTTTCCCTGAAAGTGATCCTGCAATTTCCCATGGCGCTTTTATTCGGACGCCTGGTCGACTTTTTCGACAACCTACTGGATTTCATGGCGTCCGGATGGGTGGACGGCTTCCTATTGCTGGCGGCGGCCATTATCCTGACCGGATTCGGCGTCACCCTATCGGTCGGGATGGACCTGATCCCCAACGCGCCGGACGGGATGGTCAACACCCTCGCGCAGGCGGCCCATTGGAAATTTGGAAAGATGAAATATACCTTTGATATCTCGATGATGTGCCTGACCTGCATCCTTTCGCTGGTCTTTGCCCATCATATCATCGGCATCGGACTCGGCACTGTTTTCTCGGCCTTACTGATCGGGCGGACAGCCAATCTGTTTAACCGGCTGCTGAAAAAGCCGCTGCAGCTGCGATAAACCATCCGGAGATCCCTTTTCACCCGCGCCGGATTATGCTATAATGATGTAAAGACCGATCATTCAGCACAGCGGGCTGGAGATCAGGAAGGCGGTATGCTTTATGCTACTATCGGCATCCAATAGGCGGAAACAAATCCTTTCCCTTTTGCAGCAAAGTCGAAACAAGACCATCAGCGCCAGCGCCATGGCGGCACAGTTCGGCGTATCGCGGCAGATCATTGTCGGGGACATTGCCCTTTTGCGGGCAGGGGGCGTCGATATCCTCTCGACCGCGCGCGGATACCAGTTAAAAGGCAAGGCCACCGGGATTGTCCGCACACTGTCCTGCCACCATACGGAAGACCGTCTGCTGGACGAACTATATACGATTGTCGACAACGGCGGATCCGTCGTCGACATTTCGGTAGAGCATCCGGTATACGGGATCCTGTCTGCACCGCTGCGGATTTTTTCCCGGTACGATGCGGACGAATTACAGCGTGCCCTGACCGAAAAGCACGCGGCCCCGCTCCTCACCCTGGCCGACGGCGTCCACAGCCACACGGTGTCCTGTCCGGACGAGGAATCGTTTGGGCGCATCTGCCGGATCCTCAAGGAAAAAGGGATCCTGATTGACGAAAACGAATAAATACTCCCGAAAAGCCTGGGAAAAATCCGGCGCTTTTCGGGAGTATTTTTCTTGATTGATTTGTGTTGTCGTGGGCTTGACAAACGTATGTCGTAACTCATAGACCAGCTGGACTGGTGATATAAAAAAGCTTTAGCAAATAACCTCCTTGTTGTACAATAGTAATGGTCTATCAACCACATTACTAAAGTTACAAGGAGGTTATTGTCATGAAAAATGAAATAAAAACATTATCACATTCAACCTATAGATGTCAGTGTCATATTGTATTTGCTCCTAAATAAAACCACTGGTTTAACTAGTGGTTTTTATTGTTTTCTGCGGTCATAGGGGAGCAGAGGGGGAAAGGCAGGCGCTCGTTAATTCCCTTTATTTTGGTACTTCGCCCGGTAAATCGACGGGGTACAGCCCTCCCTGGCTTTGAATTGCCGCATGAAGGTCGACAGATGGAGGTAGCCGCATTGGGCGCAGATATCGGACAGGACCATATCGGTCGTTCGCAGCAGCTCCTTTGCCCGTTCAAACCTGAGCAGGGCGATGTACTCTGAAATCGTATCGCCCGTGTATTTTTTGAAATAATGGCTCAGATTGGAAACAGACATATCAAAGCAATCGGCCACCGTTTTCACCGACAGGGTTTCTTCATAGAAATGCTGGTTGACATAAGAGAGGATATTCTGGATCGGCTCCTGCTTTTTATCCGGTTCCGATTTTCCTTCCGGGCCTTGATAATCGGAAAGGGCCTGCTTGATTAAGTCCAGCAGCTCATTAAAAAATTGCTGGAGCTCGTGTCGATTATTGAAGCCAGAGGTGTTGCCGGCGTTGAGCTTTGCGAGGGCTTTTGTGTCGCACTGCATTTCCTGTAGGGCACGGATCACGGTGACGATAATATCCCGGACCAACAGGCTGCAGTAAATCAGGCTCTTGGTGCAGAGGATATCGTTGAACAAAACCTGCAGGGATAGGGCAATCTGGTCATAATCTACCTGCCCGATTGCGTGATAAAGGTTTTGAATCTCGATCGTGGGGTAAAGGCCCTCCCAATTTTCGGCGTCCACAATGTCTTTAAAGAAAATAAGGCTGTCGTCCTGCTGGAAGATCTGATATTGACAAGCTTTTCTCGCCTGGAAATAGGAATCCGGGATTTTGGCAATCTCCTGCTCTTGCCCGACGCCGATTGTCATCGAAAAGCCCAATCGGTTTTCCGTAACCAGCTTGAGCTGGAACAGTCTTTGATAAAATTCCGGATAATCCTCTTGATCGCCGTCGGCAACCAGCACTATGGAAGCGCTTTCCGGGAAGGTAAGGAGATGCACATTAATAGTCGAAGACATACCGGCCGACCAGAGATCTTCGATTGTGCGAAAAGTATCCAGGCTGAGAATCCGCCCATCTGTACGAATCTGCATGACCACTACGACAAAACAGTTTCCATAGAACTCAATCCCCGTCCTGCCGGCGGCCAGTTCCAGGTCCTCAAAGCGCTCAAAGTCCCCGCCGAGCAACTGTAGGATCAGTTTTCTTCTGGAGCTTTCCTGCTTTTCCTTCTGCATTTGGGACAGGGTGTCAAACGCGTAAGTAAACTCTTCCGAGTCATTCTTCGTTACCTTGCTACCCAATAGGTTATTGACCAGGCGGCTGATCTCCCGCAGCGGATGATAGATATGATTCAAGGAGTAGAAAATACATAGGCTGCACAGCAGGGATACGATCAACAGGATAGCAAAATAGAAACATTGCATATTATAAATAGGCTTTGCAAGCGTATCGTACGGGATGGCATAAACATATCCCAACCCGCTAGATTTCGACTGCGTATAAAATACCATATAATTCTGACCGTTGATATTTTCCTTATTAGAATAGTTATTCTCTGTCAGCATTTTTTGCTGGATTTCCGGAAGAAGAACTGCAGAAAATTCTTCATTCGAAGTATATATGAGTTCGCCATTCCAGCAAACCATCGCATAATCATTTGAATCAGATGGCAAAATCCCGATCAGCTTTTGAATTGTATCCTGACTGATTTGAAAGATGATCGATCTTTTCGGAGATTGTATTCCGACCTTATCGGTGATGACATATGTCATATAAGAGACTTTGCTGATCTCATCCATTTCCATTGGCAGCCAGTAACTGACACCGTTCTGCAAAAGACATTCTTCAATGTTTGCAGAATCCAGAGAAGGGAATCGTATGCCATATTGTACATATTTTTCATAAGTAAACATAGTTTCAGAGTTAAACAAAAGGTCTAGATCGGAATTTAAATACCAGTATACGTCAACAAAGGTATTTGTGTACGTAATAGTGGCTAGTTGCCGGGTTACATCATAAAAGTTTCCGTAGGCTTTTTTCAGATGTTCGGTTTGGAAATTCTCGGACTGTAAAAAGATTGCCGCGTTAGATTGCATTTCCAGTACAATATTGTCAATAATGGTTTGTGTTTGTTGTAAAGCAGTCAGTCTTTCTGCAGTTAGTTGTTTATCATAAAACGTTTTAAAAGAGCCGAATATAAATATTCCCAACAGAGATATTGGTATCGCCATGATCAAAAAGTAGGAACATAAGATTTTAAAGAATACTGGACGTTTTTTTAACTTCTGTTTTATCAAGAAATCAGTTCCTCCCTCCGTTTTTGTATCGTGACGTTTTTGGAAAACCGCACGTTCAAATTTTGTAGTATCTTTCTCAATTAAGGTTATTATAGTATAAATTTGGCGGATTATGCAATAATTAAATCTTGAAAGTCTGCCTCTACAGAAGCGTGTTTCATTCAAAAAATGAGTATAAAAAGCAAAATTTGAAGAGAATAGAATATTAATAATGCCATATTCAACAAATACTTATCGACATTCTTGCAGAGAAAATATATAATATGCACATAGATTCCGGCGAAGGTGTGATCCGGCTCTAAAAAATAGACGGAAAGGAAGAATCTTATGGAACAGGTAAATAAAACAGCTTTCCATGACGCCTTATCTCAAGGAAACTCTCAAGGAAACGCTAAAAAAAGGAAATATGTAAAACTGTGGGGGCGCGTGAAAAAAAATTGGCTGCTTTATTTATTCTTGCTGCCTGCGCTTATTTATCTGGCAATCTTTAATTATGCGCCACTTTACGGCATTCAGATTGCTTTCCGAGATTTTAAAGCGTCACTGGGAATCTGGGGAAGCCCATGGGTTGGAATGAAGCATTTTAAGACTTTTTTTGAATCGTATCAATTTAGTAATTTGCTTTATAACACCCTTACGCTTTCACTGTATCAAACCTGTGCTACAATTCCGATGCCGGTATTTTTGGCACTGATTTTAAACTATACGACGATGCCGCACCTGAAAAAGATAGCTCAGAGTTCGACTTTTGCACCGCATTTGATTTCTGTTGTGGTCATGTGCGGTATGCTGACAACCTTTTCCAACTCTACTGGCTTATTTAATATCATCCTGGGCTTGTTTGGCCATGAACCTGTTTCTTTCCTTGGGAAGCCTTCCCTCTATCAGACCATGTATGTCCTTTCAACTGTTTGGCAGCGTACAGGTTATAATGCGGTTATCTATATCGCAGCTTTATCTAGTGTCAGTGAAGATCTGCACGAAGCGGCCATTGTCGATGGTGCAAGTAAGCTGAAACGGGTCTGGTATATTGATATCCCGTCTATCCTGCCGACCATGGTTATCCTAATTATCATGTCGGTCGGTAATTTGATGAGTATTGGTTTTGAGAAGTCCTATCTGCTTCAAAACGATCTGAACCTAGAACGGTCAGAAATCATTTCGACTTATGTATATAAGGTCGGTATCCAGGGAGCACAATACAGCCTATCAACAGCAATTGGACTGTTCAATAATATTATCAACTTCATTTTGTTGATATCTGTGAACAAGATTTCTAAAACCCTGTCCGGCAGCAGTCTTTGGTAAAGGAGGATTTGTTATGACCAATATTCAGTCGAAGACAAAACCAGTTGCGAATTCTCGCTGGAAAGCACAGACAATAGGGGATAAAATCTTTGATTGTGTCGTCAATATTATGGTAATTTTATCCATAATTGTTACGCTGTACCCAATGTATTTTGTTCTCTTAGCCTCAATATCTTCCCCAAGTGCATTGATCAGCGGACAGACTCTTTTAATACCGTCTGATGTCAGTTTTGCTTCGTATAAATATATTTTTGCGGATGCTCGTATCTGGCGGGGATATGGCAACACGATTCTCTATACGTTCTTTAATACTATCCTTGGTACGGCTATTACTGTACTGGCAGGTTATGCCTTGTCCCGGAAGGATCTGGTGGGACGAAATATATTTATGAAGATGATGGTTTTTACGATGTATTTCCAGGGTGGGCTGGTTCCAACCTATATTGTAGTAAAGAACCTGCATTTGACCAATACCAGGGCCATTATGATGATTCTCGGTTCTTTTACAGTGTTTAATCTGATCATTGTGAGGACCTTTTTCTTATCCAAAATCCCGGACGAGCTGCTGGAAGCGGCTCAGCTGGATGGCTGCGGCAACGGGCGTTTTTTCTGTTCGATTGTCCTTCCGCTGTCCAAGGAAATTGTAGCGGTTGTTGTCCTATACATCGCGGTTGCCAGCTGGAACTCTTTCTTTAACGCATTGATTTATCTGTCCAGTCAAAAGCTATATCCGTTGCAATTGATTTTACGGGAGGTACTTCTTGGCGGCCAAACGATCCAAAGCGATGTGGATGCGGCGGATATTGCTGAAATGCAGCGATTGGCAGCTACCATCAAATATGCTGTCATGGTTATTTCGACCTTACCGATATTGGCTTTGTATCCATTTGTACAAAAATATTTTGTAAAGGGTGTCATGGTTGGCAGTATAAAAGGGTAATGATTTTTGGTTCATTGACAGGTATGTGTATCCTGTCTGCAATAAAATGTCATGATGGAGGTAATCATATGTACACAACGAAAAAGCGCTTATTTGCAGCAATATTGTCCGCTCTTGTAATCGGCACTGCGTTTTCTGGATGCAGTACGGGCAGCGATACTTCTGAGGATTCGTCCGAGATAAGTTCCTCTCAGAATTCTTCTGATGGCTCCAGTTCTGTTTCTGCAGAATCGGCAATTTCCGATGACCTGATCCGCGGCAATATTTACCGCAGCGGCGATCAGATTTTGAAAGAACAGAAAACTTATACGATTGCAGTCAACAAAGACCCTAATTCTCAGAACGGTTTTGCAGACAAGCAATGTGTAAAAGATACCAATGCTGCGACCAATGTCGATATTGAATGGTTGGATATCCCGTCATCCTCCTGGTCGGAGCAGGTCAATATCATGATTGCCGGCGGGAATATGCCGGATGCCTTCTGCGGGGCTGAAGTAGATGTTATGTCGAATATTGACCTGTTCGTACCGATCGGGGACTATGTGGATGAGCTTGCACCCCATGTAAAGGAAATGTTTGATTCCGATACCGCCCTCCGGACGGCAATGACAGCTCCGGACGGCAAAATCTATTCTTTCCCGACCAATAAAAATAATCCTTCTAACGTTGTCGACAACATGCTTTGGATGAACCCGGATTGGCTGGATCAGCTCGGGATGGATGTTCCGAAAACGACTGATGAATTTGTCGATGTCTTACGCGCTTTCCGGGACAACGACATGAACGGTAACGGCGACCCAAATGATGAGATCCCATTTCAAGCAAGGCAAGGAGATGACTATGCGCACAACCTTTCGGCTATTATTGGCGCGTTTGGCGTTGTCCTTCCCTCTGATTATTGCTATTCAGTAGATGGGGAAAGTGTTGTGTTTGGCGGCACAGAGGACGGCCTGTATGATGCACTAAATTGGTTGCATATGCTTTATGATGAAAAATTGCTGGATAACGATGTTTTTACGATGACCAACGATGAGCAGAATGCTAAGGCACAAAACGAAGATGTCCTGATGGGGTCATTGATTTATTGGATTCCGGATTCTATGGATAGCAAGTATGCGGATTATATTGTTCTCGATCCGCTGATCGGTCCCAATGGCGATCAGCTCTGGTACGGCGGCAAAGAACCGATCGGTGCAACGTTCGGTTTTACTGTAACTACCGCTTGTGAAGATCCGGAAGTAATGGTTCGGTATTATGATTACTGCATGAAAGATGAAACAACCATTCTGGAATGGCAGTGGGGACCGGAGGGTGCAGGCCTTTGGAAATATGTAGATGATGAAGGCCACTGGACACAGACACAGGAATTTGTTCCTGAAGGCACCAACCTGACCTATTTTAAGCGCACCATCTGCGGCAGCGTCAATTCGCCGAACTTCATCTGGAAGAAGTATGCAGAACTGGAGGTTGCCGACGAGCGCAATGCTAAAAAACGCGAAGCGGCGCAGCGTATTTTGCCGTACTGCGTAACTGTTATGCCGAAAGGCCTTTACGATTCTGATAAGACAGCACAGCGCAACCTGCTGTATACGGACATTGATAACTATATGAGCAAGTTTGTCGCTACTTCTGTTGTAAACGGATTGAGCGAAGCTGAATGGCAGGCACATCTTGAAAATTGCAAGAAGCTGAAAGTAGATGAGTACACCGCTCTTTGGCAGGAATACTACGATAGCAAAAAAGCGTAAAGCGTAACCTGTAGCGGAAATGGGAGAGGCGGGTATCCGTCCTCCCTTTTTCATTGCAAAAATGACATTACACAAGGAGATTACAATGAAAACGAAAAAACATATCCCCTGGTATCAGCGTATCCGCCGGTGGGGGCAGACCAACCTGACAGAAGATGACCCGGTAACCTGTGATCTGGAATTTTGGAAACAGCAATGGAAACGCACGCGGGTACAGGGTGTCATCATCAACTGCGGCGGCATTGTCGCCTATTATCCCAGCAAATTTGGGATGCAGTATCGGGCGGCGATGCTGGGGGACCGGGACTTTTTTGCCGAGTTTAACGCGGCCGCCAGGGAGGCGGGCCTGGCTGTCATTGCCCGGATGGACATCAACCGGGCGACGAAGGAATTTTATGATGCCCATCCGGACTGGTTCTGCCGGGAAAAGGACGGGACGCCGATGACCCAGGACGGACGGTATTTTTCCTGTGTCAACTCCGGTTACTACAAGGAATTTATCCCCGAGGTTTTAAGGGAAATCATCGAGCGCTACCATCCCGAGGGCTTCAGCGACAACTCCTGGAAGGGGCTGACCCGCAAAAAGATCTGCTACTGTGAGAATTGCCGGACACGGTTCCGTACAGATTGTGGGGCGAAACTTCCGGAAAAAGAGGATTGGGATAATCCGGTATACCGTCAGTGGATTCGTTGGAGTTATCAGTGCAGGCTGGAGAACTGGGATTTATTTAATGAAACAACAAAAAAATATGGTGGGGAAGACTGCCTGTGGCTGGGCATGCTCAACGCCGATATTGCCGGTTCCGCCGTTTCTTTTGCAGATTTGAAGGCCCTTTGCAGCCGTTCGAAAGTCATTTTCAGCGATCATCAGTCCCGCGAGCCGATCAGCGGCTTTGAGCAGAACGCCGTCAACGGGAGCCTGTTCCGGCTGGCCGCAGAAAAGGATCTTGTGATCTTGGAAAGCATGGCCAACTATGTCCGCGGCCACCGTGCCTTCCGTCTGGCGGCGGCCCCCGCGCAGGAGGTCCGGAACTGGATCGAAGAGGGGATTGCGGGCGGCATCTCCCCGTGGTTTCACCATATCAGCGGCGGCCAGCGGGATAAACGCCAGTTTGAAACGCCGGTCCCTCTTTTCCAGTGGCATGAGAAAAATGAGGAATATCTTTATGGCCGCGAGAATATGGCCGACGTGGCGGTGGTTTGGGACCAGCAAAACTTTGATTTTTATGGCCGGGACGCGGTCCGGGAACGGTGCGAATACCCCTGGAACGGGACCTGTCTGGCCCTCTCCAGGGCGCGGATCCCGTTTGTGGCGGTGCATATAGACGATCTGGAGCGATATAAAGACCGTATCCGCACGATTGTCCTGCCCGACCTGGCCGTTCTCAGCGAAAGCAGCCAGGAAACGATCTGTAAGCTGCTGGACAGCGGTGTCAGCCTGGTGATGACCGGCCGTACCGGTACGCTGGACGCGCAGGGGGAGCCCCTTTGCCGGCGGCCGCTGTGGGAAAAGCTGGGCCTTAGAGAAAAAGACTGTGTTCATGGGGATTTTGGCGAGCGGACGACAGATTGGTCGTATTACGGAAAGCATACCTATCTTCTTTTGCCGGAAAAGCGTCATCCGGTCCTTTCCGGCTTTGAAAAAACCGAAATCATCGCTTTCGGCGGCGGTTTCCGAGAGGTGGCCTCCGAAGGGATTTTACAGCCGGTCGCGGGATTTATCCCGGCCTTCCCGATTTATCCGCCGGAGTTTAGCTGGGTGCGGGAAACCCAGCCGGAGATCGGGACTATTTTCGCCGGGCAGCTTGAAAGCGGCGCGCGGGTGGTCTACTTTGCCGCAGATATTGACCGCTGCTATGGCCGTGAGCGGCTTCCCGACCATCGAAGGCTGCTGGAAAACGCGGTCCGCTTTGCCAGCGGCGGCTCACTTCCGGTCACCGTTTCCGGGAGCGGCCAGCTGACCGTTACCGCTTACCGCCAGGGGGAGCGGCGGATTATCCACCTGGTAAACCTTACGGGAGGAAGCCCCAACCCCGGCTACTGCGAGGAAGTATATCCGGTCGGGCCGGTTACGCTGCGCCTTCCCGGCAAAGAACCTGCCGGTTATACGGTAAAGCTGACGGTGAGCGGGGAGATCCCGGAGGTTAGGGAAGACGAGTCGGGACTGAGCATTACAATCCCCAAATTATCCGATCATGAAATGGTCGTGATTGACCCGGTTTCGGGCAGAAAGGACGGAACTTATGAATGAACCTCTATGGTGGCAGCGCCCCCTTCGCGTCATTCAATATAACCTGCAGGTTCGGGACACGCCGAAAATGGACCCGAAGAAAATTGCGCAGGACATAGCGAAGCGTTCAGCCAACACCCTGGTGATCAATGTGGGCGGCATTTATGCCTGGTATCCCAGTAAGATCCCGTATCATCATATCAACGAGTATCTGCCGGAGGATTTCGATCTGCTGGAAGAGATCATTGCGGAGTGCCATGAAATGGGGATCCGGGTGATTGCGCGGTTCGATTTTTCCAAAACGGACGATTTTGTCTATCAGCAGAAGCCGCAGTGGTTTGTCCGGGAGCCGGACCTGTCTCCCCGCGTTTACGGGGCGGAGCGGCCCGGGAACTGGTCGCTGCTGTATACTACCTGTCTCAACGCCGGTTATCGGAACGAGGAGGTGGCGATACCGGTTTTGCAGGAGGTGCTCGACCGGTACCCGATCGACGGGATTTTCTTTAACGCGCCGAATTATGAGTACTGCTGCTGCGAGGCCTGCCGGCGCAAATACCAAAAGCTGTACGGGAAGCCGCTGCCGTTGGCGGAGGATGTCGCCGACCCCAATATGAATTATCCGATCCGCCGTCTTCCGCCCGATTTAGAGCCGGATTTCCCGGGACGGTGCGTGCGGGACAATATGGAAAAGATTTACGGGGCGGTAAAGACGAAGGCGCCCGACCTTCCGCTGATTTTGTATTATGGGATCAAGGGGGAAAATCTGGACGACCGCTATGCGACGGCGGATATGATTTGCACCGAGTCGCAAAACGTGCTCTCAAGGGGCTGGCGGGATATCCCGCCAATCTGGCACCCGACGGTGGCCATGAAGCTGGGCAGTACGATGCCCGGACGTCCGCAGCCTTTTGGGATCATCCATTCCTGTCCCGGCATGGACTGGCGCCACACGGGGATGCCGCCCGCCGAATACCGGTTCTGGATGAGCCAAGTGACAGCCGCCGGCGGACAGATCTGGCACAGCCTGACCGGCTTTGAAGATACAATCAGCGACAAACGGATTTTGGACGCGGTCGGGCAGATCGACGCGATGGCGGAAATTGTGCAGAAGGAGATGGAGGGCAGCGTCCCGCAGTCCGATCTGCTGCTTCTCTGGAACAGCCAAAAATCGGCTGAGGGCTGGGCGGAGCTGCTGGTTGAAAACCAGATGCAGTTTGATATCCTGGATCAGTACCAGCTGAGCCGGAAACGCCTTGCACCCTATACCGGGGTCATTCTGCCAAAGGATTACCCGTTGACGGAAAAGCTTGTCCGGATGCTGAACGAGTATGTTTTGTCGGGCGGGCGGCTGCTGCTGGAAGGGAATACGCCGGAGCAGCTGGGACCTTTTGCAAAGATCGGCGGGTTTGCGGACAGGATCGGTTGCGGCGAATATCTGACGGCGGCCTATTGGCAGTTTGAACCGGCCGGAAGGGATATGCAGGAGGGTTGCCGCCTTCCGCCGCTCCTGCCCTACCGGGGAAAGACGGCCTATCTGACGCCGGAAAAGGGGACAGCGGTTCTGGCGACGCTGGTTCCTCCGTTTGCACCGCTGCACGCGGTCGGTGCGCCGCCGGAACGGGCCAGTATGCTGGTGGAGCATACGGATATCCCGCTGGCGTTGGTGCACGGGGCGGGAAAAGGGAAGGTTTTAACCCTTCCGTTCCCGATGAGCGAGCTTGCCGCCGCGTACCGGCTGGGAGAACACCGGACGCTCGTGCGCGGGCTGCTGGAAACCCTTGCGGAGGGGCGGCTGTCCTTCCGGTCCGTGCCGGTCAACGGGCTGCAGATGTATGCCTATCAGAAGGAAGGGAAACGGCTGGTGCATCTGCTGAACGGGATCGGACAGCGCCCGCTGATGGATACGGTTCCATATGGTGGGGCTGCCTTTTCGATCCGGCTTCCAAAGGGGAAAAGAGTGAAAGAAATACAGATGGCTCTGACGGGGAGCGGGGCTGGCTATACGCAGAGCGGCGAATGGCTTATGGTTACGGTAAACCGGCTGGAATTCTGGGATATGGCCGTTATTACACTGGAAGGATAAGGAGGGAACCGCTGTGTCCTGGTGGAAGGAACAACCGATACGACTGATTCAGAACAATCTGCGGGATATTGACGCGCAGATGGATCTAGACAGCCTGCTTGCCGCGCTGCGGGAGTTTTCCTGCAACGTTTTGATGGTCGGGGCAGGGGGGATTACGTCATTCTATCCGACCGAGCTTTCCTACCAGTGCCCCAGCCCCTATTTACAGGGGCGGGACCTGCTGGGGGAGATTACCGAGCGCTGTCACCGGGAGGGGATCCGGGTGATTGCCCGGTTCGACTTTTCCAAAACCCACGAGCGCTTTTTCACCGGCCATCCCCAGTGGTATTACCGCTCCAAAACCGGAGAAAACGTCCGGTATAATGATACGGTACATACCTGCATCAACGGCTGGTACCAGCAGGAATATTCGCTGGAGGTACTGCGGGAGGTGCTCACCCGGTATCCGGTCGACGGGATTTTTTTCAATATGTTTGGCTTTACGACCAGCGACTATTCCAACCGCTATTATGGAATCTGCCATTGTGACGCCTGCCGGGAGCAGTTTGCCGCCTTTTCCGGCGGGATGGCCTTGCCGGAGCGGGAGGAGACGGAAGGGATGCCGCCGAAGGAAAGAGATCTGCTGCGGGTGTACCGGGAATTCCAGCGGACGGTAACGGCCGATATCCTGCATCGCATCCATACCCTCGTCCGCAGTTTCGGGGAAGATATCGCGGTTTGTACCTACTATGATCGGGATGTCGACATCATCCGCAATGAAAGCAACTCCGCCGTCGACCGTCCGCTCCCCTTGCTGCTCCGGCAGTCCTCGGTAAATGTCCAGACGGCAGTGGGGCTTTGGCCGGACAAGGTTTCCAGCAACTGCGTCATCAATGCGGCCGACATCTTTTACCGCTTTTCCGGGGTGTCGCCCGAGCTGACTCGGATCCGGCTGTACGAAAATATGGCGGCGGGCGGGGCGCTGGACTACTGCGTGATCGGGGTGTTTGATGGATACCCCGATCAAGCCGGAACCGCGGCGGCAAAAGAAGTCTTTCAGTTTCATAAAGCACATGAAGCGGTTTACACGCAGATGGAACCGGCGGCAAAGCTGAGGATTCTCCGTCCATCGGGATATGGGCACTCGCTTTACGGGGAAAAGAATTTTCTCGGGATTTTCCGGGCACTGAAAGAAGCCCATCTCCCGTTTACGCTGGTTTCCGACCGGCAGGTGCTGGAAGGAAAGGCGGGGCTGGGGAAAGGCCAGGCCGTCATCATCCCCAAGCTTTCGGAGATATCCCCGAAGGCCGTAATACGCCTGCATGAGGACGGGATCCCGCTGCTCATCTGCGGGGCTGCGGAAAGGCTGCCGGAACCGGTTGCAAAGGAACTGGGAATACAGATGCGGGAAACGGAAACGGATACCCGCGCGGCCTACCTCTCGCTGCAAAACGGCCGGGGAAAGGAGCTGTTTCCGGAAATAGACGGCCGGGGCTGGGTGCTGCTGGACAGGGAATTTGGGATCGCGGATGCGCCGGGATGGGAGAAATTGCTGCTTCAGGTGCAAAAGGCGTGGTACGGTCCGCCGGAGCGGTGCTTCGGGCATCAGGTTGGGGAGGCAGCCGGGCTGCTGCTTGCGCCGGATCGGCAAACCGCTGTTCTGCCGTGGGAGATCGGAAGGCTGTACGACCGGTATGGATATGAGGACTACCGGTATATTTTGACCGGCTTGGTCAAACTCCTTTGCCCGGATGCCGGTATGTATCAGGTAGAAGCTCCCGCCTGTGCGGAGATTTTTTGGGATCGGACCGCTGAGGGGCTTTTGATGCAGGTACTCAACCTGTCCGGTTTTGACGGGGTGTCCTTTTTCCCGCCGATCCCGGTACAGGTTCGGGCGATGCTGCCGGAGGATATCAGGCAGGGCCGCCTTTTGGAGACAGGAGGGGGTACCCTCTTGCTGGAGAAGGAAAATGATGGCTGGAAAGTGTCTTTGACGTGTACCGGCAGGTATGCGGCGGTGCTGTTTTCATAAACGGAAAGGATGGCTGTACATATGGAAAGAATAGGCTTTATCGGTCTGGGTATTATGGGGTGCCCGATGGTACAGAATCTGCTCCGGGCGGGTTTTCCGGTCCGGGTGTACGATATCAGTGAAGAAGCCGTCCGGAAGATGGCAGAGCGGGGGGCTTTCCCCACAAGCTCGATTCAGGAGGTCGTGCGGGAGGCGGATATCGTGATTACGATGCTGCCCAATTCTCCCCATGTAAAGTCGGTGGCCCTGGGGGAAGGCGGACTGAAGGAGAGTATGTACCCAAATTCCCTTTATATTGACATGAGCTCGATTGCCCCGGACGCGGCCCGGGAGGTGGCGGCGTCTTTACGGGAAAAGGGAATTCATATGCTGGACGCCCCGGTCTCCGGCGGGGAACCAAAGGCAGTGGACGGGACACTGGCGATTATGGTGGGCGGCGCGGAGGAAGATTTCCTGCGGGCAAAGCCGGTCCTTTCCGTCCTCGGCTCCAGTGCGCTCCGAATCGGGGAGATCGGCAGCGGCAATGTCTGCAAGCTGACAAATCAGGTGATTGTGGCGGCCAATATCGCGGCGCTGGCGGAAGGGCTGACGCTGGCAGAGAGGATGGATGCGGATCCCGAGAAGGTCTTCCGGGCAATCGAAGGCGGGCTGGCCGGTTCTACCGTTATGAATGCCAAAGCGCCGATGATGCTGGCGCACAGCTTCCCACCCGGCTTCCGGATCGACCTGCATATAAAGGATCTGCGCAACGCACTGGCGTCCGGAAAATTATCCGATTCTCCGATGCCGGTTGCAAAACTGGTGCTGGATATGTTACAATCTCTTCAAGAAGAGGGATACGGGAACGAGGATCACAGCGCCCTCTATCGATGGTATGAAGAAAAATAAAATTGCAAAGGAGAAGATCATGTGAAGCAGTCAATTTATGATTACATGAAACTGGGGACGATTTCGTTTATGAGCTATCCCGCCCTGATGGACGGCACCGGGGACGAAATCCTCCCGGTTCTGAAAAAGCTGGCGACGGACCCGTATTTTACGGCCATTGAAGTGAGTTGGATCAAAGACCCTCAGGTGCGCAGGAAAGCGGCGGCGCTTTTTGCCGAGAGCGGTATCCGGGTCTGCTATGGGGCGCAGCCCCGCCTTCTGACGACCGGCTATAACATCAACGATTTAGATCCGGAAAAGCGGGTGGCTGCCCTGACGTCTCTGATAGAGGGGCTGCACGAGGCAAAGGAACTGGGCGCGTCCGGACTGGCGTTTCTCAGCGGGAAATACGCGGAAGAAACAAAGGACGCTTCCTACGCCGCCCTCGTTTCTTCCACAAAAGCCCTCTGCGCCGAGGCGGAAAAGCTGGGCATGAATGTTGAGCTGGAAGTGTTTGACTATGATGTCGATAAAAAGAGCCTGATCGGGCCGACGATGTATGCAAAACAGTTTGCAGAAGAGATCAAAAAGGATTATAATAATTTTGGGCTTTTGATCGACCTTTCCCATTTCCCGCTGATTCATGAAGGGGTGGTCGAATCGATCCTGCCGGTGCGCGACCTAATCACCCATGTGCACATCGGCAACGCCGTTACAACGCCCGGGGCCGCCGCCTACGGCGACGCGCATCCCCGGTTCGGGTTCCCCGGCAGCGCCAACGGCATGGACGAGCTGGTCCTGTTTTTGCGTACTCTGTTGGACATCGGCTTTCTGCGGACCGAGAATCCGCCTGTTTTAAGCTTTGAGGTTAAGCCCTGGGGAGAGGAAGATCCGGACGCGGTGCTGGCGGGCTGTAAGCGCTTTTTAGACAAGGCGTGGGCCTTGGTGTAAAGGAGGCCCTATATGGAGAAAATCAAAAAACTGGTTGTTTTAGACGGATATACTGAAAATCCGGGCGACCTTTCCTGGGAGGCCGTATCCGCCCAGGCGGAGGAGTTTGTGCTGTACGACCGGACAGAGCCGGAGGATATTTTGTCCCGCATCGGGGATGCGGACGCGGTTTTGACCAATAAGACCCCGATTACGGCGGAAACGATCGCGGCCTGCCCGGGGCTGTGGTATATCGGTGTCCTGGCGACGGGCTATAACATCGTTGATACGCCGGCCGCGGCAAAAGCGGGCGTCATCGTGACGAACATCCCCTCTTACGGCACGGATGCGGTCGCCCAGTATACGATGGCGCTGCTTCTGGAGCTTTGCCATCACGTCGGCGCGCATAGCGACAGTGTCCGTAACGGGGAGTGGAGCCGCAGCAAGGATTTTTGCTACTGGCATTATCCGCTGACGGAGCTTGTAGGGAAAACCCTTGGAGTAATCGGGTTTGGCAGGATCGGGCGGGCGGTGGCGTCCCTGGGCCGGGCCTTCGGCATGAAGACCCTGGCCTATGACCCTGGCCGTTTAAACGGGGAGCCAGAGACGGAATTTGTTTCCCTGGAGGAGCTTTTGCCCCGTTCGGATGTCGTGACCCTTCATTGCCCGCTGACGGCGGAAAATACCGGGCTGATCAGCCGGGAGCGGATTGCCCTAATGA
>CAYWRQ010000014.1:0-29805 GCA_964460915.1 uncultured Oscillospiraceae bacterium
CTGGCGATCTCCGAATCCCAGGAGCGGATGGCCGTTGTCGTCGCTCCGGAAAATGCCGAGCGGTTTATCCGTCTGGCCCACACCGAAAACCTGGAGGCGACCGTTGTCGCCACCGTCACCGAAGAGAAGCGGATGACGATGAACTGGTGCGGCAACAGGATTGTCGACCTGTCCAGAGAGTTCCTCAACTCCAACGGCGCTGAAAAGCACACAAGCGTCAAGGTCGAGGTTTCCGCCGTCCATCCGGTCAATAACCTCTGTAACACCGGTGCAGACTGGATTGCCCATATGAGCAATCTGAACATCTGCTCCCAGAAAGGCCTTGTCTCGATGTTTGACTCCTCCATCGGCGCAAACACCGTCACGATGCCCTACGGCGGCAAATACCAGATGACCAAGACCCAGGCCATGGCGGCAAAGCTCCCCGTCCTGACCGGCAACACCAACACCTGCTCGGTCATGGGCTGGGGCTATAACCCCGACCTCACCTCCCAGAACCCCTATCTTGGCGCGCAGTACGCCGTTATCGAATCGATCGCGAAGCTGGTCGCAGTCGGCGGCAACCATGAAAAATGCTGGCTGACCTTCCAGGAATACTTCGAGCGGATGACCGCCGACCCGGCCCGCTGGGGCAAACCCATGAGCGCGCTGCTGGGCGGACTGGAAGCGCAGCTCCAGCTGGGCGCGGCCGCTATCGGCGGCAAGGACTCGATGTCCGGCAGCTTTGAGGATCTGGATGTCCCTCCGACGCTGGTTTCCTTTGCGATCTCCCTGGCCGACGCGAGAAAGGTGATCTCGCCCGAATTTAAGTGCGTTTCTTCCAGCGTTGCCCTGATCCTGCCGCATTACAACGAAGACGGCACCCCCGACTACGACTCCATCAAGCGCGTTTTCGCCCGCGTCAGCAAGATGATCGCCCAGGGCAAGGTTCTCTCCGCCTGGACGCTCGGTTACGGCGGCGTCTCCGAAGCCATCGTCAAGATGGCCCTCGGCAACGGGATCGGCTTTAAGTTCACCTGCCCGGTAGACGATACCCTGCTGTTCAACCCGGTTTACGGCGGTTTTGTGCTGGAACTGGAGGGCGATGTCGAGCCGGATGAAGAACTGCGGATCATCGGCGTTACCCGGCTCAATCCGGTCATTACCCTGTCTACCGGCGAAAAGGTTTCGATGGAAGACCTGCAGGGTGCCTATGAGGGCAAGCTGGAAGGCGTCTTCCATACCCTGGCTAAGGTTCCCGAGGGCAAGCCCGAAACCTACAGCTACGACAATAAAGAGCACCTTTCCCCTGCCATCAAGGTCGCAAGTCCCCATGTCCTGATTCCGGTCTTCCCCGGCACCAACTGCGAATACGATACCGCCCGCGCCTTTGAACAGGCCGGCGCTGTCGCGGATGTCTTTGTTATCCGGAACCTGAACGGCTCCGACATTGAAGAATCGGTCACCGAGTTTGCCCGCAGGCTGGAACGCGCTCAGATCGTCATGATCCCCGGCGGCTTCTCCGGCGGCGACGAGCCGGACGGCAGCGGCAAGTTCATCACCGCCTTCTTCCGCAACCCGCGGATCAAAGACGGCGTCCATACCCTTTTGAAACAGCGCGACGGCCTGATGCTAGGCATCTGCAACGGCTTCCAGGCGCTGGTCAAGCTGGGCCTTGTTCCCTTCGGCGAGATCGTGGAGATGGAGGATAACTCCCCCACCCTGACCTTCAACTCGATCGGACGCCATCAGTCGATGATGGTCAAGACCCGCATTGCCTCCAACAAGTCGCCCTGGCTGTACAACACCTCGGTCGGCGATTACCATTCGATCCCGATCTCCCACGGCGAGGGCCGGTTCATTGCAACGCCCGAGCTGATCGCCCAGATGGTGGCAAACGGCCAGATCGCGACCCAGTATGTCGACCTGGAAGGCAACCCCACCTACGACATCCATTTTAACCCCAACGCCTCCGTCATGGCCATCGAGGGTATCACCTCTCCCGACGGCAGAGTACTCGGCAAGATGGGCCACAGCGAACGTGTCGTCGGCAAGGATATTGCCAAGAACATCGACGGCGAAAAGGATCAGCTGATCTTTAAGAGCGGCGTCGAATACTTCAAATAATCTTCCCGTATAAACATCAAAAGCGGCTTGTGGGTAATTCACAGGCCGCTTTTCTTTTCAAAAGCCCATCTGCAACCGCCGGTTGACAAAAATAAACCCCTGTATGGTAGCATTGCAACCGGCGGTTCTGGTATAATACAGCTATCATACATGGGAAAGGAATGAACATCCATGGACATTGGACAGCGCATCCAAACCCTGCGCAAAAGGGAAAATCTCTCACAGGAACAGCTGGCGGCCATCATGAACGTCTCCCGGCAGGCCGTCTCAAAATGGGAATCAGCTCAAACCCAGCCGGATCTGGAAAATATCATCGCTCTGAGCAATTATTTTGCGGTCTCAACCGACTATCTGCTAAAAGGTGAAGAACCAAAGCCATCTGAGAGCGAGGCAAAGGCAGTACCGGCAAAACTGGATGCCGGCATTTTTACCTATGCCGCTACTGCGCTCAATATAATCGGCCTCGGTCTTTCCTGCGCCGTATGGTACGAGTGGGTAAGCGCCATGGCAGCAATCATTGGGCTGATTTTCATGGCCATAGGAGTTGTGGTATTTGGAACTGGGCAGATTATCGCCGAAGATTCTACGAAGCGAAAAGCAAAAAGCCTGTTTTGGCGGGTCAATATATGGCTCTTGACCTTTATCCCGCTGTCACTGGTCTTCAACATCGTTTTTGGCGGGCTGCCTGCACCCTATCCGAACCTGGCTTTTTGGCGTTTTCTCCCGCTCTTTTGGCTCGTCTACCTCGGAATCTGCCTTTCGGTGATGGGTTTCCACATCCTACGGGATAAGTCGGGGAAAAACGCTTAACCGGACTATATAGAACAAACCTATCCTGTACAAGAATCCGCTCATCTTTAAAAACAGCACAGAATACTTCAAGTAATTTTCCCATATACGCGCAGCAAAGCGGCCCGTGAAATACGCACAGGCCGCTTAATTGTTTATATTCTATTTTGTTTTCTTCCAGAGAAAAAAGCCGATCAGATAACATATGACTGCCGCCGCTCCAAACATCACGCACGCAGTCACAGAGTGCTTTTCTAGTGCGGACAACAAAGCCGTTATGCTTCACAAAACACCCAGGCATATCCAAAAAGTCGGAGATGGGTTCAGCTTAAAAAACTTCACAGCAGTCACACTCCTTGCCCGTTAAAAAATGCGGCGATCTCCTTCACACCTTTCACGGCATCCGCATCCTCTGCCGCCGGGACATCGTCGGTGTGAAAAGAACCGATCAGGGAAAAAATATCTTTGGCGCCCATAAACTTCAGCAGTGTCCGCGCTGTGCCGTACGCCTTTTCCGGCCTTCCGTCCCCGCCGCCAACCAGCAGGACAGCGCCCTTTTTGGGCTTCACGATGCTTTTCTCCTGTCGGAAACGTTTCCCGGTGTAATAGGTTTGCAGCCTGCTGCCAAACATCAGCACTGGCCCCGTCACCTCGGAAAAATAGACCGGTGAGGCAATCAGGATATTGTCGCAGCTTTCGATAAACGGGTACAGCTCCTGCATCCCGTCTTTTATGGCACAGCCAGGCTTTTTCCAGCAGTACCGGCAGTCGACACAGCCGGCAATCCCGCTCCGATAGGCGTCGACTACCTTTACTTCACCGGACAGCTGCTCCAACAGCAGCCGCAGAAGGCTGACCGTATCCCCGTTTTTTCGCGGGGAACCGTTGATAATCAGGGTCTGCATCTATATACCTCCTGCGCTACGTTACAACGCCTTTGCCATAAACAGTTCCATCGGCTGCTCGTATCCCGGGATGGGGAAGGTTACCCCGCCAATATCCTGATAGCCCAGCCTGCGGTAAAAATGCTGGGCGGTTTCATCGACCTGGGTCGAAACCATCACCATCCCGTACCCGGCCCCGCGCATCTCCTCTTCCCAGGCTGCCATCGCCTTCCGGCCAAACCCACAGCCTTGCCGGTCGTTTCGGATATAGATCAGATTGCAAAAGGGAATACTATCCCAGAAAAGCCCGTACCGGAAAACGCCGGCCGGTTCTTCCCCGTCACAGATGACATAAACCCGCCGCTCCTCGACCTTCCGGGCAAATTCCGCCCGGGAAAGATGTTTATCCAGCGTAAACCAAAACGCCTCGTCTGAAAGCTGTGCATAGCGCATCGAAAACATATTATTCTTCCTCATCTGTAAGTCCAAAGTGTCTTGCCAGCGCCTGTAAAACTTCTTCCTTTGTATCCACATCGGCGTTCTCCCGGTATATCGTAAAGAACCCGCTGTGGACATACATATCAAAATTCTCTTGGCTGTTGATCCTGGCAATACAGTTTTTGAAGTTCTCCATCGCCTTTTCCGGATCCTCCGCCTGCTCGATCTGTTCCAGCAGGAACCGCTTATCCGGGTCGTCCCGGTCAAAAAAGCGCTCGACCGACATCTCCGGCGGAGACAGCATAACCGCCACATGGTCATAGTCGGAGATCTCATGCAGAAGATCCAGCGGGATATTGGTGTCTACAATGATCTTCTGCTCCCCTGCCATCCGGATCAGCTGTGCGACTTCAAACTCCGCTGCTTCTTTCCCTGTGCCTATCATCCAGCGGTTGTACTCCTCCGGCGTCCGGCCGATAAATTCCTGCCAGTCCTTCATCGTCCGGAAGAAGCAGATATTCGGCTGATGCTCCGGGTCGGCTATGATATCGCTGATCTGTGCATGGTAGTTTTCCCCGCAGGCGATCAACCCATATCTTTCCGCCAGCATTTTTACCATCGTCGACTTTCCCGCGTATGCGGTCCCGGTAATAAAATAGACGTTTCGCAGGTAATGCTTTAGGATATTGTTCTCAATATTCATCTTCCGCTGTCTTTTCCTCATCCACGCGGAACCCGTTAAAGCTGCCGACCACCACCGAACCGGCAAACGGTTTTCCTTTTGCTTTTACTCTGCGGCCGTGCGGGACATGGGGAAGTACCGGCTCCCTTTTATCCGGGAGCCCCCCGCGGCAGGCATTGAAGCTGCCGATCAGCACCCCGCCCTTGGCCGGCGAAAGCAGGTACCCGCCGATGAGGCCAATCAGCAAAAAGGATACGCATTTCCAGGTGTTCCCGCTGCCGTGGTTCACCGGCCTTACCGATTGGAGCGCGGTCTGCGCCGCATGATGAGCCACTTTTTGAATCATTTTCTTCTTCATATTCATTCCTCCGTTTGGGACGCCGCAAGCGCCAAAAATTCATCTCGTGTGTACAGCGTGTTCAGGACCGGCAGCAGCCCCTTGGCCGTCAGCCGCTCCGGCAGGGAGAGCCTGCGCAGCAGTTCCGCCCGCCTGATGGACGCGTCCTCTGTCCCGGATAAGCCCAGCATAAATAGGTCTGCCTTGGTGATCGGGTCAGCGTTTTCAGCCGGGCTGACACCGGACAGCACCCCGGCCTTTTCAAAACACTCCCGCAAAGTATCGACCGAAATCCCTTCGACCCCCAGCTTTCCTTCCTTAGAAGGAGCCGCCTTGCGTCGCTCTTTGCCATAAATGTCGGGGATATATACGTTTATGATGCCCTTTGGGTCGGGAATGGCCGAGCGGATGTAGCTGCGGATTTTGAATCCCGCGCGGTCGGAGTCGGTCAGGATGATCAATCCGGTTTTCCCGGCCAGCGCCCGCAGCATCTCCAGCTGCTCCTTGTTCCGGAAGATACCGAATCCCCCGGTTTCGATGATCGTGCCGTCGATCAGCTCCTGCAGCCGTAACCGGTCATACTTTCCCTCGACAATGACCGGCATCGTCAGCTTGATTTTTTGTCCTTCCAACATCCTTGCTCCTTTTGCGCAGGGCCTTATCCCTGTTCCTTCAGCGCCAGAATCTGCGCCATCGCTTCTTCCAGCAAAATCCGATCGTCCCCGCCGCTGCTCTTCATGGCCAGCTCGGCCTGTTCCAAAACCAACAGGCTCTCCCGGATCATCCCCATCGAATACTTCGGCACATCCCGGAAAGCGTTCCGGATCACAAAATCGCGCTTGCCATAGCGGAAAATTTGCAGCAGGTCGTCCGCCGTTTTCCCGGCATTGTGGGCCGCTTTAGCGCGGTAGAGGTCAATAAAGGTACTGCTGAGCACATTCAGTATCCGCATCGGTTCCTCCCGCTGGATGAACAGATCGTTTAGCATCTGAAAGGCCCTCGTCCGGCCGTTGCCCAGCAGCGCCCTAGAGAGATCGAAGACCGACGCCTCCAGACTCTTGTGGGTTACCAGTTCGACGTCCGCCCGCGTAATCTCCCCATGGTCCCGATAGGCGATCAGCTTATCCGTTTCCCGCATCAGCGTCTCCATCGCCGTCCCGCATCGGTCAATCAGGATACTGGCGACCACCGGATCCATCGAACAGCCCGCCTTCTGGCATTTCTGCCGGATCAGCTTGCTCAGTTCGGTCTGGCTTTTCGGCTCGATACCGGCGACAATCCCCGCCTTGGCAATCTGGTCAAACAGCTTCCGCAGACGGGCGTTCTTTTTCGGGTTCAGTTCATAGGCGGAAACATAGAGGATCAGCACCGTCGTCGGGTTCGGGTCATCCAAAATCGATGCCAGCGTCTCCAAATCCCCGCCGGACATCTTCTCCAGGTTCGGGTTCTGGATCAGCACGCATTTATAATCTGCCATCAGCGGCAAACTTTCACATTCGGTGCGCACGCTCGTCATATCCAGCGCCGCCCCGTCAAACTTACGGTAGTTAAAGCTCTCGGTGCCCTTTTTGACCAGCTTTTTCACCAGCCGCTGCAGGCAGACGGAGGAATAATAGGTCTCCTTCCCGTAAATCAGGTAGACCGGGGCCGGGTCTTCCTCCCGGATGCTTTTTAACAGCGCGACATCATCATAATAGGGCATCCTTTTGCTTCACTCCATCCGCACATCTTTTCCGATATACATTTTCCACTCAGGTGTCAGAAACCCCGAACCCCACCGCGGCATTTCTTCCCCGGCGAGCATATCGGAGGGCTTCTCTTCCGATAGTATAGCACAGTTCGCGGCAAAATACGAGGGGTCATCGTAAAAGATCCGATAATCTGTCCCGGCAATGACCGGGTCGTCCTTGTCCTGGAAGGTAAAGGTATGGCCCGCCGTTTCGAGGAAAATGTACAGGCCCTCCTTCCCCGGATGCACAGTCATTTCTCCAGACCCAAACAATCCCCAGACAGAACTGCTTTCCAGCGGGATCACCTTAGTCCCTTCACGCGAACCGGCCAGCGCATTGAGAAGCCGGGAATCCTCTGCCGCCTCCTTTTCCGCCAGCACCGTATCCGCCGGAAAACGGATGAGCAGATCATATGCGCCGCCCGTAAAGGAGGCTTTCCCCTCCGGCACCAGAAGGGTCAGTTCTGTAATGCCCGATGCCCGCAGATAGGAAGCAATCGTCTGACCGGCAAAGCCCGTTTTCCCGCTGCCGATTGCCAGTGCCTGCCGCCCTTTTTGCAAAACCAGCGTGTTTTCCAGACAGAGAATCTCCATGCCTGTATCCCGCCGGGCTGTCAAAACGCTGCAAAGCCCGGTAACCGCCAGCATAACCGCCGTCAGCGCCGCAAAGAGCGGCCGGTGGAGGGAAACCCTGCGGAAACCGAAAATAAGGGCTGAGATGAGCAGGAAAAGGAAAACTGCCCTGCAGCAAAGCCGCACGAGCTCTCCGCCCAGCGGAATCTTCGGTCCGGCGTTTCCCAGCACTGCGCAAAACCTGACCCAGGATATCAGAAGGTTTGCAGCAGATCCAATGATTTTACCAATCGCGTTCCCGCCCAGAATCCCGCACAGCAGCCCTAAAACCAGTACCGCCGGCATCACCGGAAGGGCCAGAATACTGCAAAACGGGGCCAGCATCGGGACATACCCGACCATCAGCATCATAACCGGGATGGTGACCACGCTGATACATAAAGACGCAATCCCGCCCCGCAGAAACGGCGTTGCTTTTCCCTCCGGAAGGGCTATGGCCGGAGCTACGGCGTACAGGCACCAAACCGATAAAATGGTCAAAATCGTCCCGGACTGCAGCACGCACATCGGCTCGGTCACACAAAAGAGGATCACCGAAAGCCCCAGGGCGTTGCTGCTGCTCTTCGGCATCCGCAGCAGTTCCGCCAGCGTCAGCAGCAAAATCATCGTAAATGCTCTTCTTGAAGAAACGCTTGCCCCGGTCAGGAACACATATCCCGCCGTCACCGGCAGCGCTGCAAGCAGGGCGGCGCGGCGCCCCAGCTTTTTCAGCAGAAATTGCACCAGGCTAAAGAAAATCGCGATATGCAGCCCCGATACCGCCAGCAGGTGGGCAAGCCCCGCTCCCTGCAGCAGCGTGTAATCCCCATCGGAAATCTGCTCCCGGCTGCCGGTCAGCATCCCGATGAGCAGGCCGGCGTTCTCCCGCGGCAGGCAGGTATAAATCCGGCTGCGCAGTTTCGTCAGCACCCTGTCCCGCCAGTGGTACAGCGGATAGAGGAAGGTGTGCCCGGTATCCTCCACAAACTCGGCCCGATAGCTGATCAGCTGTGCGCCCATGCCGATCTGGGAAAGGGACAGCTCTTTATTCAGCGTGGTTTTCAGTACCGTCTTTTCGCCGCCATAGAAACTCAGTTCCCCGTCCGTATAAAACAGGATATCCGCTCTGCCGGCGGCGCCGTTTTCAGCGGTAATCAACCCGTTTTTGATCAAAAAGCTGTTTCCGCCGCCGCTTCGGTTCACGACCGACGAAACCGTTCCGGAAACGGTGACCTCCTGCCCGGCAAAGCGTTCCCACGCATCCAACCGGTTATCCCGCTCTACGCCCGCCATCATCATCGCGACGGCGCCCGCTATGCAAACGGCTGACATAAAGTCTGGCCGAAAAGCGCCTCTCTTTCGCAGCAAAACCGCTGCCCCCGTAAGCAGCGCGCCCATTACACCCAAAACCGCCGCTCCTATCCGGATGACCCGAAGGGAGAAAAGTGTAGAGAGGAGGATTGTCCCCATCAGGGTAAACCCGATGACCGACAGCGGGGATAAAATCTGGCCCCGCACCACCTTCCGGCCGATCTGCCGCGGCGTTAAAAACTCCTTCGCTGCAATCAAAAGTATCCCCGCCCTTTTTTCATATAGTACTATCTTATCGGAAACCGCGCCAAATTGCAAGCCTATCCCAAAAAAGAAACGGGGAAAATACAAAGTACTTGCACAGACAGAGAAATAAGAGTAAAATATGGTTATGTTAAAGAATACGGAGGGACAGGCATATGTATGCGAAAGTGACCAGCGCCGGGCTGTTTGGGATGAACGCGTTTTTGGTGGAGGTGGAAACCGACCTGGCGCGCGGGTTACCCGCTTTTGAGGTAGTCGGCCTGCCGGACGCCGCCGTAAAAGAGAGCCGCGACCGGGTAAAAGCGGCCCTGAAAAATACCGGGTTTGAAGTCCCGGCGGCAAAAATCACCGTCAACCTCGCCCCGGCCGATATGCGCAAGGTTGGGCCGATTTACGACCTGCCGATCTATCTGTCCCTGCTGACGGCCTCCGGCAGCACAGCGGCGAAATTTGAGGGCGCGGTCTTTGCCGGGGAGCTGGCCCTGGACGGGTCGGTCCGGCGGATCACAGGCGCCCTGCCGATGACCATTATGGCGGCGGAACAGGGCTATAAGCGTATCTTCCTCCCTGCAGACAACGCCGCAGAGGCCAGCGTCGTCCGGAATATCGAAGTCTATGGCGTTCATTCCGCGCTCGATGTCGTCAATTTCTTTGAAGGATTAAAGTCCATGACGCCGCAGACCCCGCTGGAATTCCGCCCGGCAGCAGACGGCACCGTCCCCGATATGGCGGATGTTTTGGGGCAGAATATGGCCAAGCGGGCGCTGGAGATTGCGGCGGCCGGCGGGCACAATACCCTGCTGATCGGCTCTCCCGGGTCAGGGAAAAGTATGCTGGCGAGACGTTTCCCTTCGATCCTGCCCGACCTGACCTTTGAAGAAGCCATTGAAACGACTAAAATCCACTCAATCGCCGGGACGCTCACGCCCGACCACCCGATTATCACCGAGCGCCCTTTCCGTTCCCCGCACCACACCGTCTCTCCGGCCGGCCTATCCGGCGGCGGGACGATCCCAAGGCCGGGGGAAATCTCCCTCGCGCACAACGGGGTGCTCTTTTTAGACGAGCTGCCGGAATTTGACCGGATGGCGCTGGAAATCCTGCGGCAGCCGATTGAGGACGGCGAGGTGACCATCTCAAGGGTCAACGGGACGCTGACTTACCCCTGCAGGATGGTGGTGCTGGCGGCGATGAACCCCTGTCCCTGCGGGTATTTCGGGCACCCGACCCATGCCTGCTCCTGTTCTCCTCAGAAGGTCGACCGGTACCTCTCCCGTATCAGCGGGCCGCTTCTCGACCGCATCGACCTCCATGTGGAGGTGCCGCCGGTGGAGTTTTCCCAGCTTTCCTCCTCCCAGCGCGGCGAAAGCTCCGCCTCGATCCGCGCAAGGGTTAACAAAGCCCGGAAAATCCAGCTGGAACGCTACCAGGGGACCAATATTTTCTGCAACAGCCAGCTGACCCCCGCCAAGCTCCATGATTCCTGTCCCGTCAGCGACAAGGGTATCCAGATGCTGAAAAACGCCTTTGAAAAGCTGGGGCTGTCCGCCCGCGGCTACGACCGGATTCTAAAAGTTTCCCGCACGATTGCAGACCTTGCCGGGGACGAGGTCATCGACACCGACCATATCGCAGAGGCCGTCCAGTTCCGCTCCCTTGACCGGAAATACTGGCACAAGTAAAAGAAAAGGAGATATTGATGCCCAGTCTAATGTCTATCCCCCAAAAACAGTACAGCCTTTGGCTGGACGCATACACAGAGCCGCCTGATCTTTGCTGTGCGCTTCTTTCGGTTCCGGCCGATTTGCCTGATGATCTGCAGGATATCCTCCTGCACAGCTTCCATATCCAATCTGCCCTTTACCATTTCGCGGCAACCCGCTCGACCGGCATGAACCTTACCCTTCCCTACCCGGATTTTATTTTATCCCAGTGGGCCGCATTTTTTGAGCATATGACAGTGCTCTCTTTCGGCGAAACCGAGGTTTTTCTAGATCTGTCCCGTCCGAAGCCCGGTATTCTGGATTTATTCAGGCAGTGCGCCTTAGAAAACCTTCCCCACCCGCTGATCGGGGAAAGTATGCGCACACTTGCGCAGCGGGGGAAAATCCCACTCCGTACAAAATGGGCCTTTATGGCGTATACCGGCGGGAAAACCGCTCCCGAAAGTGCAGACAACCTGTTGACCGCGGCCCTTAGCCATACCCCAAACAAAGGGGCTTTCGAGATTCCCGCCTATCTGACCCAGGAGCAGATCGAGGGCAACCCGCTTTTTGAAGCGATATATGCCGAATCCGATCAGCTGATGTTTATCGGGCATATGGAAGGTGAGCGGTTTATCAGTCACGCCGCACTCTCTTTTTATACCCACCCGTCCCAGGATATGACGCCCTACCGCATGGCTTTGCAGTCGTCCCGGGTAATGGGACAGAGCCTGGTTTCTACCTCCAGTATAACCAACTGCTATGTTTGGCGGGATATCGGGGAAGAAGAAAAGTAAAATCGTCTCATTGCGCGGCCTGTTTTTCTGCGGTATACTGGGGCAAAGGAGGAGTTTCTATGGCAAACGAACATCTAAAGGATTTTAACGCGATGCTCCGGGAGGACAAAGGGATGCCCAGAATACAGATCGTGACCGACCCTGCCACCATCCAAAAATACGGCGGTGAGCGGATGCTTTTGGCTCCGCCGGCGGACTACGACCGGGTGATGAAGCAGGTGCCCTGCGGGCAGGTCGTCACGGTCGGCGCCATCCGGGATTATTTTGCCCATCGGTACGGCGCCGATTTCACCGACCCGATTACGGCGGGCATTTTCGTTTCGATCGCCGCCTGGGCAAGCTTCCAGCGGAAGGAGGACAAAACGCCCTACTGGCGGACGCTGAAAGCAAACGGGGAATTAAACCCCAAATATCCCGGCGGTATCGAAGAGCAAAAACGGTTGCTGGAATCAGAAGGCCATACGGTCATCGCCCGGGGCCGAAAGAATATCCGGTACTATGTCCAGGACTATGAAAAGGCGCAGTATCAGCCGGCAAGATAAAAACGGAGGATGCCTATGACCTATTATCACTGTTCCCCAACGCCCGGCCTGACGGTGCTGCGGCCCAGCATGACCGCCAAACGCCTGGACAGGCCTTCCCAGGTCTGCATGACCACGCTGCTCCCAATGGCGCTCTTTTACTCTATCCGGCATTTTGAGTATACCTACGGCTATACAAAGGACGGACAGATTTACTACCAGGAATATTTTCCGGACGCCCTGCGGATTTTATACGCCGGGAAATCCGCCTCCCTGTACACCTGCGCCCCGATAGACAGGCAGACTACCCCGATTCCAAACGAGGTCGTTTCCGCCCAGCCGGTACCCGTTTTAACTGAAGTCCGGATTCCCGATGCGTATCAGGCGCTGCTGGCGGAGGAGGAAAAGGGTACGCTGAAAATCTACCCCTATCATATGCTCGGCGAAAAACAGCTAAACTGGATTTTACAGGCAGTAGCGGATGAAATCCGGCAAAAGCGCCTGCGGGAGACGGACTCGCCCGAAGCCGCCTATTACCGGCTCCGCTATCCGGAGAGCTGGGAACTGGCGCAGAAATAGCGGCATACGAAACACAAAATCCAGCGCACGGCTTTCTTCGGCCCTACGCTGGATTTTGAATATAACGATTAGTGCCACAGATACTCCATAAAATACGGTACCTGCCGCTCCCAGTCGGCTTCGCAGTGGTGCCCGCCCCGCTGGCAATAAATTTTCGTCTGCACGCCCTTCTCTTTGAGCTTCGCGGAAATGGCGAGGTTATTGCGGGCGGCGTTGCTCTTTAAATCCTCGTCCACGTCGTCATCGTCTTTTCCGCCGGCCTCCTTCGTCCCCCAGGAGAGATAAAATTTGCTGTCCGGGTCTAAAGAGCTGCGGGCGATATCCCGTTTCAAATCCTTCATCCCAAGGGAAATCGAACTGGACAGGCAGGCTGCCTTCGAAAAATACCGGTTGTACTTGACCCCGGCGTACAGCGCCATCAGGCCGCCCATGCTGGAACCGCCGATGCCGGTCGCTTCCCGGAAAGAATAGGTACGGTATTCCTGGTCGATAACCGGCTTCAGCTCCCCGGCGATCCAGCGGACCGTCTCATCCCCGATGCCGTACAGGTCGCCGAAAATGCCGCCGCTGTAGTGGTACGGGCAGTATTCCTTGAGCCGTTCATCGCCCTCATGGCCGCACTCGATTCCTACAACAATCATCGGCTTATCCCACTCGTCCAGAAACCTCTCCAGCCCCCAGCTCTTGCCGTAGGTCGCGTCCTCATTGCAGAACAGGTTGTGCCCGTCAAAGAAATACATGACCGGATACCGCTCGTCCGACTCCTCGTACCCCTGGGGCAAATAGATATGCAGCGTGCGGGTTTTGTTTACCGGCGTAAAAAGTATATCGCGTTTAATGATCATAGTATACAACTGCGCCTCCATTGCTTTCATCGTCTGACCATAAGTTTAGCACAATAAAAGCTTTTTTGCAACGGATTCCTGCAGAGGAACAAGCGGCAGCTGATGACAGAAAAGATACGGTCCTACCGCCCGTCTGTTATACCCGCACGATTCTTCCTTCTTTGCGCGGCTTGGCGTGCGGCTCCGGCCCTTCCCGATACCCCAGCAGGACATGACAAACCGGTACCAAATCCTCCGGGATGCCCCATTCCTTCCGAATCTGACGCCCATACTCGGTTGCAAAGGTATCCTCGGCCCGCCCGATATAGCAGGCGCCGACTCCGAGAAAATGCGCCGCAAGCCAGATATTCTCCCCGATCATCGCCGCATCGTCATGGGCATATCTCCCCGGGCGGGTAAAGATCGTCAGAACAGTCGGCGCATGGTAAAATCCATCCAGAATCGTAAAATCGTCCTGGATGCTGGGCTGCTCAGCGGATATGGAGTGGGACAATTTCCCCGGATCCCCGCCCTTAAACTGCATATACCGGCTGATTTTCCCCAGCTGTTCATTCACTTCCCTGTCCTGGCAGACGACAATGCGGGAGCGCTGATTGTTCCCGGCGCTGGGGGCATACAGCCCGGCCTGCAAAATCTGTTCCAGAACCTCCTCCTCCAGCTGCCGGTCCTGAAACCGGCGGATCGCGTGCCTGCTCAGCATTTTTTCAATCATTTCGTTCATCTTATAAACCTCCAATAAACCCTCGACAAAAATCTTCCTCTTTACTTCCTATTATAGCGAAATGAAAGCGCGGAACAAGTACGCACTTTTTTATAACCCGGTCACTTTGCCGTAACCGCCCATCTTCCTTGACAAATTTTGCAGGCGGCGCTACAATAAAGTCAAAAGAGTCTAGGCAAAAAGGAGGCCTTTATCATGGTAACAAAGGAAGAAATGCCGGCCTGTCCCGTCGCAACAACGGTCGCTTTGATCGGGAGCAAATGGAAGCTGCTGATTATGCGCAACCTCCTTGTGCGGCCCTGGCGCTTTAACGAACTGAAACGAAACCTGACCGGCATCAGCCAAAAGGTGCTGACCGACAGCTTACGGTCCATGGAAGAAGACGGTATTGTCACCCGTACCGTTTACCCGGAGGTCCCGCCGCGGGTAGAATATTCCCTCAGCGAGCTGGGCCAGTCCATGCGTCCGATTATCCAGGCGATGGAGGCGTGGGGGACTGCCTATAAGCAAAACATGAAATGAGCGCCCCCACCCAGCAGCCATATCCCGATATACGGAACAGGGGACGGCCGAAGCGTGCACGCTTACCGGACACACTCATTCCTTTGGCCTGCCGCCCTTTCACCCAAAAACCACATAAACGCGAAAATACCCCGTCGTCAATACAAACGACAGGGTATTTTTCTATCCAGCGCGGAGAACCGCCGCCTTGTCCATTATTTTTTCTGGGAATTGGAGCCAAGTAAATTGACCGGGCTTTCCAAGCAATAATTGATCGCAACAGCCCCCGCCCCGTACAGAACCGGGTCGTTGAGCATCCAATCATCCTCCAGCTCGATATCGACATTTTCCGCTACAGTCGGCAAAATGCGCTCCTGTACGACCTGTTTGACCCCTTTCAGGACACGCTGCCCGCCTTTTGCCATCTCGTTGCTGATGATAATCAAATCCGGCACATAGGCGTTGATAATGTTCACAACGCCGTACCCGATATAACGGCTCAGCCGGTCAACCGCGTCCTGCGCGAGCTGGTCCCCTGCCTCAGCGGCAGAAAAGACATCCTGCGGGGTCGGGTTGGTCAGCCTTGCCAAGGACGAGGACGACGCGCCGGGCTGCTGAAGCCTTTTCGCAACATCCTCCATAAACGCAAAGGTCGAGCAGTAAAGCTCCAGGCAGCCGCGGTTTCCGCACCGGCAGCGCTTCCCGTGAATATCCAAGCTGATATGGCCGATTTCCGACGAGAAGCCTGACCTGTTCTGCCACATTTCACCGTTTTCGATAAATCCTGCCCCGACGCCGTCGCCCACCAAAAAGTGGACCAGCGAGGACTGGACATTCGTCACGCGGGAACCGAACCACCAGTTGGCCAGGCCCCCGGCAACCGCATCGTGACAAAAAACAATTTCTACCGGGAAGTCGTCCCCGAATTCTTCCCGCAGGTGGATATTGGTCCAATCAGAGGTTGCCATAGACGTGGTCAGCAGTATCTCTGACTTTTTGATATCCAAAGGGCCGGGCACGGCGACACCGATTGCCGCAATGTCCTGATATTGATCCAAAAATTCATGCAGGTGGGTCTTGATCCGGTGGATAACATTGTGCAGGGTTGTATTGGCATCAAACTGGCCGGAAACGCTTTCGTAAATATTTCCGCCCAAGTCAAATAAACCGACCGCAAAAGAACGACGGGAAATCCGCACGCCCAATACCTTTTTGCATCGGGTATTCAGTGCCAAACCGACAGAACGGCGGCCTTTTTCACCGGCAATATATCCGGTTTCAAAGATAATATTTTCTGCAATGAGCTGGCCGGTTATTTTTGAGATTGAAGCTTGCGTAAGTCCCATCGCCTTGCTGATCTGGGCCCTGCTGCAGACCCCGCTCCGGCGCAGGAATTTGATAATCGAAGATTTATTTACGCTTGCAATATCTTCAAAATTCACCCCTAGGTTGTTCACATTATTCTCCTGTGTATCTTTCACGTTCATCTATCCCATCCATTGAAACTTCTGAATTTTATCATACATTTTTTTGCACAAAATGTCAAGAATATACGGAAAATATCTTTCATTTTACCAAAACGGGTATATTTTGCAGCCGCTGATAACCACCCGATCCGGCTGGTTTTGCATACGTACCACAAAATATACCCGTTCTCAGTTCCTCCTAGCTAGACATCAATCCGCCCGGGGGAAATTTTTCTGCAACCATTCTCAAAAGAGAGGACAGAAGGACTCATTTAGCTATTTACACGGTCATATGCGCCCTGGAAGATCGAAACCAATTCTTCAACACCAGCGCTCTGCAGATCAGATTGATACTGATCCCATTCAGCATCAGTTGTTCCATTCTTAACTGCATTTGCAATATAACGATCGACGATATCAGAAATAACCGGCTGGATCTGTGCCAGACGCTGCTGTTCCTCAACAGTCATCAGCATCTTCGGAACGTTAGTTCCACGAGCAAGCTGCTCTTCCTTACCATTGACATACTGGAATTCAAGCAGGTTAACTGCATCGTAAGTGTACTCACAAACGGTATCGTAATATTCATTCAGAACAATCATAGAACCACGGGCTGGAGTCGTATTAACACGCATGTCACCAAACGAGGTATAAGGATCAACAGGAATAATGTCGCCATTATCATCCAGATTGAAGCAGAGCTTACCGTTTTCATCTTCGTAGTAGTTATAGCCGACAGCACCCCAGTTGGACTGTACAGACAAAGACGGATCGGAGATCATGTATTCAACGAAGCAAGCGATAACTTCTGGATACTTGCATTCAACTGTAATACAGGTATCAGAAGTATCCTGCATCTCGGAATAATTCAGAGGGAAGCCAGACAGACCGCCATCTTCACCCGTCAGCTGCGGAATCGCAACATATTCATGACGGACAGAGTTATTGGTAATCGTCATATCCGACCATACGCCAACTACACCAGCCTTAGCGACATCCTGTACCAAGTCATTGTTGGTGTAATTGGTTGTGCTGGTTTGCTCAAAACAATCAACATTCAGAAGACCGTCCGCATACAGCTCGTGGAAATATTCAGCAGTCTTCCGGATAGACTCATTACTGCCGGTAAAGGTGATTTGACCATCGAGAACAGCCAGATGGTCAGCCAGGTAATTGCCGTAGCAATAGCTATCAGCCTGACCAAAACAGCCAGTAAAGCGATAGAACATATTATAAGAGCCAAAAGTATCAATCTCTTCTGGACCAAACATTGTCAGAGCAGGGATTTCATCGTCTTCCCCGTTGCCGTTCAGGTCGCCAGCATCTTTAAACGCATGAAGAACATCCGCAAATTCGTCAGGAGTTGTGGGCATATCCATACCAACTGCATCCAGCCAAGTCTGGTTGATCAGCAGAGGGCCAGAGGTCATAACGAGGCCCTTCATCTGTTCGATATAAGGGAATCCGTACTGATGACCGTCAGGCGTAACAATTTCCTTTTGATACTGAGGATTGTCTTCCAGAATCTGAACCAAGGTGGGGCAGTACTCAGCGATCAGGTCTTCTGTGGGAATAAATACATCCTGATCAGCGTACTGAACAGCGTACTGACCAGATAGACCGCCTGGGAAATTCCAGAAAGCATCCGGAAGATCATCACCGGAAGTCAGCATCAAGGACAATTTCTCACTAGCAGAGTCAGGAGACAATACCTTCCATTCAAAAACGATTCCAGTATCCTCTTCCCAACGCTTTACCATATCCAGTTCAGATACGTCAACTTTTCTGGATGCATCGTTAATGATCTGCATGGTTAGCTTTCCGCCATTAGCTTCCTCAAAAGCTGCCTGATCGGTAATGATTGGGAGAGAACCGTCTAAATTCAGGTAATCAACCTGAGTTGCATCAACGGAATCTGAACCTGTACTGGTGCTAGTGCTTCCACTGCATCCGGTCATCGCTGACGCAAGTACCAGAGACATCGCCAGAACTACTGCGAGATTCTTTTTCATTTTCATAAGAATTTACCTCCATTGTGGGAGATGAGCAAAGTGCGAACTATGCTCATCTCTATTTTGTCTACAACAAATGATATTCATAAAATACTTAGCCTTTGACGGCACCGACCATGACACCCTTGGCAAAGTACTTTTGAACAAAAGGATACACAACAACCAGCGGGAAAGCAGCCATCGTAACAATAACGTATTTCAACTGATCGACCAGTTTCTGCTTTGCCGCGAGTTCAGCACCAGAAGCACCCTGAACCAGCTGATTGGACAAAACGAGGTTACGTAGGATAACCTGCAATGGCATCTTAGATTCGTCTTCCAAGAACATGATTGCATTAAAGTAGATATTCCACATCGAGGTTGCGTAGAACAACACCATAACCGCGATGATCGTAGAAGACAATGGGAGTGCAATCCTAAAGAAGAAACCAAAATCCGAACAGCCGTCCAGTTTGGAAGCCTCCAATAGTTCTGTAGGAAGGTTGGACTCGAAGAACGAACGGCATACAATCAGGTTATAAACCGACACCCCGATTGGAAGGACCAGTGCCCACATGGTATTGTAAATTTTAACCGACTTAACGGTCAAATACAATGGGATCATGCCACCATTAAAGAACATCGTAAAGGTGAAAAGGAACATCAACCCACGACGGCCAGCCATATCTCTTCTGGACAGCGCATATGCTCCGGGGACAGTTGCACAGAGTGCAACAACCACGTAGATAACAGTATAAATGATCGTATTGCGATAACCTGTCCAGATATTTGGATAACCGAAAGCTTCTTTATAGCCATCCAAAAATAGATTCGTCGGAATCAGCAAGAATTTACCAGAGTTGACAACAGCTGGATCAGTAAAGGAAGCAATGACAGTGTACCATAGCGGATAGATAATGATGATGCTGATCAGTATCATCAAAATAGTGTTGAACACATTAAACACGTGATCGCCGACCGACTCTTTAACGCCGACAATACCAGATGTCTTTTCATGTGCACTCATTACTCATTTCCTCCCTTCTTAGAAAATGCTAACGCCGGCGAACTTCTTAGAAACCGTATTTGCACAAACAAGGATAATGAAGTTGACAACCGAGTTAAACAAACCAACTGCCGTCGCAAAGCTATACTGCGCACTTTGCAGACCGACTTTGTATACATATGTAGAAATGATTTCAGAAACGTCCGAGTTCAGAGAGCTCTGCATCAGGTAAGCTTTTTCGTACCCTAGGCTCATAACGTTACCAACAGCTAGAATCAACATCAAGATAACAGTTGGCATAATCAGCGGGATATCGATGTAAATGATTCTCTGGAACTTGGTTGCGCCGTCAATAACAGCTGCTTCATAAAAGTCCGCGCTAATGCCGGTCAAAGCTGCGATATACACGATCGCGTTGAAGCCCATCGATTGCCATACAGTCGATCCAATATACATTGTACGGAACCATTCGGCACCAGAGTTAAAAGACTGAATTGAGCCACCCAAAGAAACAATCAAGTTGTTGACGATGCCATTTGTTGAGAAAAGCATGTTCATGATACATACCAGGATAACGTTTGAAAGAAAATATGGTGCATACGAGATCGTCTGCACAACTTTTCTTGCCTTATTGCTGCGTACCTGATTTAACAACAACGCAAAGATAATTGGGATAGGGAAAGAAATAACCAGCTGCTCCAAGCTCAAAATAATCGTGTTTTTGATAGCCGTTACAGCAATACTGGTGCTGAAGAACTGCTGAAAGTATTTGAAGATTGGGCTGGCCCACGGGCTTGCCAGGATACCCGAGCGGATTTTAAAATCCTTGAACGCAATGATTACGCCATACATGGGGTAATACGCGAAGACAACCAGCCAGACCAGTGCCGGCAGCAGAAGGACATACAGCTGCCAGGAAGAAAGGGCACGAGCGAGACCGCTCTTTTCACCTTTCGGTTTTTGACCTTTTGACATGACTTCAACTCCGATCTTGAATGAAATTTCGCGGCGGCAATGCCGGGACAGGTACCTGCCGTTTTCTCAACGCTCACCGCCCTGTGTTTTCACAATTACCGGATGTTTATCCTGTAACCATGTTTTACAAAAGAAATGATATCAATATGAAAAGGTTTTGTCAACAATTTATTCTCAAGTTTTATATTTATGTATAATTATGAATTGAGTCTTTGTGCAAAATGACAATGGAACTTTCATATAGAAAATACATTCGCAATAAAAAAAACTGAAAACTGGTAGTTTTGACTATTTACATTTCTATATTCGAGGTGTTATTATTTACTCAGTTAAAAAATGAATGGGATATATTTCGAATATCGAAATACGATTTGACCCCAAGCTGAGGAAATTACAGATTCATTTTTTGGATAATTTGTTCGACATTGTCCCACATTTTCCTTTATGTTATCGTTAACTTAGTTAATGCAAGGAGGCCCTTACTATGAGCACAAAAGGTATCCGTGATTTTCGTCCGACTCTACATTACTCTCCTATCATGGGTTGGATCAACGATCCAAACGGTCTGGTCTGCGTTGACGGCGTCTACCATCTGTTCAGCCAATATGATCCCGATGTACAGCATACGGGTCCGGTTTTCTGGGACCATGCGATCAGTACCGACCTGATTCACTGGGAACATCTGCCCATCGCCCTGACGCCGGATTTGATGGGATCCATCTTCTCCGGCAGTGCTGTATACGACGAGAAAAACACCTCCGGCTTTGGTAAAGACGGAAAGGCTCCGATTGTCGCCATGTTCACCCATCATCATCGTTCGGAGGATGGCGACCGCGATCATGATTATGAGCAGCAGAGCATCGCTTACTCGACCGACGGCGTACATTTCACAAAATATGAGGGCAACCCGGTTCTTCCCAGCCGCGAACGGAATTTCCGCGACCCGAAGGTTTTCCCGAACCCCATTAAGGGCGGCTGGAGCGTCGTAACGGTCGCAGGTGACCGCGTCCGTTTCTACCATTCTGAGAACCTCAGAGATTGGGAAAAAACCGGCGAATTCGGCCCCGAGGGAAATTATTCAGAGGGCGTATGGGAATGTCCCGACCTCTTTCCGCTGGAAGTAAACGGAGAAACGAAGTGGGTGCTGCTGGTCAGCATGGGTCCCCGCCGGGAAAACCACGGCTCCCGTACCCAGTATTTCACCGGCACCTTTGACGGCGATACCTTTATCTGCGACGGCCGTTTTAACCAGATCGAGCCGATCGACACGGGTCTGGACAACTACGCCGGGGTCACTTTCGACAATGCTCCTGAACGCATCCTTATCAGCTGGGCGTCGAACTGGATTTACGCCAGAGAAACCCCTACCTACGATTACTGCGGTATCCAGACGATTCCGCGCGTTCTGTCGCTGGTGGATACGCCCAAAGGCGGTATCCGGCTGGCCAGTAAACCCGTTTCGGATGACTGCTTCTCGGAAGGCGTCCCCTCCGACGGCACGCTGCCAGGCGAAGTATTTAAGCTGACCGTAACCGGCAGCGGCGCATCTGCCGTGACGCTGGCAAATGACAAGGGACAGACCTTCGTCTTCGGCGTCAACGAGGAAAACGAAGCCTATATCGACCGGAGAAATGCCGGTGCAAAGGATTTCAGCCCGGTATTTGCCGAAGACTGGTTCTCTGTCAATAAGGCATCCCGTTTTTATGATGGCCAGTGGACGCTGGAGCTGACCTTTGACCGCTCGATCTGCGAGCTGTTTTTGGATCACGGCACCCGCGCCTTCTCGCAGCTGGTCTTCCCCGATTCGCCCTATACAACCGTTTCCGCGACAGGGAACGCTTCTGTCCGGATCCATACATTAAAATAATCTCTGCTCCCTTTTGAGAAAGGAAGGTCCACATGAGCACAAAAGGTTTACGCGATTTTCGCCCGGAAATTCATTTTGCCGCTCCGTTCGGCTGGCTGAACGATCCGAACGGCCTGGTATATGAAAACGGCACCTATCACCTGTTCTATCAGTATTACCCCCTCGACACCGTTTGGGGGCCGATGCATTGGGGGCACGCGGTCAGCACCGACCTGCTCCGCTGGAAAAACCTGCCGATCGCGCTGGCGCCCGATGAACTGGGCTTTATCTTCTCGGGCAGCGCCGTATATGATCAGAAAAATACTTCCGGCTTTGGGAAGGACGGCAAGGCTCCGATCGTAGCGATGTTTACCCATCATTATCATGACCTCGTCACCCATGATTTTAATAAGGACCATGAACAGCAAAGCATCGCCTATAGCACCGACGGCGTGCATTTTACCAAATATGAGGGCAACCCCGTTATCCCCAGTGACAGACGGAACTTCCGCGACCCGAAGGTCTTCCACCATCCGAACGGCGGTTGGGGAATGGTCCTGGCGGCGGGCGATCATGTCGAGTTTTATGCTTCGGAGAACCTGAGAGAATGGGAAAAGACCGGCGAGTTCGGCCCCGAAGGCAACTACTCCGCAGGCGTATGGGAATGTCCCGACCTATTCCCGCTGGAGGTAAACGGCGAAACCAAATGGGTGCTGATGGTCAGCATGGGCCCCAATGATCCAAATCATGGCGCGCGGGTCCAATACTTTGTCGGTTCCTTTGACGGTAAGAAGTTTACCGCGGACGGCCGCTTTACCGAACCCGAATTTATCGACAGCGGTTTTGACAACTATGCCGCCGTCACCTACGACAATACTGATGAACGGATCCTGGTCGGCTGGGGAGACAACAACGTATACGCGGGCCAGACCCCGACCGATGCGTTCTGCTGCATTATGACGATCCCCCGCGTCCTGACCCTCGTCGATACGCCAAAGGGCGGCATCCGGCTGGCGGGCGCGTCCAAGGCGGATTCCCTCTTTGACGAAGGGGCCCCCTCCGACGGCACTCTCCCCGGCGAGGTGTTTAAGCTGACGGTTACCGGCAGCGGCGCTTCTACTGTAACCCTCTCCAACGAATCCGGCCAGCAGTTTACCTTCGGCGTCAACGACAAAAACGAAGCCTTTGTCGACCGTTCCAAGGCGGGAGCAAATGACTTCAGCGAAGAGTTTGCCAGCGACTGGTTCTCCAAGATTTCCGCGCCAAGGTTCTATGACGGGCAGTGGAAGCTGGAACTGATTTTTGACCACTCTGCCTGCGAGCTGTTCCTTGATAACGGTACCCGCGTATTCTCGCTGGTCCTCTTCCCCGACACCCCGTATACCTGTGTAACCGCCGGCGGCGATGCGCAGGTTACGGTTCATAAAATTAAGAATTAAGACAGGAGGAATCCTTATGCCCGATATTTTGACAACCGGCGAATTGTTGATTGATTTTACTCCCGTTAAGGCGGAAGGATGTACAGGCGCCTTATGCCCGAATCCGGGCGGTGCTCCTGCCAACGTGGCCGTGCAGCTTTCCCGCTTGGGCGTCTCTGCCGGTTTTATCGGCAAGGTCGGTAAAGACAGCTTTGGCGCCACGCTCCGCAAATGCCTGGAACAAAACCATATCGACACTGTAAACCTGATCGAAGACGATGATTTCCGTACGACGCTTGCGTTTGTCCAGCTGGATGAGAACGGCGACAGAAGCTTTACCTTCTACCGAAACCCCGGCGCCGATACCCAGCTGCGCAGCGAAGAAATCAACATGGAATCGGTCAAAAATTGCAGTATTCTGCACTTCGGTTCCCTTTCCCTGACGACAGAACCCGGAAAAACCACGACCCTTGAACTGGTCAAGGCGGCCAAAGCGATGGGAAAATGCATATCCTATGATCCCAACTGGCGGCCCGCCCTCTGGAAATCCGAGACAGAGGGTATCGCGGCGATGAAGCTGGGGCTGGAGTTGTGCGATATTCTGAAAATCTCTGAGGAAGAGCTTGCCCTTCTCACCGGTACGGACAGCATCCGCGAAGGGACAAAGAAGCTGCATGACATGGGCATCATCCTCATCATCGTCACCCTCGGCCCGGCAGGCTGCGTTTTCTCCTACGGTGGCGAACTGAGCCATCAGCCGACCTTTGATACCAAGGTTGTCGATACCACCGGTTCCGGCGACAGCTTCTGGGGCGCGTTCCTTTACCAGCTGTATGCACACGGCTACCGTACCGCTCAGTCCCTCCGGTCCCTTTCGGCGGAAGAACTGAAAGAATTCTGCAGATTTGCAAACGGTGCCGGATCGATCTGTGCGTCCCGTCCGGGCGGCATCCCGGCAATCGCAGACGAAAAAGGAATTTTGGACTGCATCAACACCTATCCGCTCCTGCAAACTGATTTTGTGTTAAATTGACGGCCTGCCCCTGAGGCCTGCAATTTATCTATAAAATGCTCATACTGAAAACTCCAAATCTGGCCAAAGACGCTGAGGAACGTTGGCAACATCGTTCCCTCAGCGTCTTTGGCGTTTACCGGTTTCTTTACCTGATGGACAACGACGCAGCTAAATGGAAAAAGTTTTTCAATAAACATGAATATAGAACATATAAATAAAGCGGCACTATTATCCATTGCTGAATAATAGCGCCGCTTATCTGCTCAAACCTTGCTGATCCCACGCTGACAACAAACCGAGGGGAAGGCTGCTTTTTCTTTTCGCTATCCATCTGCGCCATAAGGGCCCTTTGTCTCAATTCCCCTCAAAAACGTTTTGCAGAAACGCATCTGCCAACGGCAGCCACAACTCAAAATTCGGGTATTTGACTTTTCCGTCCATGATACGCACCCCCGCCTGGCCATGCGGTACTCCCGCAAAGGTATGAATCTCTACAGGTACTCCGTGCTTCACCAAATCCGGATAAACATAGTTTAGGTTGTTCATAGCGCTGTCCTCGCGCCCAACGGCAAAGAAGGTGGGCGGATATACAACGTTTTCCCAATCAAACGGTTCATTCACAAACCGAGGGCCATAGACGCAGATAAACGCATCCGGTGTCGCATTCACCGCATCCAAGGCATCGGGTTCATAATCCGGGAACACAGACTGTACTTTCTGCTCCCCGGAGAAATACTCAATCAGGCCTTCCCCGGTCAACCCTCCGTTAGAGAACCCTGCGTAAGCCACATGATCCGGCTTGATGCGATACATTGCCGCATTATTCCTCACCATGCGCACCGCTCTGGCAGCGTCCACACCGGCCTCTTTCGATGTCCACGGATTATGATTGGTACGATTCAGCAGGATGAAGCACTGATATCCCATCCCGTTAAAGTCCAGTGCCGTCTGATATGCTTCGGATACCACGGCATCGGCATGGTCACCGCCCGCACAGAGGATCACAGCGCCCTTTGGCTCCACATCCTCCGGCAGCAGCATCTCGAGATAATACGGCTTGAAATCCGGATTATGGTTATAGCGGTAGGTACTGTTGTCGGTATACTCCGTCAATGTCGGCATATTTCCTTCATTCCAAAGGTAAATACGCGGCCGAGCATTCTCCAGCGGACGAATCGTTTCTAGCATCTCCCGAAACTGTTCTGTCTTTTCAGCGGTTTCTTTCAAGTCGACATTTCCCGTATAGGCAGGGCCTTCAATCTCCTGCACCAGCTTTCTCAACGCAACAACTTCGTCAATCGGATAATTAGCGCAATCTTCAAAAATAGCGACTGCTTTGTTTTTGACCGGACCAAAGATTTTCCGAACTGGCTCCATCCTCCTGTTCATTTCATCTAAAGCACTCCAATTTGGCACATTACATTCCTCTTTTCAAATAATCATTTAACAAACTGACGATATGGTTTTGTAGGATCAATCTCCACCTTCGGCTCTTCACCAAACACCATGGTTCGCTGATTGTCCGCTGTGAAAGCCGGCCACGGGAGCTCATCTGTTCCAGGATCACCGGTCCGGATAAATGCCGCCCACGCATGAGCCATTTCTTTAGAAATCTTCTCGCAGTTTTCATGGGCGACAATGCGCATCTGCAACGGTAGGTCCGCCGTATGCCATGCATAGGAGCTTTCCGGATGACGGGGATGGGGCTGCGAAGGTAATGTAGTAATTATAGACGGGGGCTTGATTCTTGACTGCCTTTTCCAGTGCCTGTTTATATGCGCCGGCCCCCAGGAAGCTGCATTGAGATTGGATACGAAGCAGCATCCGGTAAGGATGGTTTGCGGTATCTGTCGGATGTTCTCCCCGTCGGAGTGCGTTGACGTCTCCGTTCTAGTTCCACTCCGCGTTTTCCACGAAAACGATGAGAAATTCCGCAGCAACGAGAAGACAGACTTTTCCGTTCACATAGCCTTTTGGTTCCATGCCTTACTTCTCTATATTATACAACATACCCTATCAAAATTCAATTCTTTTTGTAAAAGTGTTCTTAATCGCAGACAGAAAAGGCGCTATTCCCTGCTGAGAAGAAATAACGCTGTTTCCATTTCTGCTGAAATTCTTGCTGCCCAAATCGTCCCTATGGAAAACAGCTGAATCTAAAAGTAGTCTAGTGTACTACAGATCCATCCAAAACAAGAAAAAGTCCTTAGAACCCAAATGGATCCTAAGGAATTTACCCTTTGCGGAGATAAAATATAAATCCTATACCAAAGGAATCAAAAATGCAGTCTACTTCATCTTTGGGCAAATTTTCATAAACAAAATCTTATCCTTTTTTGCTCAAAGAAGCCATGGAACGTGGTTTTACGCCCGGAGGGATTGGAGAAATATAACTCCCTCCATCAGCGGCAAGCCGCTGGCGCAGTTCCACCTTCGCTGCCTCAATGACATGGGGTGCGTGGATCAGATCAATCGCTGTCGCAGCCATGATCTGCGCGGCATATATCTCGCCCTTGTGGGCGGCACTGCTCTTTCCCTGGCGACTTCCTGCCAGCTATGGCCGGGAGTATCGGCAGCGAAAGCGGTGACCCAGGCCTGTACGACCGGGCAGACACAGCTTACATCCCCCACATCGGATGATCCGGAAGCGACTTTATCACTTGGCCGGTAAGGGAGCGGCCGCGTATAAAGAGCCGTGACATCCCGGTATCCCTCGGCGTACTCGGCGCCTGCCTCCAGGCCGATCATCCGCTGGCATCGGGAAAGGAAAGAGGTATGTAAAGAACAGGTATTCCGAATATCGGCAGCAAAGTCTAACTCATCCTTTGTATACTCCGGTGCAGCAAGTTCCGTTATATTTTTCCACATGATCTTTTCCAGCGTATGATTGGGAACCAATCCGGAGCAAGCCATGATAAAATCCTCTTCTACCGTTGTTCCCGTCATCAGGGCGGCGCCTTTTGCGATATTGCTGACGCGCTCGTGCAATTCCCGTACCTGATAATTTTTGGGGCTGCGGATCAAGTATAGTACCTCCGCTTCGGCCTGTACGACATTAGGAGAATCACCTCCGGCGTTGGTAATCGCATAATGAATCCGTGCCTCCGGAATGATGTGCTCCCGCAGGAACTGTACGCCTACGTTCATCAATTCGACTGCATCCAACGCGCTTCTTCCCAAATGCGGGGACCCCGCCGCGTGTGCGCTGATACCCTTAAAGCGATAAAGGATTTGGCAGTTGGCAAGGGAAGAAGCGTTGTTAATATGGGTAGAGTCGTTGAGATGCCAGGTAATAGCTGCGTCCAGATCATCAAAGACATGATCTCTAGCCATAAACGCTTTGCCGGACCCGCCTTCTTCGCCGGGACAGCCATAATAAATGACGGTGCCCGGAAGATCGTTTTGCAGGAGATATTCTTTCACGGCAGCAGCGGCGGCGATGCTGCCGATCCCCAGCAGATGGTGCCCGCAGCCGTGCCCGTTTCCATTTTCTACGGCCGGGAGCTTCTCAGCCACCCCCGCTTTTTGTGACAACCCGGATAGGGCATCAAATTCGCCGAGAAAACCAATAACCGGTTTTCCCTTTCCCCATCTGCCAAGAAAAGCAGTCTCGATTCCCGCAAGATGATATTCAACTTCAAAGCCCAAATCCTTTAGGAGAGCGGTTTGGATATGCATAGCCGTGTATTCTGTAAAAGCGGTTTCCGGAGTATCCCAAATCGCGTCACTGGCGTCCCAAAACTGTTCCGGCTTTTTTGACAGCCAATTTATGGTATCTGTTTTGTTCATCCTATATTCCTCTTCTGTCCTTGTATCATCGCCCTGATGAAAGCCGGTTCAGGATATCAACAGCCGCCTGGGCATATACGGCAGCGCCTGTAGGCAGCACCGTGTCATCAATCATCAGGGTGGGGCTGTGTCCGGCTCCGCTCCCTTTGGCGCCCAGGATAAAGAAGGCAGCCGGAGCGATCTCGCCGTACTTGCTGAAATCCTCCGATGCCATCATCCGCCCAAGGTGCAGGTTGACAAATTCGTCCCCATTACCTTTTTCGCCGATTCCATGCCGATATCCACAAGCTCTGGGTCATTGATTACGGGAGAATGTCCGAATTTGATTGTAACCTCCGCAGAAGCACCGTAAGCCTGTGCGGTTGACTGCGCGATTTCACGGATTCGCCTCGGCAGCAGCTCCCGCAGCGGGCGGGCGAAAAACCTCCCCGTACCGCTGATTTCCGCTTCGGCGGCTACGACATTCGACGCTTTCCCGGAATGGAAACTGCCGACGGTAATCACGGCCGCGTCCTGCGGGGACACATTCCGGCTGATAATCTGCTGCAGGTTTTGTACAATGGCCGCACCGCAGAGCAGGGCATCCGCGCCTGATTCCGGCTCGGCCCCGTGACAGCCCTTGCCGTGTACGACGATTGAAAAGCGCAGATTCCCCGCCATCGCCTCCCCTTTGGCACAGCCGATACCCAGCCGGCCATTCTCGTTTGCCAGGATATGCATACCAAAGAAAGCCCGCACATTTTCCGCCACGCCCTGTGCAATCGCAGCATCTGCGCCGCTGTTTCCATGGGCGTCGCTGGTTTCTTCCGCCGGCTGGAAGACAAACCGAACCGTTCCGCTGAGCTCATCCCGCATCTCATTCAAAATACGGAGAGCCGTCAGCAGCATCGCCTGGTGGGTATCGTGGCCGCAGGCGTGCATAACGCCGTCGTGGACCGAACGGTAGGGAAGGCCGTTTTCCATCTCCTGGATCGGGAGCGCATCGATATCAGCCCGCAGGCAGATGATCCTCGACGGATCCGCATCCGGCGCCGTACCGACGATTTTACCTGTGACGCCGGTGGGGTCTAAGCGGTGGTACGAAATGCCGAGCTTATCCAGTTCTTCGCAGATCCGCTCGGTCGTGCGGTACTCGTGAAAGCCAAACTCCGGATGCATATGGATATCCCGCCTAAACCCAATACAGTACGACCGAAGCTGTTCAGCCTGTGCCCGGATTTTCTGATTGATTTGCTCTGTCATATCGGTGATCCTTTCTGAGGTAATATTTTATATTATAGATGTATCATGTCTGCCTTCAGCGCCGCTCCCAGCAGATTGGGACTGCTTAAAAACCGGCAGGGGACAATTTTTGTCGTAAGGAAATGCTGCCCGGCAAAGTGTTCATCTTCGAGCTTTCGGTACTCGGCAATCAGCTTTGGCAGGAACCATTCCCGCTCCATAACGCCGCCGCCGACACAGAATATTTCCGGGTTGACCG
>CAYWRQ010000014.1:29905-31740 GCA_964460915.1 uncultured Oscillospiraceae bacterium
AGGACATCGTCTTTCCCGCAGATGGCGCCGCCGATCCCGGTGCCGATGATATAGCAGACGGATGATTCGCTCTCCTTTGCCGCGCCCATTTTCAGTTCGCAGAGCCCGGCCGCCTTCCCGTCGTTGATTGCCGCGCAGGGGATACCGGTGCGGACGGTTATTTCCTTTGTAATACAGCTGCCAAACATCATCGACAGGGATGGAGCCGCATAGCTTTTGACATTCCCTTCCCGGTCAATCAGCCCGGGGGCGCATACGCCGATCCGGCTTACGCCTTCCAGGGAAGGCAGGCTCTCACAAAGGTAATCGTAAAATTCTCCGGCGTTTGGAAAAGTTACGGTCGGGACCTTGCATTTTCCTGTGATATTCCATCCCGCGTCCACGTAGCCGAATTTTATGAAAGTGCCGCCGATATCGACCGCCAGTATTTTTTCATCTATCTTCATTGCCCTGTCCCTCAGCCCAAATCTTCGCCGTTTGTACGGATGCACTTCTGGTACCAGAAAAAGCTGTCCTTTTTGCGCCTTTGCAGGCTGCCCCTTCCTTCTTCATCCTGGTCGACATAGATTACGCCGTACCGTTTGCTCATCTCCACCGTTCCGCAGGAAACGATATCGATAATCCCCCACATGGTGTAGCCGAGCAGGTTTACGCCGTCCTGAACCGCCTCCTTCATCTGCTCAATGTGTGCCTTCAGATAGGCGATCCGGTATGGGTCATGCACATTTCCCGCTTCATCGGGCGTGTCATGGGCGCCGATCCCATTTTCGGCGATGAACAGCGGCAGCTGATAGCGGTCATACATTTCATTCAGGGAGATGCGCAGTCCAACCGGATCGATCTGCCAGCCCCAGTCGGAGAACTGGAGATAAGGATTTTTCAGGCCGTTCACCAGGTTCCCGCTCGTCGTTTCATATTGGGGATCGTTGCTGGCAATCATCGACATATAGTAGGAGAAAGATAGAAAATCAACGGTATTTTCCCGCAGCAGCTGTTCGTCGCCTTCCTCCATCTCAATCTTGACCCCCAAAGAATGGAACATCCGCCCGGTATAGGCAGGATAATACCCACGGGCCATGACATCGGTGTAAAAATAGTTCTTATAGTTCTCATCGAGGATGGTCTGCATGACGTCGTCCGGCTTACAGGTAGCAGGATAGGTCGTGAACCGGGCGATCATGCCGCCAACCATCGAGCCGGGAAGGATTTCATGGGCTGCTTTGACGGCTAGGGCGTTGGCAACAAACTGGTTGTGGGTGCACTGGAAAATCGCCTGATCATAGTTTTCTTCCTGGTCTTTAATCAGACAGGCTCCATTATACGGATTGAACCGGGAACAATTTATCTCATTAAAGGGCAGCCAAAAATCCGCTCGCCGTCCAAGTCGTGTAAATAAAGTCCGGCAGTAGTGCTCATAATAACGCACCGTCTCACGGCTTTTCCAGCCTCCGTATTTCGTGACCAGATTTACCGGGATGTTATAATGGAGGATGGTCGCAAAAACCTTCATGCCCAGCCGGTGACACTCGTCGAACAGGTTGATATAAAACCGGATACCCTCTTCATTGGGGACCGCGTCGTCCCCATTCGGATAGATACGCGCCCAGTTGATGGAGGTACGGAACACCTTCATGCCCATTTCGGCAAACAAGGCCAGATCTTCTTTCCAGCGATGGTAAAAATCAATCCCCCACCGGAAAGGGTAATGGGTAGAATCATCGGCGGTCAATGCCTCGGAAAAGCGCGCACTGGTCATATTGATGTTGCGGTTTCTCTGTCGGGCAGCCTTGTCCCAGGCCGCGTCAAAGTAGCGCAGGTTCTGGGTATCCAGCCCC
>CAYWRQ010000015.1:0-9444 GCA_964460915.1 uncultured Oscillospiraceae bacterium
CTCGTGTCACGAGAGATTTAATGGCGGACAGCACCGATTGCACGGCCCTGGCCCACCAGTTCGACGGCCTGGTCATGATCCCCAACTGCGATAAAAATGTCCCCGGCCTGCTGATGGCGGCAGCGAGACTGAACATCCCCACCGTATTCGTCTCCGGCGGCCCGATGCTGGCCGGCCATATGGACGGGCATAAGACCTCGCTCTCCTCGATGTTCGAGGCACAGGGCGCATACAACGCCGGGAAGATCGATGAGGACAAGCTCGCCGAGTGGGAGGAGAACACCTGCCCGACCTGCGGTTCCTGCTCCGGTATGTATACCGCCAACTCAATGAACTGCCTGACCGAGGTGCTGGGCATGGGCCTGCGCGGCAACGGCACGATCCCCGCCGTCTACTCCCAGCGGATCCAGCTGGCGAAGCACGCCGGTATGAAGGTCATGGAAATGGTCGAGAAAGATATCCGTCCCCGCGACATCATGACCTACGAGGCGTTTGAGAACGCGCTGACGATGGATATGGCGCTGGGCTGCTCCACCAACTCGATGCTCCATCTGCCCGCGATTGCGCACGAATGCGGCATTGAACTGAACATGGATATCGCCAACCGGATCTCCGAAAAAGTCCCGAACGTCTGCCACCTGGCACCCGCCGGCCCGACCTATATGGAGGACTTAAACGCTGCGGGCGGCATCTACGCGGTTATGAAGGAGATCGCCGACCTCGGGCTGCTGCATACCGATCTGATGACCGTCACCGGCAAGACCATTGCCGAGAATATCAAGGACGCGAAAAACCTCAACCCCGAAGTTATCCGCCCCACCGACAACCCCTACTCCAAGACCGGCGGCATCGCGGTCCTGCGCGGCAATCTGGCGCCGGATTCCTGCGTCGTCAAGAGAAGCGCCGTTGCCCCCGAGATGCTGGTGCATGAAGGCCCCGCCAGATGCTTTGACTCCGAGGAAGAAGCCCAGGCGGCAATCGACGCCGGTTCGATCAAGGACGGCGACGTCGTTGTCATCCGCTACGAAGGCCCCAAGGGCGGCCCCGGTATGCGCGAGATGCTGACCCCGACCTCGGCTATCCAGGGACGCGGGCAGGGCTCGACTGTTGCGCTGATCACCGACGGCCGGTTCTCCGGTGCGACTAGAGGCGCCTCGATCGGCCATGTATCGCCTGAGGCGGCGGTTGGCGGCCCGATCGCCCTGGTACAGGACGGCGATATCATCTCGATCGATATCCCGAACCATTCGATTAACCTCAAAATCAGCGACGAGGAAATGGCGGCGCGCAAGGCTGCCTGGAAGCCCCGTGAGCCGAAGATCAATACCGGCTACCTGGCCCGCTACGCAAGCCTTGTTACCTCCGGCAACACCGGTGCGGTGCTCCAGGTTCCGAACAGCGATCAATAAGATTTCAAAATAATCCCGGCTGTTTCATGAGGAGACAGCCGGGATTTTCGATTTTGTGTTGACGGGGAAGTGCGGATAGGGTATAATATTTCTAGAGATAGTATCTAGTTGATCTATAGGAGGTGCGCGATGTACGTTCGGGATGAGATACCGTATGAGGAGGATAAGCCGAAGGGGATTCGTAAGGTTCTGCATATCTTGGGTGTGATTTGGGAATTATTTGACGCTGTTATGGATTTATTTCGCTGAAATTGTAAAAACCGCAGGTAGAAATACCCATGGTTTTCAGAAACGTTGCGTTGGGAATGTAGGGGCGACCCTTGCGGTCGCCCGCGTCATTTGGTTCATCTTCCATAGTATGGGAGTACAATATTCAATTAATACAACAACATATATTCAGCGTAACACAGTTGTGAATCGGAGGAAAAGTATATGAAGATGAGGCGACTATTACTGATGATGTATTTGACAGTTGCTTTGATGATTTTTGGAGCAGTTGCCTTTAACTACCATAGTCGTGTCATTGCAACTGTTCCTACCCAAGAAGGGATTCAATTCGCAATTGAACATGGAAATGTAAATACGGTTGAAAATACGGTGATATATGATTATTCTACAGAGAATGAACGATACATTGTGACAGTCACCGGAGATAATATTGATGTTTTGTTCGAAAATCGAAATACAGAGATCGCGGTTCGTTTGGTGAATGGTAAGAAGATGGAAACGATTGATATGCGGCATGAGCGTTCGCAGATCAAAAGGATTTTTTCCCTTTCACAGGAACAATGGATGGGCTTTTTTGCGGTAGTTGGAATGCTCGGTATTGGCGCGTTTTTGGTATATGGATTTTGGAAAAAAAGGATTGATATAAAGGCCGCAGGCAGAAATGTCTGCGGCTTTTGTGCGTCATTTGGCATATCTTCCAAAGGTTTACCGCGTCATGTGCCCCATCCTCCAAAATCTTCCTTACTCTGTCTCAATAACGCTCCACGCGCGGATCTCCCCAGTATCATCCACCCACTTGACAATCCCCGCTGTATCGCCCGCAGAAGCGTTCTCCGGCAGGAACGAAACCAGCTCCAATTCCTCGGTTAAAACCTCTCCCGGGGCCAAGGAGACGCTGAGAGAATCCCGCTGACGAAGGGAAAAGTACCGGGGAGCGGTTTCCTCGCCGGTTTCCGGGTCGACAGCTGTACGGGAAGGAATCTGAATACCGGAAAGGGCGGCCTGGAGCGGGGTTTCCGTCAGCTGGGAAAACCCCCAGTCGAGAAGCGCCGCCGAATCGGTCCAATCGTTCGGGTCGTGGAGCACGACCGAAATGACGGTCGCGCCGTCCCTTTCCGCCGCTGAAACCAAGCAGCGGCCGGCCGAATCGGTAAAGCCGGTCTTGACGCCGATGCAGCCGCTGTACTGCTTGAGGAGCTTATTGTGGTTGGTCATCCAGTATTCGACGCCCACGACCTCCATATGGCCGTTTGTCTCCTCACAGATATCCCGGAAGGTTTCGTTTTGCAGGGCGGCGCAGGCCAGCACCGCAAGGTCGCGGGCACAGCTGCCCTGGCCGTCCGCGTCTAGCCCAGACGGGGTCACATAGACGGTGTTTGTCAGCCCAAGTTCTTTGGCTTTTTCATTCATCAGCTCCGCAAATCCTTCAAAGCTCCCTCCCAGCCGGATGGCTGCCGCAGACGCAGCGTCATTGCCGGAAGACAGCAGCATCCCCCAGGCCAGCAGCCGCAGCGTAACGGTCGCGCCCGGTTTAATGCCGAGGGCCGACCCTTCGACCCGAACCTCATCCCCGACGGTAAATTCTTCGTCTAAACAGCCTTCTCCCAGCTCCAGCGTCAAAAGGGCGGTCATAATTTTCGTGGTGCTGGCGATCGGAAGGAAGGCACCGGCGTTTTGCTCGTGGAGGGTTATGCCGCTCCCGGTCATGACGCAGGCCGAGGCGGCGGCGGCGGCGGGCGCGGCCGAATGGGCGGGCGGGGCGATGACCATCCGGAGGGGAGATTCTTCACCGTTTTCAGCGGCCGGTGTGGAAAACTGCGGCAGGGTAGGGAGGAACATCGGGGTATTCTTCCAACGGATTTCCCCCCAGGCATTGACCATTCCGACGGCCAGCGCCGCGCACAGGCAGATTCCACACACCTTCTGCATCCGTTTCATCCGCGATCCTTCCTTTCCGCTGTTCCCCTTTTTCCATGAAGAAATATACGCGGGATTTTCCGCCGGTATGACGGAAGTGCTGCGGAGAGATGCTCCTTGGAATTTGTTTGTAAATGAGATTATTTGGCAAAATAGGCAAAGAAATTCATAAAAAATTGACACGCGGAGTTTCATATTTATGGTATAATGATTATAGAATAAATCATGCAAACACAAGGGGTGATATTTTGTGAATGTATTGCACTTTCTGACTCCAAAGAACGAAGTAGCATTTCTGTATGATGATTTTTCATTGCGGCAGGCGCTGGAAAAGATGGAATACCATCAGTATTCCGCGATTCCGATTATTACCCGGGAGGGTAAATATGTGGGCATTATTACAGAGGGAGATCTTCTGTGGGATATAAAAAACCATGATTTTTTAAACCTGCGCTTTGCGGAAGACGAGCCACTTTGCGACATTCATCGCCGGACCAACGCACAGGCCGTTAAGATCAATACCAGCATCGAGGACCTGGTGGTTTCGGCCATGAGCCAGAATTTTGTCCCGGTGGTCGACGACCGGGATATGTTTATCGGCATCGTCAAGCGCAAGGAGATTATCCGGTATTGCTACGAGCTTGCTTTTCCGGAGCATCAGATTGATGAGGAAGGGATCCGTCCGCGGAAAAGGCGGATCGACTCCCCGGCCAGTATTTAGTACGTAAAAAACGCATCCGGCTTTCCGCTGGGGGAGGGCCGGATGCGTTTTATATTTCGGGCTTATTCGTACATCGTATCGGACTTAAAAACCAGGCGGGAGGCCATAATCGCGCCCCCAAGGATACAGCTTTCAATTTCATCGAGGGCAGAGAGCCGGATATCCGGGATAACGCTGACGGCGGGGGCTACGTAGGACTTGACGTATTGCCGCAGGGTTTCCAGGAAATAGTTCCCGGCATTGGCATAATCGCCCTGGATCAGGATGATGTCCGGGTCGGCCAGGAAAAGGAACTGCCGGATAGAGACCGCGAACCACCGGGCCGCGTGGCGGATCAGGGCCCGCCCCAATACGTCCCCGCTTTCGGCCGCCGCGAAGATATCCGAAAGGGACGGCTCACGGCCCAGGGAATGAAGGGAGGAGCTGACCAGAAGCTCGGGATAGCGGTTCATCTCCTGCAGCAGCCGCTGCAGGCAGACAAGGCTTCCAAGTCCGTCCCCGCCCAAGCAGACGTCCGAATCCGGATGGGCGGTAAAGTTTAGGGGAATTCCGCCGATCTCCCCGAGGACACAGCGCTTGCCCTGAATCAGGTGGCCTTTGCGGATAATCGCGGCCATCGGGGCGGCATCATGGGTATAGATCATCGCGGAGTTGTCCTGGATCATGGCATCCCTTTCCGCTTCGCAGCGCAGCATCGTCCGAACCGGATTGCTGCAATAGACCGGAGCTCCCAGTTTTTCGGAAAGCATTTTCCCCAGCGGGACATGGCCGTCCCAGTTGCTGAAAAAGGGGCTGTTGACGGAAAAGATGGATAGCACAGTGCCGGTATAGGTATCGACGACGCCGTGAAGCGAACAGAAAACGGCCTTCAGCCGGCTGGAATCCCGTCCGGCGTTTTTGAGCAGCCGCAGAAGCAGCCGGTGGCAGCCCTCGGTGATTTCATCGGGGGCGTAGGCGGAAATCGGCTCGGTATCGGTGCAGATCTGCGTCAGCCCAATGGAATATAGGGCGCCGTGGATCAGCCTGCTTTGAACATAGAAGCTGCAAAGGATCCCCCAGTTCTCGTCCAGCCGGAACATATCCGGCTTTTTTCCGCCTTCGCTGGTGGAACAGCCTTTGCCGGCATCGGCGGCGATCCCTTTCTCTAAAAAGAAATCCATGCATTTTTTGACGGTGTTGCGGGAAAGGGAGCAGCTGGCCGCAAGCTCCCCCAGGGTGGTCTTGTCTTGCCGCCGCAGCAGTTCCAGCACAATTCGGCGGTTGTTTAGTTTGATATCTCTTGGTTTTTCACCCGACTGCGGGCTTTTTGCCGACGGGGCCATGATCATCCACTCCTTTTGTGTTTTGGTGTTTTCCGGTTTACACGGTCGTAATCAGGAGATGCCCGTGTCCGCGCAGGGTATAGACCCCTGCGCCGGCCGGAATAAAATAGCTTTCTCCCTTTTTGGCTTCCACCAGCTGGCCCTCGTTTTCAATCGTCATCGTCCCATCGGTGATAGTCAGGCAATGGAATGAAAGGGAGGTGGCGTTGCCGGTATATTCCTGGGTCAGGTCAATGCCAAAGACCGTGAAATAATGGCAGCTGCCCAGCAGGGTGCGGCTGTAGCCGATGTGCGTTTCCTTGCGGCCGATCGGGCCCATCCGGACAGGCCGCTCCAGCCGCAGGACGTCCAAGGCTTTTTTCAGATGCAGCTCCCGTTTGTTGCCGTCCTTGTCGACCCGGCCGTAGTCGTAGAGCCGGTAGGTGAGGTTGGAGTTCTGCTGGATTTCCGCGATGAGGATGCCCTTGCCGATGGCGTGGAGCGTCCCGGCGTTGATCCAGAAAACGTCGCCCTTGTGGACGGGGACATGGTTGGCGAGATCGGGGAGGGTATCGTTCAGGGCCGCCTCCTCGACTTCCTCCCGGGTGACGGCGCGGTCAAAGCCGTAAAGCAGCTCGGCTCCTTCCTCACAATCGATAATGTACCACATCTCGGTTTTGCCCACGGAGCCTTCTACCCGTCTGGCATAGTGGTCGTCCGGATGGACCTGGACCGAGAGGTTGTCTTTGGCGTCGATCAGCTTGATCATAACGGGAAAGGTGGGATAAGCGGCCGGCTTAGTCCCCAAAACCTCATTTTTCCCCCGGAGCTTTATCCATTCGGTCAACGGGACAGGGGACGAAGCATCGGTACCGGCCAGGCCGATTCCGCAGGTGCCGTCTTTGTGGCAGGCCAGCTCCCAGCTTTCGGCAACTTTATCTAGGTCACAATTTTTCCCGTATTCATCCCGCAGGCGTGTGCCGCCCCAGAGGTAATCTTTATAGATTGGATAGAGTGCGTAAATCATATGGTTCCTTTCCGCATCAAAGGGATGCCTTGGCGAGCGTTTTACTGTTTTCCACATTGAGAGCCGTCACACCGGACAGGGTCCTCTTGACCAGCCCGGTCAGCGTCTTGCCCGGGCCCAGTTCCAGGTACCGCTCAAAGCCGGCGGCCTGCATGGCGCTCAGCTCGTCGGTAAAGCGGACAGGGGAGACGATGTGACGGGCCAGATAGGCAGGCATATCCGAATAATCGGTCAAAACCCCGCCGGTCAGGTTGGAGTAGAAGGTGAGCTTCGGAGCGGCAAAGGTAAACCCTTTCGCGGCCTCGTAAAACTCGTCGGCGGCAGGCTGCATCAGGGCCGAATGGAAAGCGGCAGCAACCTTGAGCGGGACAGCCTTTTTGCCCATCGAGACAAATTTCTCTACAGCTGCGCTGACGGCGGCTCTTTCGCCCGCAATGACCGTCTGGGCGGCGGAATTGTAGTTGACCGGCAAAACATAGCCGGGGATCTCTTCGCAGACCGCCGCGATCTCCTCCGCGGGCAGCCCCATAATGGCGGCCATCATGCCGTCTTGGTTTTCGGCGCACCTGCCCATGGCGGCGGCGCGGTGGGCGATCAGCCGAAACCCGTCCTCCATCGAGAGCATCCCCGAGGCGACCATCGCGGCGTATTCGCCCAGCGAATGACCGGCGACCGCTTCCCCTTCGATGCCGCGCTCCTTGACGCAGGCGAGGGCGGCCAGGGAGGTCGCCATAATCGCGGGCTGGGCGACGGTTGTGACGGCGAGGGCTTCCGGCGTACCGTTTAGGCAGGTATCCAGCAGGTCAAAGCGGAGAATATCGGATGCGCAGGCAAAGACCTCTGCGGCCTTTTTGCTCTCGGATACCAGTTCCCCGGCCATACCGGGAGCTTGGGAACCCTGTCCGGCAAATAGAAATACAGTTTTCATGTTGGATAATTCCTTTCTCACTTTAGCTGTTTGACGGCCGGGTACAGGTCAAAAATGACCGTCAGTCATCTAAAAAATTCCTGTGAAGGAAATGTAAAATCTTTGTGCGGCAGAGAATATTTCGCCTTTTTTTTCGCAGAAAAGATGATTTCCGGGACGGGTTTTGGTTGACAATCCGGCTGTAAAAATATACAATAATGTAGTACAGTTTCACTATACCAAAAATCCAGGCATTTTTCAAGTTTTTTCTTGTTTGGCTATTTCCCGTTTTTGGAAAATAGAGGGGTAGCCTATATTTTGCTGCACGGATTTGATGTCCTGCGTCCCTATATCGGCCCGCAGGTATCTAGGAAGGGCGGTCATTCCGCCAGAAAGGAAAACGTCCGTTTTTACGGGCATAGGGTTACCCATGGGACTTAAAATTCTTGGCACAGGCTATAATCTTCCGGAGACGGTTGTCACCAATGAGGATTATACCCGGATTGTCGACACATCAGACGAATGGATCGTCAAACGCACCGGTATGAAAAAGCGCCACATCAACGACCAGCCGACCTTTGTCATGGCGGAGAGGGCGGCACTGAGCGCGCTTCAAAACGCGCATCTTTCTCCCGAGGAGATCGATATGATCCTCTGCACCACCGTCACCTCCGATTACATCACGCCTTCGCTGGCCTGTATTGTGCAGGGGCGGATCGGGGCGAAAAACGCGATTGCGATGGATATCAACGTTGCCTGCGCGGCCTTTGTATACGCGATGGACATGGCGCATATGTACCTCCAGCACGGTTACAAGAAAATCCTGATTATTTCAGCGGAAAGCCTGTCGAAGATTACCGATTATACTGACCGCTCAACCTGCGTACTGTTTGGGGACGCGGCGGGAGCGTGCATTGTTTCCTGGAGCGACAAGGGCTTTGCTTCGGTGCTGGGCAGCGACGGAACCGGTGCCCGTACGCTTTTTGCCAGACGTCCTTTAAACGATATCCCCTTCGTCGAGCAGGTCGATCCCCAGTCGGTCGACCACTTCCCGGATGTCAACCGCCACAGCGTCCTCTATATGGACGGGCGGGAGGTCTACAAGTTCGCGGTCAGCGCCATGTCCCATGCGCTGCAGGACGCCAGCAAAAAGTTCGGCACAACTGCCGGCCAGCTTGACCTGATCGTACCTCATCAGGCAAACCTGCGCATTATCCAGTCTGCCGCAAAAGATCTGGGCCTGCCTTTGGACCGCTTTTTCGTCAACATCGATCAGTGCGGCAACACCTCCTCCGCCTGCATCCCCGTCGGCCTTGCCCAGCTGGATGAGCAGGGCGCCCTCACTCCCGGCAAAACCATCGGCCTTGTCGGCTTCGGCGCCGGCCTCGTCTACGGCAGCTGCGTCTTCGAACTCTAAGCACCAGCCTTTTGAAAAAGGCTGGGCGAAAACTTTTCAGTCCGCCGCGGCCATATCTCACGCGGGGTAACGCGTGAGACGGCTCGAGGACGTCGCCGTCTTCGGATGTTGTTCCCCGCGGGGTTGGTGTGGGAAAACACAGAAAATGTTGGAAATATGCGGTGATCTGATTTTCTGCTGACGTGGAATTATAATTATAGTTGTGGTGTGAATGAAGCGGAGCAAACTAGGTTATTCTTGTGCTTTTTCTGATGAAAAACATAGTTATGCGGTTATTTTTTCAAGGTGAGCCGATGCAGTGATCTGATTTTCCGCTGACATGGAATTATAATTATGGTTACTCAAACTCCCCGGAGTTTTGACCGATGCGCAGAGCATCGGGGCAGTGTTTTTCGCGGACTGACGGCGAGGGTGACAGGAAAGTTTTTGCAAGATTTTTCAGTTAAGATATAGTTTTGCCGGAACTCCCCGGAGTTTTGACCGATGCGCAGAGCATCGGGGCAGCGTTTTTTGCGGG
>CAYWRQ010000015.1:9544-30903 GCA_964460915.1 uncultured Oscillospiraceae bacterium
ATATTTTTACTCAAACTCCCCGGAGTTTTGACCGATGCGCAGAGCATCGGGGCAGCGTTTTTTGCGGGCTGACGGCGAGAGTGGCAGGGAAGTTTTTGCAAGGCTTTTCAACGAGGGGATATTTTTACTCAAACTCCCCGGAGTTTTGACCGATGCGCAGAGCATCGGGGCAGTGTTTTTCGCGGACTGACGGCGAGGGTGACAGGAAAGTTTTTGCAAGGCTTTTTTCAAAAAGCCGTCAAAAAGCCGTCAAAAAGCTGTCAATTAAATAAAAATACCATATAAAAAGAGGGTAAGCTGAAATGAAAACGAGAATTGCGGAGATATTCGGGATAGAATATCCGATTTTCCAAGGCGGGATGGCCTGGGTAGCGGAGTCGACGCTGGCGGCGGCGGTATCGAATGCCGGCGGGCTCGGGATCATTGCGGGAGGCAGTGCGCCGGGGGAGGTTATCCGGAAGCAGATCAAGAAATGCAAAGAGATGACCGATAAGCCGTTTGGGGTCAATATCATGCTGATGAGCCCGAATGCTGATGATTTGGCGAGAATCGTTGTGGAAGAAGGCGTGCAGGTTGTTACGACCGGCGCCGGAAATCCCGGCAAATATATGGAGAGCTGGAAAGCGGCGGGAATCAAAGTCGTTCCGGTTATTCCGTCGGTGGCGCTGGCCAAGAGAATGGAACGGGCGGGCGCCGACGCGGTCATTGCCGAGGGGATGGAGTCCGGCGGGCATATCGGCCAGATCACGACGATGTGCCTGGTTCCGCAGGTGGTTGACGCGGTGAAAATCCCGGTCATTGCTGCGGGCGGCATTGCGGACGGCAGAGGGCTGGCTGCGGCGATGATGATGGGTGCGGAGGGCGTCCAGTGCGGCACGGTTTTCCTCGCTTCCCCCGAATGTCAAATCCATGAAAACTATAAAGAAATGGTGCTCAAGGCCAAGGACACCGACTCTGCGATTACCGGCGGCATCTGTGTCGGCGGCGCGCCCTGCCGCCAGGTCAAGAATAAATATACCCGCAAGGTCATTGAGGCAGAGCGGGCGGGCAAGCCATTTGCCGAGATCGAGGAGCTGACGATCGGTTCGCTGCGCCGTGCGGTGCAGGAAGGCGATAAGGATAACGGGTCGTTTATGTGCGGCCAGATCGGCGGCATGGTCAACGAAATCCGTCCCTGCAAGGAAATCATCACATCGATGTTTGCGCAGGCGGATGAGCTTCTGCACCATAGGTTTGAATCGCTGTACTGATTTGCGTAACCGGCGGCAAAGGGCAAAATAAACGGCTGTCCTGGTGTCATTCTGAGCGTCAGCGAAGAATCTAACCGCGCGGCTTGATAGCGGAAAGATCCTTCGTCCTGCGGAGCCAGGATGAGAGGTCGGTACATATGCTGAATTGTAAAAACAAGGAAACCCAGATGGAAAGTGAAAGGAATCCAATTTATATGGCTAAAACAGCTTTAATTACGGGCGCATCCCAGGGGATCGGCGCCTGCATCGCAAAAACGTTAGCGGCGGACGGTTTTAACGTCGCCATCGACTGCTACTCCGAGCGTGAGGTAGAAAACGGCGGCGAAGCGGTTGCCGCAGCCTGCCGGGAGATGGGCGTGGAGGCCGAGTGCTTTATCGCCGATGTTTCCGACTTTTCTGCTTGTGAAAAGATGGTCAAGGCGGTCAAGGAACGCTTTGGCAGCATCGACGCGCTGGTCAACAACGCCGGTATCAACAAAGACGGCCTGCTGGTCAGGATGAGCGAGGAACAGTTTGACGCGGTAATTGGTGTCAACCTCAAGGGCACCTTCCATATGCTCCGCCATGTGGGCGCGGTCATGATGCGCCAGCGCAGCGGGCGGATCGTCAACATTTCTTCTGTCGCCGGTGTTTTCGGCAACGCGGGCCAGATCAATTACTCCGCCTCCAAGGCCGGTATCATCGGCATGACCAAAACCACGGCCAAAGAGCTTGGCCCGAGGGGCATCACCTGCAACGCGATTGCGCCCGGCTTTGTCCGCACGCCGATGACCGATGTGCTGAAGGACGAATATAAGGCCGAGATCCTCAAACAGATTTCGCTGGGCAGGCTGGGCGAACCGGAGGATATCGCAAACGCCGTTTCCTTCCTCGTCTCCGATAAGGCCGCCTATATCACCGGCCAGGTGCTGGTTGTATCCGGCGGTATGCCGATGGGCATCTGATTATCCGCGCGATTTTGAAAGACCATCTTCACTTTGCGGTTATGCCAGCGTTTGCTGCAAAACAGAAAGGAAATTGAATACATGAGAAGAGTTGTAATTACCGGAGCAGGCGTTATCAGTCCCGTAGGCAGCAGCGTAGAGAGCTTTTGGGACAGCATCGTTTCCGGCCGTCACGGCATCGCCCCGATCACCGGAATCGAAAACCAGACGCCTGTCAAAGTGGCGGCACAGATCCGGGATTTTGACCCGACCGTTTGGATCGAGAAAAAAGAGGCCAAACGGATGGACCGTTTCTGCCAGTTTGCGGTGGCTGCGGCGTCGGAGGCGCTCAAGGACTGCGGCAGCGACCTGAAAGACCTCGATCCCTACCGGGTCGGCGTCATTATCGGCAGCGGCATCGGCGGCATGGACAGCTTTGAAAGCTCCTGCCACACATATGAACAGAAGGGTGCGAAGCGCGTCTCCGTCTTCTTTATCCCGATGATGATCTCCAACATGGCCGCGGGCAACATCTCGATCCGCACCGGCTTTAAAGGGGTAAACTTCGCGGCGGTTACCGCCTGCGCATCTTCCTCCCACGCGGTGGGCGAGGCGTTCCGCAACATCAAGTACGGTATCCTGGATGCCTGCATCACCGGCGGCGCGGAAGCAGCGATCACCCCTCTTGCCCTGGCCGGGTTCAATAACATGGGTGCTTTGACCAACGAGGAAAACCCCGACCGCGCCTCAATCCCTTTCGATAAGGATAGAAGCGGGTTCGTCATGGGCGAGGGCAGCACTGTCCTTGTGCTGGAGGAGCTGGAGCACGCCAAAGCAAGGGGCGCGCATATCTATGCCGAGATTGTCGGCTACGGCGCGACCGGCGACGCCTACCATATCACCAGTCCCGCGCCCGATGGGGAAGCCGCTGCAAAGGCGATGCAGTTTGCCTATGAGGAGGCCGGGCTGACCGCCGAAGACGTCGATTATATCAACGCCCACGGCACCTCGACCCACCTCAACGAGCTTTATGAAACCATCGCGATCAAGAAGGCCCTGGGCGAAGAAAAGGCCCGCCGGACGGCAGTCTCCTCCACCAAATCGATGACCGGCCATATGCTGGGCGCGGCGGGCGCCACCGAGGCCCTTGTCTGTGCACTGGCCCTGGAAAACGGGATCATCCCGCCGACTATCGGCTACCAGACCCCTGACCCCGAATGTGATCTGGACTGTGTCCCGAATACGGCGCGCAAGGTGGATATTCGGGTCGCGATCAGCAACTCTTTGGGCTTCGGCGGGCACAACGCCGCTGTCTGCCTGAAAAAGTATGAAGGCTGATTGTCCCCGGCAGAAAGGAAACCGTAAATATGTCTGAACTAAAACTTTCTCTTGACGAGATCAAGAGCCTGATGAACACCTTTGTTGCTTCCGGGCTGACCTCTTTCACCCTTAAAGATGAGGATTTCGAACTGAGCCTTGGAGCGGAAAAGAAGGAGACACCCGTTTATATGATGGCGCCCCCGGCCGCTGCTCCCGCGGTTCCAGCAGGCGTCCCGATGCCGGTACAGTCCGCCCCTCCGGCCGAGCCTGCCGTGTCCGGGAATATTGTCAAGTCGCCGATCGTCGGCACCTTTTACTCCGCCGCTTCGCCCGAAAAACCGCCTTATGTGACGGTCGGGAAGACGGTCGCGGAAGGGGACGTGCTGTTTATCATCGAGTCGATGAAGCTGATGAACGAGGTTACCAGTGAATTCTCCGGCGTTGTCGAAAAAATCCTCGTCGAGAACGGCCAGCCGGTCGAATACGGCCAGCCGATTATGGTTATCCGCTAATGATAGGATAGTGTGAAGAGTGGAGAGTTAAGAGTGGAGTTAAGGTATGCGCCGGTTCGGCGCATGATTTGAATAGCCTGTTCTCGAAAGAAGCAAAACAAAAATGATATTGCTTGCCTCTCGCTCGTAATTTTTGAATTATAAGTTCATTTCAGTGAGGGGTAAGTGCCGCGACATCGTTTTCGTAAAAGTCGTCTAAAATACGCAGCAGCTTTCCTTCTGTCATTCCGAACGTTAGCGAGGAATCTTTGCGCTTTCGATATGAACAGTCATATGTTCATAAAGAAATTCTTTTCGTCTCGGCAGTGTAAAGATCCTTCTGCGCTCAGGATGACACATAGGGAAAAGACTCGAAAGCTAAAAACTCTGCAACTTATCGAGCGGCGTGTAAGGTGTGTGTATAGCCATCTTTCCCGCGTGACGGAAACTATTCAATCGCGGCGCGACCCGCGCCGCACCATAACTCCACTCGTTTTCCCGGTCTTTTCGCAGAAAAGTGACTGCGGCAGCAGTCAAGGGAAAACTACACTCTTCACTCTCCACACTTAACGTAAAGGGGAAAGGAATGATATAAATGGCTGTACTGAATAAGGAACAGATTATGGAAATTATCCCGCACCGCGACCCGTTTCTGCTGATCGACGAGATTGTCGAGCTGGAACCGGGCGTGCGGGCCGTGGGGAAAAAATACCTGCGTCCCGATGAGTTTTGGTTCAAGGGGCATTTCCCGCAGGAACCGGTTCAGCCGGGCGTCCTGACGATTGAAATGCTGGCCCAGACCGGCGCGGTCTGCTGCCTGAGCCTGCCGGAAAACAAAGGGAGAATTGCCTATTTCGGCGGCATCGACAAGGCAAAATTCCGCGGCAAGGCGGTTCCCGGCGATACCCTGACCCTGGAAATCGAGGTTATCAAGTCCCGCGGGCCGGTATCGGTCTGCAAGGCGGTCGCAACGGTAGACGGAAAAAGGATTGTCACGGCCGAGCTGACCTCGATGCTGGGCGATGCGCCGGCAGATGCGCAGAAGAAGGAATAAGACGGTAAAGGAAAGTAAGCTATGTTTAAAAAAGTCCTGATTGCAAACCGAGGCGAGATCGCAGTGCGGATTATCCGCGCCTGTCGGGAACTGGGCGTGCGGACGGTGGCGGTCTTTTCGGAAGCGGACCGGGACGCGCTGCACGTAAAAATCGCGGACGAAGCGATCTGCATCGGCCCGGCGGCCACGTCGGAATCCTACCTCAATATCAAATCGATCCTGGCGGCCTGCGAGCTGACCGGGGCCGAGGCCATCCATCCCGGCTTCGGTTTTTTGTCGGAGAACGCCGGCTTTGCCCGGATGTGCCGGAAGTGCGGCGTGACCTTTATCGGCCCCAGCCCGGAGGCTATGCTGCTGATGGGGGATAAGGCCACCGCCAAACAGACGATGCGGGAGGCAAACGTCCCAGTTGTTCCCGGCTCCGACGGGCTGGTGGAATCGCTGTCTGAGGCGACGGAAATTGCCGAAAAGGTCGGTTATCCGGTCATGGTCAAGGCCTCCGCCGGCGGCGGGGGAAGGGGTATCCGGAAGGTGGATGCCCCGGAAGACCTCGAGGACGCGATCCTAAACGCCAAGAAGGAGGCCAAGTCCTTTTTTGGGGACGGCGGGGTTTACCTGGAAAAATTCGTCGTCGACCCCAGGCACGTGGAAATCCAGATCCTGGGGGACGAATACGGGAATGTCGTCCATTTAGGGGAACGGGACTGCTCGCTCCAGCGCCGCAACCAGAAGATGGTCGAGGAATGTCCCTGCCCGATTATGACGCCGCAGCTGCGCGAGCGGATGGGCAACGCGGCTGTCCGGGCGGCAAAGGCGTGCGGGTATACCAACGCCGGGACTGTGGAATTCCTGCTGTCGGGGGACGAGTTCTATTTCATGGAGATGAATACCCGTATCCAGGTTGAGCACCCGGTTACGGAGCTTGTGACCGGGATTGACCTGGTCAAAATGCAGATCCGGATTGCGGCGGGGGAGCTTTTGCCCTTTGCCCAGGAGGATATCCGGATGCAGGGGCACGCCGTTGAGTGCCGCATCAATGCGGAGGCGCCTGCGGCGGGTTTCCGCCCGTCTCCCGGCATTGTCCGCGGGCTGCATATGCCGGGTGGGCCTGGGATCCGGATTGATACAGCGGTTTATCCCGGTTATGAAATCACCCCGTATTATGATTCGATGATCGCCAAGGTCATCGCCTATGCGCCGACCCGGAAAGAAGCTTTGATGAAAATGAAATGGGCTTTGGCAGAATTTCTTGTCGAAGGGGTTGACACGAACATCGATTTTCAGTTAAAATTACTTCGTGACCCCGATGTCGAGAAAGCGGAGTATGATATCGGCTTCCTTGGACGGAATCTGGGGCGGCTGACCAAATAAGCCGGTAGCCGAAGCGCTTCAGGAAGGAAGATAGGAATATGCTGGAAGATATCTGGAAGGTAGTCCGTTCGCGGTTGGATTACGACAGTAAGGATGCGGAGCAGAAAAACAAAGAAGAATCCCGCGCAAAAATCCCGCAGAACCTGCTGTTTAAATGCCCGCGGTGCGGAAATGTCGTCTTCATGGAGGAATTCAGCGCCGGGCTGAAGGTTTGCCCGAATTGTTTCTATCACGCGCGGATTTCCTGCCGGGAGCGGCTGGATTTAACGGCCGACCGCGGCAGTTTTGTGGAATACGACGCGGACCTTACGACCTGCAATCCCTTAAACTTCCCCGGCTATGAGGAAAAGGTGGCTGACGCGCAGGAAAAGACCGGGCTGCAGGAGGCGGTTATCACCGGAGAGTGCACCATCCGCACCCGCAGGTGCGTGATCATCGTGATGGATTCCCGGTTTATGATGGCGTCGATGGGATCGGTTGTCGGCGAGAAGGTCACCCGCGCCTTTGAACGGGCTACCGAAAAACGCCTGCCGGTTGTGGCGTTCACGGCTTCCGGCGGCGCGCGGATGCAGGAGGGGATCATCTCGCTGATGCAGATGGCGAAGACCTCTGCGGCCGTGGCAAGACATTCGGACGCCGGGCTGCTCTACATCACCGTCCTGACCGACCCGACAACCGGCGGCGTGACGGCCTCCTTTGCCTCCCTGGGCGACATTATCATCGCGGAGCCGAAGGTGCTGATCGGCTTTGCCGGGCGGCGGGTCATCGAGGGGACGATCCGCCAGCGCCTGCCGGATGATTTCCAGTCGGCAGAGTTCCTCTTAGAGCACGGTTTTGTCGATATGATTGTCAGCCGGGTCAATATGCGCAAAACGATCTCCAAGCTGCTGAAGGCGCATCTGCCGGATCAGAAGCTGGATGTATGACGGAAAGGGTGATAGCATGGCAGAAAATACACTGACCGCCTGGGAGCGGATGGAACTGATCCGCCATAAGGGCCGCCCGACTGTCCGCGATTACATCCCGATGATTTTTGACGAGTTTTACGAGATGCACGGCGACCGGTCGTTCGGCGACGACGCGGCGATTGTCGGCGGCATTGCGCGGGTACACGGCATTTCGGTCACGGTCATCGGCCAGGTAAAGGGGCATGACCTGGAGGAAAATAAAAAGACGAACTTTTCCTGCCCGCACCCGGAAGGGTATCGCAAGGCCCTGCGGCTGGCCAAGCAGGCCGAGAAATTCCACCGGCCGGTTATCTGCTTTATCGATACGCCCGGCGCTTTCTGCGGGATCGCGGCCGAGGAGCGAGGACAGGGCGAGGCGATTGCCCGCAGCCTTTACGAGTTTTCCAAGCTAAAGACGCCGGTCATTTCGATTGTACTGGGAGAAGGCGGGTCCGGCGGTGCGCTGGCACTGGGCGTGTGTGATATCCTTGCGATGCTGGAGAACTCCCTGTACAGCGTCATCTCCCCGAGAGGCTTTGCGTCCCTGCTCTGGAAGGACGCCTCTAGGGAAAAGGAGGCGGCGGAGGAAATGCATATGCGGGCAGAGGATTTGGCAGCATATGGCGTGTGCGATACGATTATTCCGGAGCCTGCCGGAGGCGCGCATACCAGCCCGGAAATCACCGCAGGAAATATTGCGGATTTTATTTTGGACGCGCTTAAAAATTTAACTCAAAAAAGTGTTGCAAATTTATTAGAAGCACGCTATAATAAATTCAGAAAAATCGGTGTCTTTGAAGAAGGCTGCCGGAAGGAACAGCAGGAAACTGTTCTGGAAGACGCCGTCCTGATCGAAAATGTCCCGCAGATGGACGACCTGCATCAGGCGGATGTTGTGGTAAGCACCGAGGACATCGGATTGAGTGACAAGGTATTATAACTGCATGGCCAGACGACAAGGCCTTGTCAGCTGTAATAAAGTTGAGAATTCAAGGAGGAACCACTCATGATTTTTGAAAAGGTAAAAGAAATTCTGATCGACCAGCTGGACGCCGAAGACGAAAAGGTTACACTGGAAGCCAGCATTGTAGATGATCTGGGCGCCGATTCCCTGGATCTGGTTGATCTGGTTATGTCTCTCGAGGAAGAATTTGACGTCGAGATCCCCGATGAGCAGGTCGAGAACATCAAGACGGTTGGCGATATCGTAAAATATATCGAAGACAACGCTTGATATTGGCGTGTTCTTTTGGACATACTGGGGGACGGCTCTGCCGTCCCCTTTTTCCGTTGTAATGTCCCTGCCGGGGATGGAAAGGAGTGGCTGGAAAATGGCAGATAAACTAAAAAAGCTTCTGCTGGTTTGTATCTGTGCCTGTATATCCGCGATGCTGTACGGATGCGGTAAAGTGCCTGGAGCGGTTTCCTCTCCCGTACCGTCCGAAAGTGTCCGTCCGGAGCCTTCCGCGGAGACGCAGACGGAAAACCCGCCTGCGGAGCCTTCCTCTGAGCCGGACACAGCGCCCGCTGAGGAGGAGCAGCAGCCTGCCGATATCTTTTCCGCTTTCCGAGCGGAAGCGGCCCTGATGGTTTCCCAGATGTCCACAGAGGCGAAGGTCTGGCAGGTGTTTCTGGCGGCGATTCCAAAAGGGGCCGATGCCGCCGGTTATGCGGAGGAGCATCCGGCGGGCGGGTACCTCCTATTCCGGTGGGACTTTGAAAACCTGGACGCGGACGGCGTCCGGGAGAAGCTGGAGAGCCTGTCGGAGGGAGAGGTAAAGCCCCTTTTGGCAGTGGACGAGGAGGGCGGCGAGATCGTGCGGGTCAGCTGGTACCCGGCCCTTCGGGAGAATCGTTTCCCGGCCCCGTCGGTTTTATGGGCGCAGGGCGGCGCCGACGCGGTGTACGGTGACGCCTATGAAAAGGGGCAGTTCCTTTCCTCTTTGGGGATAAACCTCTGCCTTGCGCCGGTGGCGGATGTCTCGCAGGATCCGGAGGATTATATCTACCCCCGCACAATCGGCGGGAATGCGCAGGAAACGGGCTGGTATGTCTCTGCGGCGGTCAAAGGGCTGCAGGACGGCGGGGTAGGTTCAACCCTCAAGCATTTTCCGGGCTATGGGAGCAATGTGAACACCCATACCGGCGTCGCTGTGGACAACCGGCTGATGGCGCAGTTTCGGAACGAAGACCTCCTGCCGTTTAAAGCAGGGATCGAAGCGGGATGCGGGAGTATCCTTGTTTCCCATAATATCGTCAAGGCCTTTGACGGCAGTTCCCCGGCGTCCTTATCGGAGCCGGTACACCGCTTTTTGCGGGAGGAGATGGGCTTTTCGGGGCTGATCATGACCGATGATTTGATCATGGACGCCATTACGGAGTATACCGGCGAGGATTCCCCGTCGGCAGCGGCCCTGAAAGCGGGGAATGACCTGATCATACACAGTGACGCGGAAAGCGGAGTAGAGGACGTCCTGGCGGCGCTGGAATCCGGCGCGCTGGATATGGCCGTCGTCGACCGGGCGGCGGAACAGGTAATTGCCTTTAAGCTGTGGCTGGAGGTTTTATAGAAAATAGGATAAAAAAATATACTTTCATGTCAAAAATTCGGTTGCTTTTCCCATATCGGTGTGGTATCCTTAAGATAAAAACGGAAAGGCGATGGATGTATGAACAACAACCCCAATGTAAATGAACGCGGTTATATCTATGGCAAATGGCAGTTTTCCCCGGACACCTGGGTGATCAACTATCACGGTTCGCTGTATTGCTACCTTTTGATCGGCGAGGAAAAGGCGATGCTGATCGATACGGCCTATGGCGACGGCGACCTGCGGGCAATGGTCGAGTCGATTACCGACAAGCCCGTCATGGTCTGCAATACCCACGGCCATTTTGACCATACCGGCGGCAACGCTTTCTGGGAAGAAGCCTGGATGAGCGAAGCGGCGGCGAAGGACGCCAAAGTTGCCTTCGGCGAGGAAATGAAGAAGCGCTTTGAAGCGATGCCCCATCCGGATTATCAGATCCACTTCCTGCACGACGGCGATATCATCGACCTTGGCGGGCGGACCGTCGAGATTGTTTCGATTCCCTGCCACCATCCCGGCAGCGTCGCGTATATCGATTCAAAGAGCCGCTGTGTGTTTACCGGCGACGAGCTGGAATCGGGACAGGTGCTGTTCCTGCGCCCGGATATGACCGGCCTGGAGCAGGCGGCCCGGCATAAAGAAAACATGGAAAAGCTTTGGGCGAAGGAAGCCCAGTACGATCTGGTATGTCCGGCACATAACGGCTCGCCGATCGTGAAAAAGTATATCACCGACTTTATTACGCTGGACAGCCAGATCCTTTCCGGTACCCAGACGGTCATGCCCAACCTTGCCGGCAACGGTTTCGGCCCGACAAATGATATGATGGGGAGAAAGGCGGAGCGTGCACAGTACGGCGGCGCATCGGCCTGCTATCCTGTAGACTAAAAACATTCCTAGTATACTTACCTAAATCAGGCGAAATCAAAAACGGGCTGTTGTGCGTGCACAACAGCCCCAGCCTTTTTTAAAAAGGTTTGTTTTCGATAACCTTTTTAAACAACTTTTGTAGTCTGGATCGTAATCGCGAAAAAGAAGGTTTTTGCCGAGCTTTTTTCGTGATTATCTGCACATTGGCTTATTTGTTGGCGGGCCGATGTGGTCATCGGCCCCTACGAAATACTAGGTTCCGCAGGAAAATGTTCTGAACCGTCGGTTACGGACCGTTTTTGTCCGACGCGGCCGTGTCATAGCGAACCGAACGAGTGAGAGCGTTCGACAAGCTCACGCTCTTCGGACGTTTTTTGTCCCGCAGGAAAGGTTGCCCTTAGGTTTGTGCAGCCTGTTTTGTCGTTTTTTCGGGAAAATGTTCTGAACCGCCACATGTACCCGGCGCGCTCCGTCACTTCTAAAATTCAACGAACGACGGAGTGGCGTAGCCCGGAGGACCGTCGCGAACTAAAAGTTTTCGCCCAGCCTTTTTCAAAAGGCTGGAAAAGGCTGGGAAACGAACGGTTGCTTTATTTTTGGGGGGAGTTAGGGTATAATGGATGTAACAGAAAGCGAGGTCGAGGAAAATGAAAATTAAATTTGATCAGGTTGTAGCACAGCTGCGGCAGGAACATGGGATGACGCAGGACGAGCTGGCCGCACAGCTGTTTGTGACCCGGCAGGCGGTTTCCCGCTGGGAGCAGGGCGAGACCATGCCGGGGCCGGAGACGCTGCTGCAGCTCTCGAGACTTTTCCGGGTGTCGATCAACAGCCTATTGGGCAGCCCGTATCAGACGATCTGCCAGAGCTGCGGGATGCCGCTGGTGGACGAGCTGCTCGGCACCGATGCGGACGGCTCCCTCAATGAGGAATACTGCCAGTGGTGCTATCGGGACGGGAAGTTTATCGACGACTGCACGATGGAGCAGATGGCGGAGTCCTGCGTACCGCATATGGGCTGGGACGACCCGCAGGAGGCGAAGCAGTTTATGCTGCGCACCCTCCCGGGACTGAAACGATGGAAAAATAAGAAAGTATAAGGCTATGGACGAAAGAAAGATTTTAGCGCGGCTTTTTGCCCTTCAGGATCCCGCCTACCGGGATTTTCAGGCAAAGCTGGTCCCCAATATCCCGCCGGAGCGGGTTATCGGCGTGCGGGTGCCGCAGCTGCGGGCGCTGGGGAAGGAGCTGCGGGGGACGCCGGAGGCGGAGATTTTCCTGCGGCAGCTGCCCCACTCCTACTATGACGAAAATATGCTGCACGGGATTTTAATCAGCGGGATCCGGGATTATATCCAGTGTGTCGCGGAACTGAACCGGTTTTTGCCCTATGTGGACTGCTGGCCGGTCTGCGATACGCTGCTGCCAAGGGTGCTGGGAAAGCATCCGGATCAGCTGCTGGGCGAGGTGCGCCGATGGCTGGATTCCGGGGAGACGTACACCGTCCGGTTTGGGATTGGGGCGCTGATGCGGTATTACCTGGATGATAACTTTTCTTCCGAATACCCGGCGCTGGTGGCGGGGGTACGGTCGGAGGAGTACTATGTCAATATGATGCGGGCCTGGTATTTTGCGACCGCCCTGGCCAAGCAGTATGACGCCGTGCTGCCTTTTTTGACCGAGGGGCGGCTGGATCTCTGGACGCACAACAAAGCAATTCAAAAAGCCGTCGAAAGTTACCGGATTACACCGGAGCAGAAGGCTTTCCTGCGGACGCTGAAACGGACGTGATGCGGGGTATCCCGGAATCGAAACGGCCTTTTCGGAAGGCGCGAATTGGAAAAAAGATAAACGAAAGCCCGGTGGATGAAAGACAATCCACCGGGCTTTGCTTATGCATACAAATGGGTGTTGGAAAATCACAGCCACAGGGCAAATTGCCTGCCCCTCCTTACGGCATTTCCGGTTGGTAAACGGTCATTGCCGTGCCAGTATCGTTTATCAGGATTTCCGGGGAGAGCCGCCCCAGCCGGCAAAAAACATAGATGTCCCCCGCAGCGCCGGAAATATTGGCGATCTGGATAAGATAGACCGGCCAGAACCAGGAGACGGGAACCAGCGCCGTCAGTACCGCCAGCACAATCCCCCAGATGATAAGCGGGGCCAGGGCAATGATCACATAGTGCTTTTTGTTAAAATAGGCGTCGCTCCCGGCGTAGGCGTACATACCGGTAAAGCCGTAGTGGGGGCGGATTCCGCTGAAGGTGCGCATGAAAATGCCGTGGACCAACTCGTGCAGCACCATATAAACGAGGACACCGGCGATCAGCACGCCGAACCGCTCACAGTATACGGCAAGCCCGCTCTCCATGTCAAAGAGAGCGCCCAGCGGCACAATCCGGTGCCCGATTGCGGCCATGATCAGCATAATGACCAGCGCCATCCCGTTGACCAGCAGCATCTCCTTTTTGTTTTTTTGCAGGTCAATTTTGCAGGATTCGTGGTATCCCTGCGGCAGAAAAACGGTTGTGGCAGCCATCTTATTTCCCTTCCTTGTTCTTATTTTTTTCCAGCTTGGCGGCGGTGATGCAATAGCTGAGCATCTCAACCAGCCAGACCAGCAGCACCGCCCCCGCCGGCAGCGGGCCGTATCCAAAAGGCAGCGAACCGAGCATCAGCAGGAGGGAGAGGATCATACAGAAGTTAGAAGTAACTTTGTAGGCCTGATATGCGCTTTTGAAAATCAGCAGCTGTTCCCGTTCGTCGCAGCTGTCCATCCACTTTTTGTTGAATTTGGTGTCGTATACGCTGCCTTTTTTCTCGGGATTGATTTGTTTTTCCAGGTCAATGATCTTTTGCTGCATCAGGATGATCCAGAGAAGGGTGAGGATCATTTCGGCTACGCAGATCGCCGCTACGATACCGGAATGGCTGTCGATGGTCGACAGGATCACCGCCATGCCGAAAAACAGAAAGATCATAAAGCTGCCGTCCAGGATCAGGGCGATGCCGAGGATCGCTTCGATCCGCTCAATGGACTCCTCATTCTCGCCGTCCCAGCGGGAAAAGGCGGATTTCTGGGATAGGTACAGGACGGTCGACGGGAGCAGCAGCACAAGGGCGAATACCGGCAGGCACCAGGGAGCGCTGGCAATCCAGAATGCGTCCAGGTGTTGGAACAGGCTCTTCTCTATGTCAACCTCGCTCAGAAAAGCCATTCCCATGCCGACGAAGAATCCGAGCACGGCGCAGGCCAGCATAATGATCAGCAGCTTTGGCATGGCCTTCTTGTTTTCCTTTTTGATTTCAATTTCTTTTGCGTCATTTTTCATACGGTCCATCCTCTCATTCGTCCTCGAGTGTAAAAATTTCTTCCACCGTGACCCCGCAGATCTTCGCGATCCGCAGCGCCAGCGTGACAGAGGGGGAATAATCCCCCCGTTCGATCTGGCTGATCGTCTGCCGGGAGACGCCCGCGCGCTGCCCCATTTCCGATTGGTTCAGCCCCAGCCTTGCCCTGTGTTCCTTCAGCCTGTTTTTCAGCGGCATAAACGGCTCCTTTCTCTATCTGCGGTTTATTTCTTTTTGTCATTTTTACGCATGATTTGCAGCGAGCAAAATACCGCCGCAAAGATGCAGATCCAAATGCTTAAAGACATATTTCCCCCGCTTTCCTTTCGTTTTTATGGCGATGATCTGACAAGGATCATTTTCAAAATGACAATTTTTCTTGTCAATTACAGGATACCACTGACAACGATCCTTGTCAATACCTTTTTGGGAATTTTCTAAACTTTTTTGATTTCATTTGCAATCCGGGGAAATTCTGGTATACTAAGTGTAACGAAGACCGTAGGGGAGGAGATCATATGATACGTTTAGGGACAATCGGGAGCGGATGGATTGTCGATCGGTTTTTAGAGGGCCTGGAAAGGGTGCCGGAGATTGCCCACGCGGCGGTGTATTCCCGGACGCGGGAAAAGGGGGAAGCCTTTGCGGAAAAGCATGGGCTGCTGCCGGAAGCGGTCTGGACGGATTTGGAAGCGCTGGCGGCGTCGGGAGCGGTGGACGCGGTCTATATTGCGTCCCCGAATAAATTCCATGCGTCCCAGGCGGAAATCTTTCTTTGCCGCCATATCCATGTGATCTGCGAAAAGCCGGCGGCGGTAACGCCGGAGGAGCTGGCGCGGCTCCATCGGCTGGCGGGGGAAAACGGCGTTATTTTCATGGAGGCGATTATGGCCCTGCATCAGCCCCGTTTTGCGCTTCTAAAAGAAGCGATGGGGAAGATCGGCAAGATCACGGGGGCAGAGTTTAATTTTTCGCAGCTGTCCTCCAAATATCCGGCCCTGTTAAGCGGTGAACAGCCCAATATCTTTAACCCGTTTTTCTGCACCGGCGCTTTGATGGATATCGGGGTGTACAGCGTCTATCTGGCGGCGGCGCTGTTCGGCGAGCCGGAAAAGATCCTTGCCTCTGCCCGTTTCCTTCCGGGCGGCGCCGACGGGCTGGGATACGCGCTGCTTACCTATCCCTGGGGGATTTGCAGCCTAAACTGGTCGAAGGTTGCCCAGTCCCGGACCGGCAGCGAAATTTTGGGGGATAAAGGCACCATCACCTTCGCGCCGGTTTCGCGGATACTCGACATAACCCTCTGGCAGGCCGACGGCAGCAGCGCGCTGCTTTTCGGGCAGGAATCCCATGCAGCGTCGATGGGACATGAAGCAGCAGATTTTGCCCGGTATATCCTCTATCCCGATGAATTGGCGGAGGAGTATGAGCAGATGCTGAAAACCTCGATGCTGACAGCAGAAATAATGGCGGAAATCCGGAAACAATGCGGGATTCATTTTGCCGAATAAGTTTTTTTCGTTTTTTTGCAGCTTTTTTGCAGTCTACTGCGTATTTATTATAAATATCTGTCCATAGCGGACAGGAAGTTGCAGGCAGCAATGCCGGAAAGAGATGAGCAGATTGAGCAGAATGATGAAAAAAATAGCTGCGGCAGTCCTATCGGGGATGCTGGCGGTGACGATGATGGGCGGATGCTCCAAGGCAGGGGAATCCTCCGCGGAGGTTTCCGATACGCGGCTCCCGGTCAGCGAGGAACCTTCCTCTGAACCCTCCTCCGAGCCGGAGGAGGTGAGCGAGCCGGAGCCGGTAGACGAAGGCCCGCGCAACCCATTGACCGGTGAGACCGGCTTCAGCGAAGCGGCGATCGGGATGCGCCCGGTCACCGTCATGGTCAACAACATCGGCGCGGCCCTCCCGCAGCGGGGGATTGCGGCGGCGGATGTGATCTACGAAGCGGTTGTCGAGGGCGGCATCACCCGGATGATGGCGGTCTATGCCGACATTGACGCGATCCCGTATGTGGGGCCGGTGCGGAGCGCCAGGCATTACTATGTTTCTTTCTCAGAGGGGCTGAACGCCCTCTATACCCATTTCGGTGGTTCCCCGGTGGCGTATGACTATATCAAGCAGTACGGGGTCGACGACGTGGACGGGCAGTACTGCACCAGCGCCTTTTATCAGGACACCTGGCGGGCGCAGACCTATGGCCGGGAGCACAGCTTCTTCATCGACGGGGAGACGATCCGCGCCCAGGCGGAGGGGAAGGGCATCGACCTCAGCGGGGAATATGAGCCGCTGTTTGACTTTTCCTATGAGGAGCTTCTGGTTCCGGACGATGGAGCGGCAGATGATGTCTACGTGCCGTTTTCCGGCTCGTATAACGCGGAGTTTATTTATGATGAGACAACCGGGCTGTATGCTAAAAAGCGGAACGGCGCCGACCATATCGACGCGGATACGGAGGAGATTGTCACCTTTACAAACGTCCTGATCCTCTATACGACCGTTTCAGCCCTCGGGGACGGCACCGAGCGGCGGAATCTGGATCTTTCTTCCGGAAATGGCTGGTATGTGACCGCCGGAAACCGGGAGGAGATCCGCTGGAGCAAGGGGGATGTGCAAAGCCCCTTTACCTTTACGACGGTGGACGGCGCGCCTTTAACGGCGAACGTCGGCAAAACCTATATCTGCCTGACCGACAAGGGATACGCCTCCTCGGTCAGCTTTACGGCGCAGTGAACACCGGAAAGGAGCATACTCAGATGCTGAAAATTCTCTTTATTGGCAATAGCCATACCTATTTTAACGATATGCCCGCGATGGTCGCGGAGCTGTTTAAAAGCCGGCTGGGGCAGGAGATCCATGTTACGATGCTGACCTTCCCCGGCGGGGAGCTGCGCTGGCATAAGGATCAGCCGCAGACGCGGTTTAATATCCTGCACGGCGGCTATGACTACGTCGTCCTCCAGCAGGCGACCCATCCGTTTGACGGGGCAGAAGCGCTGCTGCGGCAGGCGGCCCCGATTGCCCAGTGGGTGCGGGAGGCAAAGGCAACGCCGGTTGCGTATATGACCTGGGCTGCGAAGGACACTCCCGCCGATCAGGAAGAACTGACCATGGCGTTTACCCGTCTGGCGGAGGAGCAGCAGATGCTGCTGGCCCCGGCAGGTGCGATCTGGAAAGCGGTCTGGGAGAAGGTTCCGGAGGCAGAGCTGTACTGGAAGGACAGACGTCACGCCAGCCCCCTGGGTTCCGCGATTGCCGCCGCGTCGATTTTCTCCGCCATTACCGGCGCTTCTCTGCCGGAAGGGGATGCGCCCTACTGGACCGAAAGAGGCGGCGATGAGAGGGTAGCGAGGGTTGTAAAAGAAGTACTGGAGGATTGAGGGCCTGCGGGGCTTTTACCGCTCGGAAGAATTCCCAAATGGTACTGGTTTTTTTTGAGACAGTGTGTTATACTGGGGAAAGAAGACTGGGGAAGGCGTGGATTTCCCCGATAGAAAGGGAAGATGAATATGCTCAGTGCAGCGAAAAAGGAATTTATCGAATTTATGATGAGCGCAGACGTTCTGCGTTTTGGCGAATTTAAGACCAAGAGCGGCCGGCTTTCCCCTTATTTTGTCAACACCGGCAACTATAAGACCGGCGCCCAGATCGATACCCTGGGCAAATATTATGCGGCTCTTGTAAAGGAAACGGTCGGCGATCAGTTTGACGCGATGTTCGGCCCGGCTTACAAAGGAATCCCGCTGGCTACGGCCTGCGCCGGTGCGCTGGCACGGGAGTACGGCATCGACAAGCCCTATTTCTTCAACCGCAAGGAAGCCAAGGATCACGGCGAGGGCGGTTCTCTGGTCGGCTACAAGCCGGTCGACGGCGACCGGGTCATCATCATCGAGGACGTCATCACCGCCGGTACCGCTGTCCGCGAGACGGTTCCGATTCTGCGGGGAGCGGCCGATGTAAAACTCAGCGATATGTTTATCTCGGTCAACCGCAGCGAGGTTGGCACAACCCCCGGCAAGACCGCCCTGATGGAGGTCAAGGAAGAATTTGGCATTACCGTCCATTCGATCATCAGTGTTACCGATATCCATGAATACCTCAAGGAACAGGAAGGCTACGACGCCGTTTTGAAGCTGATGGAAGAATATATGGACAAATACTGCATCCTGTAATATTTATGCAGGCCGGGAAGGGGATGCCCGATAGGGTGTCCCCTTTTTGCCTTTACTCCCGATAGAAAGAGGCTGAACAATATGCTGCTTGAGAATATTGAAAAAGAGATCCTGCTGAACCGCGCCCGCTACCTTCGGTTTTTCCGGCTCCGGCGGGAGAAAAGAAAGACAGCGGGTTTCGGGCATCCGGTTCAGATGATGACAGACAGCCTGCCCGCAGTTCACCGGGAAGGGCTGGATCTGGCGTTTTCTCAGAGCCTGGCCTTTTTGATGAACCCGCAGAGCAATATCCTGGCGGATTTTATCTGCCGGGAGGATATGGAGGCAAGGTTTCATCAGCTGGACCGGGCGGTCGACCTCGACCCGGGGTTTCAGGCGCTCGGGCATATGGAACGAGAGGCGGCGCGGCTGAACAATATGGATTTTTCCGTTGCGGCCTTGGAAGGGCTTGGCTTCGGGACGGTCGGCGTCGGCAGCCCGGAAACGGTAATCCTCTGCGCGCTGATGCTGCGCACGCTGTATGAGACGGCGCTGGTCTACGGCTTTAACATCGATCATCCCTGGGAGAAGGACCTGGCGCTGATGCTCCTTTCGGCGGCCTTTTCCTCCGGGGAGGACGCTTACCAGGAGCAGCGGGAGCTGACCCGGGTGCTGAAAGGCCTGGCGGAAGGGGTTACCCCGGAGATTGACCGGGATAGGCGGCTGAGGGCCGCGGCATCCCGGATGGCAGGCAGCATGAGCCTGCAGAAATTTATCCAGGGGATCCCGGTGCTCGGAGCGGCGGGGATGTTTTTCAATTCCGCTGCCATGAACCGGCTGCAGACCCTTTCCCGCTGTGTCTATAAGCAGCGGTATCTGTGCATGAAGGAGCGTGCCTATAAGGCCGGCCATATTTCGTAAGCAAAGGAGAAGAAAATGCTGAAACTGGTAAAACTGGAGGAAAAATACCGTACCCAGCTGTTTGACATGATGGAGGAATGGACCGCCTCCGGGGAAAAGATTGTCCCCTATGCGATCTGCCGGATCGATTACCGGGATTTTTCCGGCTATCTGGAAAATCTGGAATGTAAAGAAGGGGCAGCCCGCTGGATCCCCAATTCGGTTTTCTTCTGCCTGGACACCGAGCGAGACATTTTTGTCGGCGCGGTCGACTTCCGGCACCGGCTCAATGACGCCCTGCTGGTGAGCGGCGGCCATATTGGTGACGGGATTCGGCCGTCTGAGCGGCGGAAGGGATACGCGACGAAGATGATCGGACTCGCGCTGGAAGAATGTAAAAAGCTGGGGCTGACCCGTGTGCTGATGACCTGTGATAAGACGAATACCGGCTCCGCCAAGAGTATTCTGAAAAACGGCGGCGTTTTGGAAAACGAGGTGCCGGTGGATGGGAAGCTGGTACAGCGGTACTGGATCGATTTATGATAAACGGAGTGAAGGAAAGTTGGAACAACTGCGTAAAGTGAGACTATATACCGACGGCGCCTGTTCGGGCAATCCCGGCCCGGGCGGCTGGGGCGCGATATTGGAGTGCGATGGGTATAAAAAAGAGCTGTCCGGCGGGGAAGCGAACACCACCAACAACCGGATGGAGCTGCTGGGGGTGATCAGCGGCCTTTCCGCCCTCAAATACCGCTGCGACGTGACGCTGATCAGCGACTCGAAGTACGTGATCGACGCGATTACCAAAGGCTGGGCCAAAAGGTGGCGGGCCAATGGCTGGATGCGCAGCAATAAGGAGAAAGCCCTGAACCCGGATCTGTGGGAGCAGCTGCTAAACCAGCTCGACCGCCACGAGATGCACTATCAGTGGGTCAAGGGCCATGCCGGCCATCCGCAGAACGAGCGCTGCGACCAGATGGCGGTGGCGGAGTCGAAAAAATTTGCGGCCATGCGCTGAGACAGGAGGCCCTATGGAACGGGAAAAGATACTAGTCGCCCTCAGCGGCGGGGTCGACAGCTCGGCCTGTGTCGCGTACCTACAGGATGCGGGATATGCGGTTGCGGGGGTCGTCCTGCGGATGAGCGCCGCCCATGATCAGACGGTCAGGGATGCGCAGCTTGCGGCGGAGCAGCTGGGGATCCCTTTGTATGTACAGGATATGAAGCGGGCGTTTTCCGAGCAGGTCATCTGCTATTTTATGGCGGAGTATGCCGCCGGACGGACGCCGAACCCCTGCGTCGTCTGCAACCCGCTGGTCAAGTTTAAGGGGCTTTTAGATGCGGCGGATGCATATGGATATCCGGTCATTGCAACGGGCCATTATGCCGGGCTGCGGAAAAGCGCAGACGGGGAGCGGGTGCTCCTGACGCAGGCGGGCTCGAAGGAGCGGGATCAGTCCTATATGCTCTGCCGCCTGACCCAGAAGGAGCTGCGGCGGCTTATCTTCCCGCTGGAAGGGCTGCCAAAGCCGGAGGTGCGGCAAAAGGCCGCCGAAGCGGGGCTTTCCTGCGCCGGTAAGCCGGACAGCCAGGAAATCTGTTTTATCCCGGACGGAAACTATGCCGGGTATATCGAGGAGAGGCTGGGTGCCTTTCCATCCGGGGAGTATATCTCCCCGGATGGAAAGGTCTGCGGGCGGCACAAGGGCATTATCCACTATACGGTCGGCCAGCGCAAAAAGCTGGGGATTGCCCTCGGAAAGCCTGTCTTCATCAAACGGATTGACCCGGAGAGCAACCGCATCTACCTCGCCTGGGGCGGGGATGAGTACGAAAGCGAAATTCTGGTCCGGGATGTATCGGAAACCTATCCGGGTGCGTTCCGGGACGGGATGCGCTGCGGGGTCAAGGTGCGCTCGAGGGCGGCTGTAGCGCCCTGTACCGTCCGTTTTGCGGAAGGCGGGAAACTGCGCGTCCTCTTTGATCAGCCCGAGCGCGCGCCCGCTGCGGGGCAGACAGCGGCCTTTTATGACGGGGACGTCGTTTTAGGCGGAGGATTTATTATTTGAATGAATAATGGCCATCTCTAAAAATCCGATTTTTTACTTAGGCATTGCAGGTTTTCCCATTT
>CAYWRQ010000016.1:0-29844 GCA_964460915.1 uncultured Oscillospiraceae bacterium
CAATTTTATTCATTTGATGCTCCTGTCATTGTTCTTCTGTATAGCCGCCTGTAATTTCGATTGGATTGCCATCAGGATCCATAAATGTAAAATACCAGTACGGTGAAAAAACATGTATGAATCGGATTTCCGTCATCTGCACTGCAATTCCCAACTCTTTTATCCGATTATATTCTGCCTTTAAATCCTCAACTCCTAAGTTAATAAATACCTTATGGGTATTTATACTATTCGCAATTTCACTTTGGTTATCATATATTTCCCAATACTTACCTTTCGTTATTACCTGCTCAGAGTTTTCGCTGTCATAATAACCATTCATGATGCAGAGGGTGAGACCGTTGCTGTTAAACATTGCAAAACGTTTTCCTCTTGTAGCACTTACTTCCATATCAAAGACCTTCTCATAAAATGAAACCGATTTATCAAAGTCTTTAACAACTAAATAAATTGAAGCATTTCGCATTGTTATTCCCTCACTAATCAAATTTTTTTGCAAAACTCTAATTATATACTATCATTAAACAGCTATCTTGTATAGCACTACAAAAGATAAAGAAATCCATTGACTAAATCCAAAAATATGATTTGGGTTCAGTATACCATTTTCCCGGAAGTTTGTCTATCGGTTATCCTTTATTTTTGCGGAATAACGGGGAACTGCCCATCATATTCCCGCTTCTGCATTTTATCACATAGGAGCATAAACTCCCGGAATATAACGCTAAAAAAAAGTAGGCCCCTGTTTTTCCCACTCCAAACAGCAAAAGCCGCCCGCATTGTTCCACGTGGAACAACTACAGGCGGCTTTATCCGCAACATCCGTCAGATTCAGTGAAAATCAGGCGTTTTTCCCTGGATATACGCATCCATCGCGGCAGCGGCAGTCTTGCCCGCGCCCATCGCGAGGATAACAGTCGCTGCGCCGGTAACGGCATCGCCGCCCGCATATACGCCTTCAATCGAGGTCAGGCCGTTGTCGTCGGCAATAATCTCGCCCCACTTCTTGGTGTCCAGACCGGGAGTCGTCGCCTTCAGCAGCGGGTTCGGAGAGGTACCCAGAGCCATAATCACGCAGTCCATTTCCAGCTCAAACTCACTGCCTTCCTTGACGATCGGGCGGCGCCTGCCGGAGGCATCCGGTTCGCCCAGTTCCATCTCGACACAGCGCAGTCCTTTCACCCATCCAAAGCCCGGGTCGTGGGGATCGGTCACATCGGTCGCCAAAACCTCCACTGGATTGGTCAGAGTCCTAAAGATGATGCCTTCTTCCTGCGCGTGCTCGACTTCTTCCTTACGGGCGGGGAGTTCCTCCATACCGCGCCGGTAGACGATATAGACATTCTCCGCCCCCAGACGTTTGGCGGTCCTGGCTGCGTCCATCGCGACGTTGCCGCCGCCGACAACCGCGACGTTTTTGCCGTGCTGGATCGGCGTGGTAGGGTCGTCCTTATATGCCTTCATCAGGTTGCTTCTGGTCAGGAACTCGTTGGCGGAATAAACGCCCTTGAGGTTCTCGCCGGGGATGTTCATAAATCTCGGCAGGCCCGCGCCGGTGCCGATGAAGATCGCCTCGTAGCCGTACTCCTCCTTCAGTTCCTCGATGGTCAAAATCCGACCGATAACCATGTTTGTTTCCACTTTGACGCCGAGGGCTTTTAAGTTGTCGACTTCCTTCTGGACAATCGCCTTGGGCAGACGGAACTCGGGGATGCCGTACACCAATACGCCGCCGGCCAGATGGAGAGCTTCGTAAATGGTGACGTCATACCCCTTCTTGGCAAGATCGCCTGCGCAGGTCAAACCCGCGGGGCCGGAGCCGATGATCGCGACCTTATGGCCGTTCGCGGGGACGGGCTTTGCGGTCTCCGTGGCGTTTGCGTTATGGTAATCGGCGACAAATCTCTCGAGCCGCCCGATGGCGACCGGTTCGCCCTTGATGCTGCGGACACATTTGCCCTCGCACTGGCTTTCCTGCGGACAGACGCGGCCGCAGACAGCGGGAAGGGAGGAGGACTCGCTGATAATCCGGTATGCGCCTTCAAAGTCGCCTGCCGCGGCCTTGGCGATAAAATCAGGGATATGGATGTTCACCGGGCAGCCGGAAACACAGGGCTTGTTCTTGCAGTGCAAACATCTCTGCGCTTCGTCGACCGCCATCTCGGCGGTATATCCTAGGGTTACTTCCTCAAAGTTTTTGTTCCGGACGCTTGGCTGCTGCGACGGCATCGGGTTCTTCGTCGCTCTCATATTGGGCATAATTTATTCTTCCTTTCCGTTTTTGCCGGTGCGGCCAATCAGAAAACTGGTCAAAAATTGCGTTCCTACTGCGGGGCAAGGCACGCATCAGCCCTGAACTTCTTTCTGAAACAGGCTGCAGGCCTCCTCATAGGCGTGCCGTTCAAAGGGGGCATAGCTGCGGGCGCGGCTCATTGCTTCGTCAAAATCGACCTCATGGCCGTCGAAATCAGGCCCGTCGACACAGGCAAATTTGGTCTTTCCGCCGACCGTAAGACGGCAACCACCGCACATACCGGTGCCGTCGACCATAATCGGGTTCATCGAAACGGTGGTCTTCTGGCCATACTCCTTGGTGGTCAGGCAGACAAACTTCATCATGACCAGCGGGCCGATGGCAATCACCTCGTCAAACCGCTCGCCGCTCTCCAGCAGCGCTTTCAGCGGGGCGGTAACATTGCCCTTTTCCCCGTAGGAGCCGTCGTCGGTCATCATCGTAAAGCGGTCGGAGCAGGCCTTAAACTCGTCCTCAAGGATGACGAGATCTTTGTTCCGAAAGCCGGTGATCGAGGTGACCTCCGCGCCCAGGGCGTGCAGCTCCTGCGCAATCGGGAGCGCAATCGCGCAGCCAACGCCGCCGCCGACCACGCAGACCTTTTTCAGCCCTTCCACGCGGGTCGGGGTACCCAGCGGCCCGACAAAGTCCTGGATAGACTCGCCTTCCTGTTTATGGTTCAGCTTTTCGGTAGTTGCACCGACGATCTGGAAAATAATCGTAACCGTACCTGCCGCGCGGTCATATCCCGCAATAGTCAGGGGGATGCGCTCGCCGTCTTCATCGACGCGCAGAATAATAAACTGGCCGGGTTTCGCTTTTTTCGCGATCAACGGCGCTTCGATCTCCATCCGGGTAACAGCCGGGTTCAAGGACTGCTTCCGCACGATTTTATACATATCGGATCTCCCTTTCCTTTATCTGGTTTCCTGCCGCAGGGAACGCAAACCCCCGCAGGCTCTCCTGCATATTATAGCAAAGATTTTACCGCTTTGCAATACGAAAAGGCCAATCTTTTTCCCATCCGATACTGCCTTCGGCGCAAGTTCAGACAAACATACAAAATTATTTGCCGTGTCCCTTTGATATTCGGCACGGAACAGCTAAAAATGAAAGCTTTGCCTATAGGACATGCAAAATATACCAATGAAGCGCCGCCTTCTCCGCCCGTATTTCCCATGAAAAAACCCAATCCAAAATCTTTCTCAAAAATTGGATTGGGGATAAACTTAATGATTACTCGCTTTTTCCGATTTTTTCGCAGCCTTCTGCGCGGCCTTATCCGCCCTTTGCTGCTGCTCCTTCGCCTTTTGGGCAGGGGACTTGCCGGTCGAACGGACAAACTCTTCCTTGCACTTGGGGCAGATAATCCGCACCTTGCCCTTATTCTTCGGCACCCTTACCATCTGATGGCATTTCGGGCAGCGGAAGTATTTGTGGGTCTTCCGGTCGCGCCAACGGTTCCACTGGGTTTTAAACCATCCCCGCAGCCCGGCCGTATGGTCCATCGCCCAACGCCAGAACACCATAAACGTTTCGTTCTCTTTTTGTCGGGCGGCGATATTCCGGGAAAGCGTGCGGAAAATTACCCAGCCCCACATCAGGTAAGAAAGCAGCAGGACAACGATGTTCCCACCAAACAGGCTGGAAATAAATGTCATCAGCATACTCACAATGATCACAAAGATAGAAAGCAGGTCGGTCCCATACCGGCCAATCATAAAGTTGCGCAGCCAGTTCATCAATCAAACCTCCATCCAAACCGTCTTCGCGCTTCTGCCGGCAGCCCCGGCAGATCACGCTACCTATACTATCCAGTATGATAAACAAATATGACAAAGTCAAGTTTTCGCCCGCGAATTTACAAAAGATTTGATTTTTCAGCGGCGCCTGTTACGATTTTATGACGCAAAAATGCCCGAAAAGCCGGAAGAACCGGCTTTTCGGGCATTTCTTCCATATAAACGCTTTCAGGCTACGCAAAGCGCTTCTCAGCAGACCTTGGTGATCCAGCCGAACGGGTCTTCCTTCTTGCCCCACTGGATACCGGTCATCTCGTCATACAGCCGCTGGGACAGCTCGCCGATCTTGCCGTCGGACAGTTCCATATCGAAATCCTTGTAGCGGAGCAGGCCGACCGGGGAGATAACCGCAGCCGTACCGGAACCGAACATCTCGGTAAACTTGCCTTCCTTATACGCCTCCATCAGCTCATCCACGGTGATCCGGCGCTCGGAGACCTTGTAGCCCCAATGCCTCAGGATCTCGATAACCGATTTCCTCGTAATGCCAGGAAGGATGGAGCCGCGCAGCTCAGGGGTCACAATCTCGTTGCCCAGGACAAAGAATACGTTCATCGCGCCGACTTCTTCGATATATTTCTGCTCAACGCCGTCCAGCCAGAGCACCTGAGAGAAGCCCTGTGCCGCAGCCTCTTCCTGCGCCAGCATAGAAGCTGCGTAGTTGCCGCCGGTCTTTGCAAAGCCGGTGCCGCCGCGTACCGCACGGACATATCTCGGCTCAACATAGATGTTGACGGGGTTTAAGCCGGAAGCGTAGTAAGCGCCAACCGGCGAGAGGATGATCAGGAATTTCACGCTCGTGGTGTTGTGAGCGCCGAGGTTCGGCTCGGTTGCGATGCAGAACGGACGGATATACAGCGAATGGCCCTCGGAATGGGGAACCCAGTCCTGATCAATCTTGATCAGCTTTTTCAGTGCTTCGATGCAGAAATCCACATCCAGCGTCGGCATTGCCAGACGGGTGTTGGAGTTGTTCAGTCTCTTAAAGTTCTCTTCCGGGCGGAACAGCTGGATGCTGCCGTCAGAGGTACGGTAGGCCTTCAGGCCCTCAAAGGTTTCCTGGCTGTAGTGGAAAACATTGCAGGCAGGGGAGAGGGAGATGGGACCGAAGGGGATGATCTGCGCGTCATGCCAGCCATGCTCTTTATCCCAATCCATCGTAAACATATGATCGGTGAAAACCTTGCCAAAGCCAAGGTCGGCGTCATTCGGTTTCTGCTTCGGGGAGGTCGTGAGCTGAATTTTGATTTCCATAATCCATGTACCACTTTTTCATTCCGGAAGCTCTTGACGAAAAACGCTTGCCGCGCTCATCCGCAACCGACTTATGATCCGGACAGAAAACCTGTCCCGCTCATTCTGGAACGAAAAAAATCCTTTCTTCTGGTTTCTTTCAAAAACAACGGGATGAACCATTGTCTTCCTATAGAAATCAGTATATCACAGCTAGAAAATGCTGTCAACCGAAATGAAACTTGCAAAATGAACGAAATTACAGGAAAATCCGCCTCGATTTTTGGATCTTGTCTGATGAGTAGGCAATTTGTATGACAAAGTGAAAACTTTTCTTTACACAACAGCTATCCGGCCCAAAAGGCCCTGTCCGCAAAAGCAAAGCCTGCCTCCGCCTATCCGGGCAGAAACAGGCCTTTGGAGATTATTTACTCTTACCGTATGCGCACAGCCGCTCGACCGTCGCAGGGTCATAATGCGAGAAAAACAGGCTCTCCCCTTCATCCAGCGCCGCAATCGCTTTCATATCTTCTTCCGAGAGGGTGAAATCGAACACATCGATGTTCTGCTCCATCCTCTCCTTATGGGTGGACTTAGGGATTACGACGACACCCCGCTGGATTAAATAGCGCAGCGCGACCTGGGCGGCGATTTTGCCGTATTTTGCGCCGATTTCATTCAGCACCGGGTTGGTAAAAAAAGCCCTTCCTTCCCTCGGCGAACGGGCCCCAGGATTCATGCTGGACACCGTATTTGTCCATATAGATCCTGGCCTTGGTCTGCTGCTGGAAAACATGGGTTTCAATCTGGTTGACCGCAGGAATGACTTCGACAAATTCACACAGGTCAATCAACCGGTCCGGATAGAAATTCGATACGCCGATTGCGCGGACCTTTCCCGCCTTATACGCTTCCTCCATCGCACGGTAGGTGCCGTAGTAATCGTTAAAGGGCTGATGGATCAGCAGCAGGTCGATATAATCGGTTTTTAGCTTGTGCAGAGACGCTTCGATGGACGCCTTTGCCTTTTCATAGCCGCCGTTTGAAATCCAAATCTTGGTTGTGAGAAACAATTCTTCTCTCGGGACGCCGCATTTTACAATGGCATTTCCGACCGCTTCTTCGTTTCCATAGCTTTGCGCCGTATCAATCAAACGGTATCCGACGCGGATTGCATCCAACACACAGCGCGCACATTCCTCGTTGGTTACCTGATAGACGCTATATCCCAGGATTGGCATTTTGACACCGTTGTTCAGCGTTACATATTCCATTTTGTTTTCCTCCCACAATAGATTCTTTTAGATTTGATGATTCGACCAAATCAGGTCTTCCAAAGAAACCTGTTCGTTGCGGTAGCGGGCCAGCGGGTTTTGATCGGAAATACTGAGGGTAATGGCCTTTTGCGGGCAGCTCTGTGCGCAGGCAAGGCAAAACTCACAGGTATCCTTTTTCCGTTTTGCAGCCCCTTCTTCGATCCGGAAATTTCCCACCGGGCACACTTTCGCGCAGATCCCGCAGCCGATACACTCGCTGGTGACGGTGATCTGCCGGCCGCTGTTCAAATCCGGATTCTCTATATCCCGCTGAACCGCCATCTGGTAAAGCGCCCGCTTTTCCCAATCCGGTTCGGGAATCCCCTTATATCGTCCCTTTACCTTCTGCACGATCTCCGCAAGCTGCTCATCAACCCTTTTGTCGAGCTGTTTTTCCTTCTCCATGTCAAAAGCCGGCAGGTAATTATCCACCATCTGGACCGTTTCGACAAAAGAAACCGCGATTCCCGTCTTGGCGGCAAAATTTGCGCTCCACTCAGCGGCGACGCTGTCAATTTTCCCATAGGTTAGGATCATATAAAAGTACTCTGCCCGGAAAGATGAAGTCAACAGAAACCGCTTCACGATGCGCGGCAGCTCTCCCGCATAGACCGGGCAGACAATCCCGATTGTCTCCGATTCATATTCCCTTTTTTCCTTTTTCATTTCCTGCGGGATACTGACCGGTTCTTTTTCCAGCTGTCTCGCCGCGTAAAGGCTGTTGCATGTCCCGGTAAAGTAAAAGACCATGATAGCCGATGCCCCTTTCATTGTTTTCGATAGGCCGGATGTTTTTTATCTTCTGGCTACAGTATAACATAAAAAAAAGGCAGAGAGAAGTTTCGATTGGTTTGTGAGTCTTAACCCAAAGGTAATTACAAAAAGCCGTACACCCTATGGATGCACGGCTCCTGTATTCACTTACCCGCGTTCCTGTTGCACAACCATCCGTACCGCGTCCAAAAACTGCCGTACCGGCCAAGACGGCGACGGGGAATGGAGCAGCCCAAACGGGATCGTATGCGCCCATTGTACCGGCAGCACCTTTAAAAGGGGATGCACATCCTTCCAGTACCCAACCGACATCAAAAGGCTGCCGCTGTTTTCGCACCGGTTGAAAACCACCACACTGTAAAAATCAAAATCCACGATATGGATATCCGGGTAGTTTTGCAGGACATCATCCCGCAGCGCATCCACAAAGGTATTCCACCCCCGGCGGATCAGCATCAGGTTCTGCCCGGACAAATCCTCCATCGTCAAAAATTCCTTTTCCTCCAACGGATGCTGCACGGAAAGAGCGCAGCAAACCGGCGCCCTTTCCAGTTCCAGCGCCGCGCATTTCCGCATCTTTAAAAACGGCCCGTCATAAAGCCCCGCCACAACATCGATATTTTTCCCCAGGTTTTTGAGGATCTCCACGGCGTTTTACGGCGTATTTTCGTACGGAATCAGCTGAAAACGGATGTCCGGGTTATGCTGATGGATTTTTGGCCAAAGCGACACCAAAAACTGCCCTGGTGTCATCGGGGAGGTGCCGATCCGGATCGGGCTGCCCTGTTTAGACTCTGCCCGCTGCGCCCGCAGGACCGATTCCTTGCTGTACTGTATGATATATTTGGCATCCTCGTACAGGGATTTTCCCGCCTCGGTCAGCTTCAGCCCGCGATGGGTCCGCTCAAAAAGGGTCAGATGTAAATTTCCTTCCAGAAGGTTGATCTGCTTGATGACTGCCGGAGCCGTGATATACAATTCCTCGGCCGCTTTGCTGAAGCTTCCTGCATCCGCCGCCCGGATAAAGGTTTCCAGCTGTGGATTATACATATTCTCTCCTCCCTGTCTCCGGAAATTATTCCAGCCAACTCCAAAAAAGCCCTGCTCAATTCCTGCCATACGCTTGCATGAAAACAAAATCCGCGTTATACTGACAGTAACGATTCCCGTTTAAACCATCGACGGATCAAAGGGGATGACCGGCTCCGGGACTTCCGGATGCTTGCCCAGCAGCTTTTCCATCCAGATCATGTCGTACCAGCGCCCGAATTTATACCCGCTCCGGGTAAATTTCCCGACCAGCCGGTAGCCCATATGGGCATGGAACGCGGGACTGTTTTGATCCAGGTACTCGTCCGGATGATCAATCCACGCGATACAGGCGTTGACGTTGAGGATATGCATCCTCGTGAGCACCCGCTCGATCGCTTCATACAGCTTCCGTCCGACGCCGTTCCCGCGGTAGTCCCAGCCGACATAAATCGACAGCTCCACCGACCAGTCGTATGCCGCCCGTTCCTTAAATGGGGAGGCGTACGCATACCCGACAATCTCGCCGTCTATCTCCGCCACCAGGTAGGGGTACCGGCGCAGCGTGCGGGCAATTCTTCCGGCAAATTCTTCCGCAGTCGGAACATCATATTCAAAAGAAATGGCAGTTTTTGCTACATACGGCCCATAGATTTCGACCAGCCGTTCCGCGTCCGACGGATCCGCTGCCCGAATCGTAAGCTTCTCTTTCATACTCCCAGCTCCTTTTTCTCATTTTACCGCGATATCCGCCAAATGGCAACCCACAAAATTCCCGCCGCCGGAAGGCGCGTCCTGCCTGGTAAGGGCGGAGCAATCCCACAGCAAGGAGGAAACTATGACCCAACCCATCTCCCCCCGTTACCGGAGCCTTGATATCCTGCGGGGCGTCACCCTCTTATCCATGATCCTATACCATACCCTATGGGACCTGGTTTATCTCTACGGGCTGAACGCGCCCTGGTACCCGGCGGCCCCCGGCTACATCTGGCAGCAAAGCATCTGCTGGACCTTTATCCTGCTGTCCGGATTCTGCTGGGGGATGGGGAAGCGACCGCTGCGGAGAGGGATCACCGTCTTCCTCGGCGGGGCGCTGGTTTCGGCCGTCACGCTCGTGTTTATGCCGGAGCAGAAGGTTGTCTTCGGTATCCTGACCTTTTTAGGAACCGCCATGCTCCTGATGATCCCGCTCGACCGGCTGACCCGCCGCCTTCCTCCCGCAATCGGGCTTTTTCTTAGCCTACTTCTGTTTTTCCTGACCCGCAATGTCAACCGGGGGACACTCGGCTTTGAAGGACTTGCCTTTGCGCCCTTGCCGGAGGCCCTTTACCGGAATCATCTTACCTCCTTTCTCGGGTTTCCGTCCCCGGATTTTGCCTCGACCGATTATTTTTCCCTTCTGCCCTGGCTGTTTCTTTTCATGGCGGGGCATTTCCTCCACAGGCTTGTCCTCCCGGCTATGCAGAAATATGTTTCGGCCCATCCCGCTGGTCTTTCCGGCCCCCTTGCCCGGCTTTCCAGGCCCTTCTCTTGGCTCGGCAGACATTCTTTGTGGGTCTATCTGCTGCACCAGCCGGTTATTTACGGGGTGTGTACCCTTCTTTTTGCTCTCATCCGATCATAAAAACCAGCGCGTGCCCCTGCCGCAGACGACAGAGGTACGCGCTGATTTTTGTCCTATTTTGCGGGTTCCGTATCATCCGCCCGCAGCAGCGGCAGGTTTCCCGTCAGGCGGCTGACCTTCTTTTTGTCCCCGCAGATTCCCAATCCGAAGAAGCGCAGTTCCTTTCCGGAAACGCCTTTCATCTTCTCGATGTATTCCCCGTAGCATTTGCAGCCCTGTGCCAGATCGGTAAAATCCACCGCCGTTTCGTCCCAGAATTCCTCCCGGTACAGCTTTTCTCGGATTTCCTGCAGCTGCTCCCTTGTTCCCCGTAAAACCGGTACCGGGAACGCGATAATGCCCGGATGCTCCCGTCCGTCCCGGTCGGCCACATCTTCCCCGACCACCTCCGGCATCATTTTCCCCAGCGTAATGCCCAGGATGACGGCGGTATTGGCGAGCAGCCCGACCGGAAGGCTCCCGTCCACAATCAGGACGCGTTTTTCCTACTGTACATTCATTTGTCTTTTCCTCCAACCTTTTGATAACAGGCGGTAGATGTAGACCCTTACAAAGCCTATTTTCCGATAGTCCTCCGGCAGGTCTTCCCGCCCCGAAAACGAAACCAGCACCTGCGATAGGCCCTTCTCCGCCGAAAAGCCCAAAAGCCCGGGCAATTCCTTCCCTCACCGCTCTCCGTCCGGCAGAAACAGGCAGTCTGCGCCCAACAGCCCGACGCTTTTATTCTCCCGGCTTTCGATAACCGTCCGGCTGCCCTTATCATCCTGCCCGACAAAAAACCGGGATTTCTCCGGACACGCTTCCTTTTCCTTTCGGTTCTCTTCGGTAAACAGATATGCTCCTATGAGAAACCGTCCTGTTTCCTGATACCCGTTTTCTAAGAGCCGGTACCGCAGGGCGTAATGGGTCCCGTCCAGAATCCGGAAGCTGCAGGCGGCGTTTTTCAGACGGGTATACTGTTCGCTTTTTTCGATCTGATTCTTTTCATCGGACAGCCCGTAGAGCGGGCAGATCCAAACCGTACAGCCGATCGTCTTTCGTATACAGCCCGCATACACCTGCGTTTCTTCGCAGGGCAGCAGGCTCAAAATATCTTCTTCCATCCGGATGACTTGGTTGCTGACCAATTTTCTCACTTTCCCTGCAAAAAAATCTCACGGTACGCGCCCGGAGAAAGCCCGATAAAACGGGTGAAATAGTTGGTAAAATGGCTCTGATCGGAAAAACCGGACCGCAAAGCGACATCCGCCGGGGAAAGGCCCGCCTCCAACAGCTTTTTGGCCTCGCTCACCCGGATATTCTCCAAATACCGGTAGGGACTAACCCCTTTGGAACGGGTAAAGGCCCGCAGCAAAGCCGATTTGCTCAGCCCGGCGCAGCGGCAGATTTCCTCCAGGCAGATATGTCCGGCAAAATGCTCCTCCATAAATCGGCAGGCCCGCTCGACCTCCTCCCGATATTCGACCGGGCAGCTTTCAAAGGGCTTTCCATACCGCTGAATCAAAAGCGAGAGAAAAAGCAGCAGATATTCTTCCTTTTTAAATTCGGTGCTGCCCGTCATAATCATCTGATGCAGTGCCCTGAAATATCCGGTCCCCTCCTCATCGCAAAGGACCGTCTCCGAAAACCCCGGAAGCTCCCTTCTCCCGGTAATTTCTTCGGCCAAATCCAGCATGACCGCCTTTGAAAGATTTAGGCTCCGGTAATCCAGCGGGTTTTCTTCTCCTTCCGCGCAGGCGTAGCAGTCATCGGGGTTTAACAGAAGCAGCTGCCCTTCCCGCAGCAGATACTGCTTTCTCCCGCAGCACAACGGACGCTGCCCCTTCTCCACAAAACCGATCACATAGTACGCGTGAAAATGATTGGGAAAGGGCCGGACAAGACCGGTAAAACGATAGGCTTCCAGGCGAAGCTGTTCATCGTATACGACGGTTTTCCTTGTGCATTCTCTTTTCCTCCTTCCTGCCTTTTATTCTACCAAGAAAAAAAGGGAAAAAGCTTGTAAGATATCTTCATTTTTCCGGACGATTGCAATCCATAATACCAAAAGCCTTAGACAGCAAGGCCAAAAAAGGGAAGTAGTTTCCGTATAAAATTGGTCATGATGGTTGCGCTTTCCTACTTTTACTGGTATAATTTGATCATAAGGCATTTGGGGCGTCGGTTTCCAAACAAAGCATAACGCCGCTAAAATGCAAAAGATCTTAGGCTTTTCAAGCGCAAAAAATAAATCGGAGGGATTTATAGTGAACATTTATGTCGATATCCATGCCGGCAAAGACGGCAACGGCAGCAAGCAGATGCCCTACCGCAGCATCAACGACGCGGCCAAAATTGCGCGCCCCGGTGATACGGTCCTGGTGGCGCCCGGTGTCTACCGGGAATACGTCAACCCCGTTCATCCGGGCACGGAAGACGCGCCCATCGTCTACCGCAGCGTGGAGCCCCTGGGGGCCGTAATTTCCGGCGCGGAACGGCTCTGCTCCTGGGAGCCGTACGAGGGAACAGTCTGGTGGACACGGGTGGCCAACTCCCTGTTCGGGAGTTACAACCCTTATACCACCCTCGTCTATGGAGACTGGTATTTTGCCAAGCCGGATAAGCACACCGGCGCCGTCTATCTCAACGGCCGGGCGCTGTATGAGGTTTCCTCTATCGAAGACTGTATCAAGGCGGAGGTCTACCCGTGCAGCTGGCAGCCGGAAGAATCCCGCTATAAATGGTATACCGAGCAGGACACCGAAAAGGACGAGACAATCCTCTACGCCAATTTTCTCGGCGCCGATCCAAATAAGGAAAATGTCGAAATCAACGTCCGCCGGATGTGCTTCTTCCCGGAAAAGACCGGCGTGAACTACATCACCGTCCAGGGCTTTGCCATCACAATGGCCGCCACCAACTGGGCGCCGCCCGCAGCCTTCCAGGACGGCATGATCGGCCCGCACTGGAGCAAGGGCTGGATCATCGAGGACTGCGAGATTTCCAACAGCAAATGTGCCGGTATCTCCCTCGGAAAGTATCTCGACCCCGACAACAACCATTATTTTACCTACAAGTATGTAAAAAGCCCGACTCAAATGGAACGGGATGCGGTCTGCCGCGGCCAGTACCACGGCTGGCTGAAGGAAAAGGTCGGCAGCCACATCATCCGCCGGAACAATATCCACCACTGTGAGCAGGGCGGCATCATCGGCCGTATGGGCGGCGTATTCAGTATCATTGAGGATAACCACATCCATCATATCAACAACATGATGGAGCTGGGCGGCGCCGAGATCGCCGGTATTAAGATGCACGCGGCCATCGACGTTATACTGCGCCGCAATCATATCCACAACTGCACGATGGGCATCTGGTGCGACTGGGAGGCACAGGGCACCCGGATTACCCAGAACCTGCTCCACGACAACCAGCGCCCCGCTTTTGCCAAACCCCTGGCAGGCGGCATGATGTCCCAGGATCTTTTCGTCGAGGTCGGCCACGGCCCGACGCTGATCGACAATAACGTGCTGCTCTCCGAGGCCAGCCTGCGCTTCTGCACCCAGGGTGTCGCGATGGTGCACAACCTGATCTGCGGCGCGCTGACGGCGGTCAACGCCGGGACCGGCCCGCGCTATACCCCGTACCACATCCCGCACCGTACGGAGGTCATGGGCTTTATGACCATTCTCCACGGGGATGACCGGTTCTACAACAATATTTTCGTTCAGAAGCACCCGGCTGAGGAGGTCATCATTCCTCACGACGTGGACGAAGGCCATGACTCCGAAAACCGCCTGGCAGGCACCTGGATGTTTGATGAATTCCCGACCTTCTCCGAGTGGAACAGCCAGTTTGACTTCTCCCGCCCGGCCAACATGATGCAGCTGCAGGATGCCCACTTCGGCCACCTGCCCGTATGGTGCGAGGGCAACGTCTATTTAAACGGCGCGAAAGCCTGCAAGAACGAGGTAAATGGCCTGGTGGACGACACGGCAAAGGCTGTTGTCGAGCTGACTGAAAAAGACGGAAAGCCCGTCCTCACCACGAATATCTACGAAATTCTGGGCAGCTTTGCCGATCGGATGATCCATTCCGATATTCTCGGCAAGGCCTTTGAACCGGAACAGCGCTTTGAAAACCCCGACGGCACGGCGATCACCTTCAACCGCGACTACTTTGGCTCCTTCCGCGGCTGCAAGATCCTTCCCGGCCCCTTCGCAGAAGAGGGAACGGAAATCACGCTGTAACAGGTCTGCGCCTGCAAAAAGGGCTGCAAAAGCCCTCCCGGCAGAAGGCATGCTTTCGAAAACCGGCACTTACCGTATAAAATGAAACTTCTTCAAAAAACCGCCGTTTTGCAGCGCAGAAACTGCAAAACGGCGGCTTTCATCTTCATGACCTTTTTAGGCCAATTTATAAAAATGGGAAACTGCAACCCCACACAGAATCACAATATATCCTGTAAATAACGCAGCAGTCGTTCTTCCACATATTCTGCAACCATTCCAACCATTGCCCCGGCGTCATGATCTCTGTAGTAGCGATCAAATGCATCATAATATCGTTTGCGGTCTGTAAACTTTACATCGATGGGCGGATAACCATTTTGCATAAGAAACAGGTTCAAAATCAATCGTCCTGTACGGCCATTCCCATCTATAAAAGGATGAATTCCTTCAAATTTCAAATGAAACAATGCCGCCCGCTCAATTGGGTGCAATTTCGTCTTTGCAATTTCCTGCACAAGCTTCTCCATCTGTTCTGGAACAAGAATTGGTTCCGGCGGCGTATGGTATGCTCCCATAATTCTGACCGGAATACGTCGATAAATCCCACGATCTTCAGGCCTGTCCATCAAAACCAGTGTATGAATCTGCTTGATGATGCTTTCTGAAAAAGGAACATTGTGTTTTACTACATCCTGCACATAAAGGAAAGCATCCCTGTGCCCGACCGCTTCTAAATGATCTTTCAGCGGTTTTTGATCAATGGTAATACCTTCTAAAACAAGAGCCGTTTCCCGTAAGGTCAGGGTATTTCCCTCAATCGCATTTGAATTGTAGGTATACTCGACTAAAAATTCTTCCTGTAGTCTATGCAGTTCACCCGGAGTAAGAGGCCGATGCTGATTCACTTGTTCTTTTAAGCTGTCAATACGGGAAAATAAAGGCAGATATTGTTCCGATATTACTTTATGCCGCACAGTACGGCCATCCGCAGGCTTTACAGCATCACACGGGATCAAATAGGAACGGCCCTTTTGTATAACCCCTTCGATTTTTCCTTGTTGACATAGAATACGAACTCTGCGGTCAGAAATGCCCCATTGTTTCGCTGCTTCTGTAACTTTCGTATATTCCACTGCTTTCCCCTCCTATACCGTGTTTTCTTTTCACTAAAAGTATATCATATGATCGGAACAATATCAATAAAGCTTCGATGTTTTTTCTTTTGTATTATTCCGATACAAGGGAGCGGTCCGAAGAAAACAAGAAAAAAAGAAAACAGAGCCATCCAAAAAGACGACTCTGTTTATGGTGCGGATAACAGGACTTGAACCTGCATGAACTTGCATTCACTAGAACCTGAATCTAGCGCGTCTGCCAATTCCGCCATATCCGCATATGGTGCCGGTAGTGGGACTTGAACCCACACGGTATCGCTACCAACGGATTTTGAGTCCGTCACGTCTGCCAATTCCATCATACCGACGTGAAAATAAACCGCTGTATTTGGTATTATAGCACAACAAGATGTGAATTGCAAGACCTTTCTGCCCAAAAGAGCAAAAAAATTTGTTTTTATGTAAAGAATCCTTCATTTGAAACCTTGCGGGCCGCGTTCGCTCTATGGTATAATGAAACTGTTCAATTCGACAGAAAGGAGCGGTTCAATGCTGTCCGCCGACACACTCGGAACCCCTTATCCGATGGAAAAACTGGGCAAAACCCTTTATCTCGCCGTTTCAAACGCCCATACCTTCGGCAGCGACGCTTTTTTGCTGGCGCATTTTGCGGGGGAGTCCCTCCGCCATAAGGATAAGGCCGCCGATCTCGGCACCGGCTGCGGAATCATTGCCTTTTTGCTGTATAAGGACCGCCGCCCGAAAGAGATGTGGGGGATTGATATCCAGCCTCAGGCCATCGACCAGTTTTCCCACTCGCTTTCCTATTCCGAAGAACAGGGAGAACTGCTGGACGGGATCCTCCGGCCGCTCTGCTCCGATTTAAAAGACCTGAAAGGGAAGATGGAACTGGGCACCTTTGATCTCGTGACCTGTAACCCTCCCTATAAGACCGCCGGCACCGGTATTCTGTCGGCTGAAACCGCGCATCAGATCGCCCGCCATGAGGTCATGTGCGGCATCGACGACGTCTGTACAGCCGCATCCGCCCTGTTAAAAACCGGCGGAAGGCTGTGTATCTGCCAGCGCCCGGAGCGGCTGTGCGATATCATGCTTGCGATGCGCGCCCACCGGATTGAACCGAAACGCTTACAGTTTGTCGCCAAAAACGAAGCGGCAAACCCCTGGCTGCTGCTGATCGAAGGGAAAAAGGACGCAAAGCCCTATATGGACGTCCTGCCGACCCTCATTTTTGATAAACAAACCGCAGCCGCCCTTACCCATTACGGAATATAACGCATATTATACTATTTGTATTATTTTGATTAAATGAAAACCCTGCTGCTCAGCCGTCGGTAAATGAACGACCATCACAAAATCAGTGCAGTCTGTTCATAACAAAAAACGCTATGAACCGCCGCATATACCCGGCGTGCTCCATCATTTCTAAACATAAACGACAGACGGAGTGGCGAAGCCCGGAGGAACATCGCGAACCAAATTTTTTTGCCCCAAAAACGGTAGAACAGGTTTTTCTGTCTGCTGCCCGGCACGACCACTCAGTTTCCGTCTTTTAACGGAAGAGTCCGTCGGCACGCGGACGACCGGCGCGAACCAAAAGTTTTTGCCCAGGTTACAATAAGAAAAACGCTATGAACCGCCTCATGTACCCGGCGCGCTCCGTCATTTCTAAACATAAACGACAGACGGACTTGCGATGCCCAGAGGAACATCGCGAACCAAAATTTTTTGCCCCAAAAACGGCAGAACATTTTTTCTGTCTGCTGCCTGGCGCGACCACTCAGTTTCCGTCTTTTAACGGAAGAGTCCGCCGGCACGCGGACGACCGGCGCGAACCAAAAGTTTTTGCCCAGCTTTTTTCAAAAAGCTGGAAAGTTTTTGCCTGGCTTTTTTCAAAAAGCTGGCTGGAAGAAGGAAATATATGGGTGTAATTTATATTGTCGGAACCCCGATCGGGAATCTGTCCGACTTCTCTCCCCGCGCGGTTGAAACGCTTAAATCTGTGGATTTTATTGCCGCAGAGGATACGCGGGTCACGTTAAAGCTCTTAAACCACTTCGATATTCATAAACCCCTCGTCAGCTACCATGAACATAACCTTCGGGAACGGGGAGAAATGATTATACAGAAAGTATTATCCGGTGAAGATGCCGCCATCGTATCGGATGCGGGTATGCCCTGCATTTCCGACCCTGGGGAAGATATCGTGCGGCTGGCAGCCGCCGCCGGAATCCAAACCATCGTCATCCCCGGGCCGTCCGCCGCCATCAGTGCTTTGTGCATCAGCGGCCTGTCGACCTCCCGCTTTGCCTTTGAAGGGTTCCTCTCCACCAATAAGAAAAACCGCCGGGAACATCTCAATAGCCTGATACACGATACTCATACGCTCATTTTTTATGAGGCGCCCCATAAGCTGCTGGATACCCTCAAGGATATGTCCGCCGCTTTCGGCGCCGGGCGGAAAGTATCCCTCTGCCGGGAGATGACCAAAATCCACGAGGAGGTTTTCCGGACAACCTTGGGAGAAGCCGTCGAGCACTATATCGTAAATACACCGAAAGGCGAATTTGTCCTAATTATCGAGGGAGCTAAGCCGGCGGAACAACCGGAAATGACACTGGAAGACGCATTGGAAGAAGCACGGAAACTGGTCGAAGGCGGACTGCGCCCCACTGACGCGGCCAAACAGGTTTCCGCCCATTCCCAGTTTAAGAAAAGCGAGATTTACGCCGCACTCGTAGCTGGGAATTCCGATGAACCGCAATAAAGAACCACAAGAAAACAAATGCATATAGGAGCGAAGTACCATATGAAAACCTTGCGAGACTTTCCCCGCGCGATCATCACCAAAAAAGGGGAGCGCGCGGCTGAAGGGGGCCATCCCTGGGTCTATGACGCCGAGATCGAAAAGCTGGAGCCATCCCCCGACGGGGCCGAAATTGCCGAAGGAGGGCTTGTCGACGTCCTGACCGAAAAGGGAAAATACCTCGGCACCGGCTTTTACAACAGCCACTCCAAAATCCGCATCCGCCTGATATCCCGCAGCGCCAACGACCGCTTTGATGAGCGATTCTGGGAACGGAAGCTGCGCTACGCTTGGGAGTACCGTAAAACCGTCATGGGTGGGGAAGGATCGCCGGACCTTGCCTGCTGCCGGATCATTTTCGGGGAGGCGGACGGTTTTCCCGGCCTGACCGTCGACCGGTTCAGCGAAATCCTCGTCACCCAGACCCTGTCCCTCGGCATCGAGCAGCGAAAGGATATCATCTTCCCACTGCTGGTCAAAATCCTGCGGGAGGACGGGCAAGAGATCCGCGGCATCTATGAACGGAACGACGCCGCCATCCGCAACCTGGAAGGACTTGAACAGGGAAAAGGCTTCTACCCGCTCCCCGGCGAGGAGACGCCCGATTATACCGAGACAACCATTGTCGAAAACGGCATCGAATACCTGGTTGACTTCAAAGAAGGCCAGAAAACCGGCTTCTTTCTCGACCAGAAGTACAACCGCCTGGCCGTCGCGAAGCTCGCGAAGGGCAAGCGGGTGCTGGACTGCTTTACCCACACCGGCTCTTTTGCGCTGAACGCCGCGATGGGCGGCGCAGCCCATGTCCGCGCAGTGGATATCTCCGAATCCGCCATCGAAATGGCGCGCAAAAATGCCCTGCGCAACGGGCTGGAAGGGAAAATGAGCTTTGCGGCGGAGAATATCTTTGACCTGCTGCCCAAAATGATGGAGAGCCATGACCCGGACGATCAGTTTGACTTTATCATCCTCGACCCGCCCGCCTTTACCAAGAGCCGCAAAACCGTCGATTCCGCCTCCAGAGGGTATAAAGAAATCAACCTCCGGGCGATGAAGCTGCTGCCCCGCGGCGGCTATCTGGCGACCGCGTCCTGCTCCCACTTTATGCGGGAGGATTTGTTTGTGAAGATGCTCGAAAGCGCCGCCAAGGACGCCGGACGGGAGCTGCGCCAGATTGAAGTCCGCCAGCAGGCCCCCGACCATCCGATTTTGTGGAATGTCCCGGAGACAAATTATCTGAAATTCTTCCTGTTCCAGGTGGTGTAAAAAACAGCCATCTACGTTATTGGGTTCATTTATATGTTATCCCAAATAGCGCAGATGGCTGTTTTTATACCATAAGTCAATATATTAGTTTATGGTATAATTCATTAAAATACATTCATGAGCATCTCATAGCTTTTCTCTGTTTGCAATTGTGTGATTGGCATACGTGTCCCATGTAGGTTCATAATCTGCTGTGGCTTGACTTCCCCACATATCCCAATTTTCTCTGTCACCTCTTGCAAATAACTCCAGATATGGCCCACTAGAACAGTTTTCAATTAGCGACACAATTTCATCAGGTTTACGGCTATGTTCACGTTTCATCGAGCGAACTAAATTCACTTGTGTTCGGCCTGCCTGCAAAGTTCTGTTTTTATCGCCCTTGATACCAAAAAGAAGTATTTCCGTTACATTTCTAAAATAAAAAACAACACCTCTTCCATCCGGCATACCATCTTTTCGAATCTTCTCCCAAATAATATTCGTTTTATATTCAAATCCCCATGCTTTCATGACCTCAAGCCCTTCAGGTAAAAGAGCATTAGGCACCCATAAATACAGATGACTTTTCTCATCGGCAACATCTGAAACAGGAAGCTGTTTTATATCTTCCAGTTTCATGGTTGAGTATCTATTTAATCGCTTATTCTCTGGAGCCATTTTTCCTGTTCGATTTGCAAATTGCCATGGTGGATCTGCATAAATCGTTTTATACTTTTTTCCACTTGTAAAATCCAGAAAATCTTCTATCGTTTCAGTAATCGTATATACGTCCTTCATCTTATTCGTATCCCTCTACACATGATTTTTTTATTCCAACCGCCAATATTGGACAGCCTCCATTTCGCCTAGATTTTAACCTATACTCAAGTTTGCCCATCCAGGTAGTACTTGTTCCATACTTAGCTTTGATACCTAATTGTGAAAAAATATCGTTTAATTCCTCTGCGCGTGTAATAATTATACCGTCCTCAATTAACCCACAGTCAAAATAAGTCCGCATAGCTAGTAAATCTCGATCAAACGTCTGATCCTTACTGTTCCATTCTAAATCAAATGCAACTTTTCCTTTTATAAAATCTATATTATATCTATCAATATAATCTTTAATTGTTTTTTCATCAAAAGGATTCGATGAAAAACGTCCGCGTGCTTTTCCACGAGGATAAAGTTTAACTAGAAGATCTCCAGTAATTCTTATTTCACGCCAGCCGAGAGGATATAATACATCATCAAATTTTTTAGGGATTGCAGTCTCATTTCCGCCAGGCTCTAATAAATCCTTTTTGGTAATTTTCAAAAACGAAAGACTTTCTTGGATATCTTCCCACTCTTCCGAAAATGCTTCTGATAATATTTCTAAAGCATGACCATAACTATAAAATTCCAATTTATCGAGGAGTTCTTTTTTATGTAACGATCCATAATATATTCACCTTTAAATGATATCAATCGCATAAAATCCATATATTAGTATACACGAAAAAAGGAAAAATAACAACTGTACTTTGCAAAAAAAGAATGTTTGTAAATAACAACCTATCATATATTCTAATAAAAGTATTATTTTTCTCTTATCTACATGATAAAATCAGGCGAATATCTTCCACGTCACATTCCCTTTTTCGTCTTCCACCTGCTCCTGCGCCAGCAGCAGCTCCCCGGTCATCCCGTCAAAATCGACTTCGGCGAAATTCCCGTCCGGTGAAATGCCGATCACCTCGAAAAACAGGCGGATATCGTCCGGTGACTGGATCAGCGAACCATAGGACAGCTTGAAATTATACCCGGAAACCCATTCCTCTTCATTTTTCGGGTTCCCGCCGCGCAGGCCGAGCTGTTTTGCCTTTTCGACCGCTTCCTTTGCCGTCAGCTGCACCTCCGACAGATCAAAAAGCCCGTTGTTTGCGTTCTCGTCAAAGGCGTTGACGACCATTTCCCCGCCCGAAATCATGATGCTGACATAATTCAGCTCTTCGTTTGCAAAGTTGACGTACCACCATTCCCTTGCGCCGTCCTCACCGGCCGTCATACTCCGGTCGGCGTCGTTGTCATAGCTGTGGATCTCGGTGAGCCGCAGATGATCGTAGTACTTGTCCGCCTCCTGCTGCCCCATGGCGACGGCCTCCTCCAGCGTGACCTCCACCTTTTCTTTCGCTTCGCCGGCGTCTAATTCTGCCACATCCCCCGGCTGTTCGGGTTCGCCGTCCTCCGCTCCCTTTCCCTCAGAAGCAGACGGCTTAGCAGGCTCCACAGACGACTGGGACGGTGCGGGAGCCGCGTCTCCGGCAGGCTCCTCGTTTCCCTTCGCTGCGCACCCGCCAAGGAGTACGAGTAGGGCCGCTATAAAGACCCAGGCTCTCATTTTTTCCATTTTGTTACCCCCATATAATATAAAAGTGCGTATATAGGCTCTTCCCGGATCCTGTACACGCACTTTTATTATAGCATAAGCTACATCCTGCTACAATGTTTTTTCATCTGATTTTTCTTTTTATTACAGCGCAATCCGGTAGATATCCATGATCTCCTTCTTGCCCAGCGGGATGTAATCCTTCAGCACCCGTTTCCCAAAGAAGGTGCACTTTTCCGCCATTTCATCCAGCTTTGCATCATCGACATCCAGTTCCGACAGCCGCACCGGCATACCAATGCTCTGAAAGAAACGCTCGGTCGCTTCGATGCCCTGGAGGGCTGTCCGTTCAGGATGCTCAAAGTTCATCTCGATGTCCCAGACGCGGGTGGCATACTGGCAGAAAAGGGGGAGTGCCTTTTCATTTTTGTAGATGTACTTGGCCCAGGCAGGGAAGATCACCGCCAGGCCCGCTCCATGGGCAATCCGGTCGTACATACCGGAAAGCTCATGCTCCAGCTGATGGCAGCGCATCATATAATCCCGCCCATTCCCGGTCAGGCCGTTGTGAGAGAGGGAAGACGCCCACATCAGCGTCGCCCGTGCTTCGTAGTCCTCCGGGTTTTCGATGGCAATGCTGCCCGCCTCGATGACCGATTTCAGCAGGCCCTCCGCCAGACGGTCGGTCAGGGCGACGTCCCCGTTCATGCAGAAATACCGTTCCAGCGTGTGCATCATAATATCAGTAATGCCGCAGGCGGTCTGGTATTTGCTGACGGTGTAGGTCAGTTCCGGATTCATAATGGCGAACAGCGGGCGGTTCAAATCGCTCCCAAAGCCACGTTTCAGCCAGCCGTCCTCGTTGGTAATGACGCAGGAATTGCTCATCTCGCTGCCCGCCGCCGAAATCGTCAGAACCGCGCCCACCGGCAGGGATTTTTCCAGCTTACGCGCCCCGGAGGAGAACTCCCAAGGGTCGCAATGGTTTGCGGCGCCCGCCGCTGCCGATTTGGCCGAATCCAGTACCGACCCGCCGCCGACCGCGAGGATCATCTCGACCTTTTCATCGATGCACAGCTGTGCGGCCTTGCGGGAGAGGGAAAGCTTCGGGTTCGGCTGTACGCCGCCCAGCTCGACAAACTCGATGCCGCTGGCGTTTAAGGACGTGATGATCTGGTCGTAAAGGCCGCTCTTTTTGATGCTGCCGCTGCCGTAATGGAACAGGATTTTCTTAAAACCGTAGGACTTGATGACCTCGCCAACCTGTGACTGGGTGTCTTTGCCGAAAATTACTTTGGTAGGGGTGTAGCAGCTGAATTGTTCCACGTGGAACATCTCCTTTCCTGTCAAAAATGGCTCTGTTTATGTTGTCTATAGATTGTTTCCAAAATGCGGTTACGGTCAAGACCGTTCCCTACATAATGCACAACGACTTGCCTTTTCAAGGAACGGTTTGTCCTCTTGCCTTATATCTCCAAATAGCCTTTGAGCACCTTCAGCGTATTGTAAACGCCGTCTAAATGGCTGCGCTCATAGCCATGGGAAGCGTAAACCCCGGCGCCGATCAGGCCGTGGCGGATATCATACCCCGCCCGCAGGGTCGCCTCCACATCACTGCCGTATTTTGGATAGATATCGACCGCGTAGTCCGCTCCCTCGGCCTTTGCCGCCGCAATCAGCTTGCCGACAACCTCATAGGAATATGGGCCGCCGGAATCCTTGGCGCAGATCGAAACCATCCTTTCGGTGCAGGAAAGCCCTTCCCCGACACAGCCCATATCGACCGAGATCGCCTCGGTAATGCCTGCCAGAACCGAAGCGGAGCCACCGTGCCCCACTTCCTCATAGACCGTCACATGAACATAAACCCGGCGTTTGGGCACGATCCCGCCGTCCCGTATATATTTTGCCAGCCCCAGCAGGATGCCGACCGACAGCTTATCGTCCAAAAACCGGCTCTTGATGTACCCGCTTTCGGTGATGCGGGTGCGCGGCTCGAAAGCGACGATATCGCCCGTTTCTATCCCGAGCGCCCTTGTTTCCTCTGCCGTATCGGCCTGCGCATCGAGCACCACCTCGATGGTATCAAAGGTGCGCTCAGTCGTCGAATAGTCGGTGTTAACATGGACCGAAGCGTCGCAGAGCTGGCAGGTCCCTTCGATGACTCCTCCGTTCCTCGTGTACACCCGGACGTTTTCCGCCTCGGCATTGTTGGGGTTCAGGCCGCCCAGCCCGGTAATCCGCAGGCGGCCGTTCCCTTTAACCTCTGCGACCATTCCGCCCAGCGTGTCGGCGTGCGCCTCCAGCAGCAATGCATCCTCCGTATCCTCTCCGCCGAGGTCAATCAGAACACCGCCTTTCCCGGTAAGGCGGGCCGCAAACCCAAGCTTTGCAAACGCATCCACGACCCACTGTGCCGCTTTTGCGGTGAAGCCGGTCGGGCTGTCGATGCCCAAAAGTGCCGCCGCCTGTTCTGCGGCAAAATCTGCGTAGATGTACTCCATCTAAAATTCCTCCATGTTTTCTATTTCAAAACGCGCCCGGCTGCGGGCTTTTATTTTTGCCCCATCAGCTTTTCCATCATATCGCCGTCTCGAAAATCCCGGAGCGTCTTCATAATATCGCGAAGCGTTTCCATCGCGCCGCCCTGAATTTTGACCCCGATATACGGAGTTTGGCCCGAAACGGCAATACAACGTCCCTTCAGCCCCATATTGAGCATTGCCGCCACATTGACATCCAGCTTTTCCGGAATCAGATGAAGCGACTGGCCCTTTTGGGTGATTTCCTTAAAGCCGAATTGGGCGGCGGTATTGCGCAGCAGCGCTACGTCGATCAGTCCCTTGACCGCAGCCGGCGGTTCTCCGAAACGGTCAATCAGCTCGTCGATCAAATCGACGCTGTCGTCCTCTGTCCGGATAGATGCGATCTTCCGGTAGATGTCGATCCGCTGGGAGATGTTGTCGATGTACGTCTCCGGAATATGGGCATCCAGCTGGATATCCACCAAACATTCGGCCGTCGAGCGGACCTCCGGCGCCTTGCCCCGTTTTTCCGCCACAGCCTCCGAAAGGAGCCGCAGGTACATATCATACCCGACCGCCTCCATATGCCCATGCTGGCGGGTGCCGAGGATGTTCCCGGCGCCGCGGATCTCAAGGTCGCGCAGGGCAATGCGAAAACCGGAGCCGAACCGGGTAAACTCCCGGATAGCCGACAGCCGCTTAGCGGCGACTTCACTGAGCACCTTGCCCCGCTGGAAGGTAAAGTAGGCGTAGGCGCGCCTGCTGCTGCGCCCGACCCGACCGCGGAGCTGGTACAGCTGGGAAAGCCCCAGCCGGTCGGCATTTTCGATGATCAGGGTGTTGACGTTGCTGACGTCGACGCCCGTCTCGATGATTGTTGTGCAGACCAGGATATCAATTTCCTGTTCCATCAGCTGTTTCCAAACCCGTGACAGCGCGTCCTCGCTCATCTTCCCATGAGCGACGGCAACCCGCGCCTCGGGAATCATCTGCTGGATTTTTCCGGCGCAGGCATCGATCGTTTCGGTATTGTTGTGCAGATAATAGGCCTGGCCGCCGCGCCGCAGTTCCTTGCGCAGTGCTTCAATCACCACGCCGGTGTCATGCTCCAAGACATAGGTCTGGATCGGGTGGCGGTTCTGCGGCGGCTCCTCGATGACGCTCATGTCCCGGATACCGCTCATCGCCATGTTCAGCGTTCGGGGGATCGGGGTCGCCGACAAGGTCAGGATATCGACCGACGCCAGCATCTCCTTAAACCGCTCCTTATGGGCGACGCCAAAGCGCTGCTCCTCGTCGATGATCGCAAGCCCCAGATCCTTAAATTTTACATCCTTCGATACCAGCCGGTGGGTGCCGACTACCACATCCACCAGCCCTCTTTCCAGCCGGTTCATGACGTCCTTCTGCTCCTTCGGCGTCCGAAACCGGGAGAGCAGCTCAATCGTGACCGGGAAATTTCCCATCCGCGCCATCAGTGTCTGATAATGCTGCCATGCAAGAATCGTCGTCGGGCAGAGGATAGCGCACTGTTTGCCGTCCAGTACACACTTAAATGCCGCCCGCAGCGCGACCTCCGTCTTCCCGAACCCGACGTCGCCGCAGAGCAGCCGATCCATCGGCACCGGCTTTTCCATATCCTCTTTGATTTCTTTGATACAGCGAAGCTGATCGTCGGTTTCCTGGTACTCAAAATGTTCCTCAAAGTCCCGCTGCATCTCGTCATCGGGGGAGAAGGCGTACCCTTTGACCGCCATCCTTTTGGCATACAGGGCAATCAGTTCATCCGCCATTTCATCGACCGCTTTTTTGACCTTCTGGCGGGTCTTCTGCCATTCGGTCGAGTGGAGACGGTTCAGCTTAACATGGGATTCATCCCGGGGGCCGATGTATTTCGACACCAAATCCAGCTGGGTAACCGGTACATAGAGAATATCGCTCCCGGCATATTTGATCTTGATATAATCCTTCGTAACGCCCTGAATTTCCAGTTTATGGATGCCGTCAAAGATGCCGATGCCGTGGGTGACATGGACAACATAGTCCCCGACGGTTAAGTCGGACAGTGAACGGATTTCCTCTCCCTTGCGCTTTTTCGCCTTTTTGGCCGGCAGGGAATAGGAACGGGCCGTCGTCGTCAGGCTGAACTTGATATCGGGGTATTCAAAGCCGGTCGACAGCGTCCCCGAAAGGACAAAAACCTTCCGGTATTTCATGGCTTTCAAGTCTTTTTCATAGCTGGCCGGCAGCCCCATCCGGGCAAGATCCGCCGCCAGGTTCTGCGCCGCTTTATCGGTTCCGGCGAAGACACAGCAGCAGTATCCTTGCTCGATCAGCGGGTCGAGGTCGGATTTGAGCAGCTTTAAATCCCCGTTCCAGCCGGAATTTTGCAGCGGAGAAAGGTTGATCACATCCCGCAGCGTCCCAAAGCCGCCATGGGCAAAGGTCTCCAGATAAACGCTCCGGTGATCGGAAAGGGTCTGTTCCAGCAGTTCCGGGCTGACCATAAAGCTGTCCAGCCCTTTGCAGAGCTGCCCTTCCTCCAGCAGCGTCTTGATATCCTCCTGATACTGCCACCACTGGGCACGCAGCGTCTCCTTGACGTCGGTGTACTCGCTGATAAAAACGGCCGCGTCGTCAAAATAATCCAGCAGGCAGTGAATTTTCCCGGTCAGCGGGAAATACTTATCATAGCTGTCCAAATCCAGCCCGGACTGAAGCCGGTCGAGGTCCTTTTGGAGCGTTTCCTTGGCCAGGGCCGTCTGTTTCCGGCTGCCGAGGCTTCTAATCAGTTGCTCCAGCTTTTCGATAAGTTGTCCTTCCCCGAAGATCACCTCTCTTGCCGGGGTGATGGACAGCGTTTCAAGCGGTTCGGTGCGCCGCTGGCTGTCCAGTTCGAAAAAGGAGATGGTATCGATCTCGTCTCCCCAATACTCGATGCGGACAGGGTAGCTTTCCTTCGGCGAAAAGATATCGACGATACCGCCGCGGACGGAGAACTGGCTGATGCCGTCCACCTGCGGGCGGCGCACATAGCCCGATGCAAGGAGCCGTTTCGCCAGCTGTTCCATCGTCATCGGTTCGTTTTTCTCCGGATCGGTGCTGATCCGGAAGGTCCCTTTTTTCAGGTCCTCCGGTGCGATTGTCCTAGAGCAGGCCGCCGCGGCGGACGCCACGACAATCGGCAGCTCTCCTGCCTGGATGCGGGAAAGGACGCCCAACCGCTGCTGCTCATAATCCGTCGAGATACCCTCCATCTGGCGGTAGGAAAAGTCCCGGGAGGGGTAGAGAAACGCGATCTCCTTATCGTTCCCGGCCATGGCGTTGATATCGGCCGCCAGCCGTGCCGCCGCCAGATCGTCCTGGCACAGTGCCAATATCGGCCGGTCGATATCCTCCGACGCCGCATAAAGGAAATGGGCTTTATGAATAGCCGACAGGCCGACGCAGAGAAAAGGTGTATTTTTCAGACGGACATTTTGTATCATCCGGCCATAGCTTTCCAGATTATGTGCAACTGCCGTAAACAGTTTCAAGGTAACCTTCCCCTCCTCCTATTTTCAAAAGCGGCTCATTTATTATGTATCTGCATCTTCCTTATAATCGTGAAAGAAGTCTGTATCAATCGATTTTAACTCTAGTTTTCTCCTAACTGTAACGCCGAAATCATTTTCGATCATCAGATTGGCGAGATTTTCCCCATCCACCAAAATGATATGCCGGTTATCCGCGTAATCAATCGCCGGCTTGGAAAATATTCCAGTTGTCACAAACAAACCTTTTCCACCTCTACCCGCAATCGCTCCGACAAATGCCTGGATATCTGGCCTTCCGACCGGGTGGCTTGGCGCCCATTGCTTTGCTTGGATATAAATTAGGCTGAAACCGAGTTTATCTTCCTTGACAATGCCGTCGATCCCCTCATCACCGGTATACGGAGTTAAATAACCAGATGTTTCCGACGTACCATACAGCTTTGCAATCAGGGAAACTACCATATGTTCAAAAGCCTTAGGTGAAAGCTCCATAACCTCCGATAAGAGATTATCTGCGAGTTCCTTCACAATCTTTTGATAGGACTTTTCCAACAAGACATCGGGGGTATCTTCATCAACAGGTAAATTAGCTGTACTCGGCAATTTTTCCACAGAAACAGTCTTCGATAGATTTTGAAATTCCCGGAAACTCTCGTATTGTAGCAGATACTCATTCCCAAAGCCTTCGGGGTTTAACTGGAGCGCTTTTTGCCCCTCCGCCGTAATCTGCAAGGCCGCACGGGTAGGGCTTTCGACCAATCCAGCCTTTTTTAAATAGGTACTGCACCAACCAACACGATTCCGAAATACCGTCTGCCGTCCGCTCGGCAGCATTTCGGCTAGTTCTTCTGTGCCCAAATGAAAATATGATGCCATCGCAGGCCGTATCTCCTTAAAAGTATGCAGTTGCCCATCTCTCAGGAAATCCAATAACGGTTTATAAAATTCATAATATTTAGGAACAGACATCTTTTTTCTCCCTCCGGTTTTACGGCCTCTCAGCCATTATATCTGCTCATTGCCTGCTCAAACTCGCCTTTTATAATCAGCTCCGTGATCGCGAGGCATTTCTCCGCAGCAGCATGGATTTCCTTCATCTCGTCCTCCGTATAACTCGACAGAACCCAGGCCGCCAGATCATAATCCGGATGGGGCTTTCCGCCGACCCCGACCTTAATGCGGGGGAAGGTGTCTGTCTGCAGGTAGTCGATAATATTACGGATCCCGTTATGGCCGCCGTGGGTGCCCTTACGGCGGATACGGAGCTTCCCAACCGGCAGGGAAATATCGTCAAAAATCACGAGGATATGCTCCGGCGGGATTTTATAGAAGGATGCTGCCTTTTCGACCGCAGTGCCCGACAGGTTCATAAAAGTCTGCGGCTTCATCAGCAGTACCCATTCCCCGGCAATTTTCGTTTCCGCCGTCATGGCGTCAAACTTTTTCCGGATGATCGGCGTCCCAAGCTGAGCCGCCATCTGATCGATACAGATAAATCCCGTATTATGGCGGGTGCGGTCATATTTTTTGTCCGGGTTTCCCAGCCCCACTACCAGCCAGCTGGGCACCGACCCGGCAGCGGCCCTTTCCTTTTTTTCAGCTTCAATTCTCGCAAAAGCATCAAAAATAGACATGACAAGTGTCTTTTTCAGGCAGACAAACTCTTCTCCCTGAAAAATCTCCTTCAAAATAATTTGTACCCTATATTTTACCACATCCACTCCCTTTTTTCCAGCTTTTTGAAAAAAGCTGGGCAAAAACTTTCCTGTCATTGTTTCCGTCAGACAGTAAAAAACAGAACCCCATCGCTCTGCGCGATGGTCGTGTTTTCGGGCAGACTCTGCAAGGATTTGCTGTTCACAATAAGCGGGGCAAAAAACTTTCGAGAGTCAAGTCCGAATTTGTGTGTAAATTTCTTTAGGCATAACATGCAGGAGGCT